>NZ_JAWONS010000216.1:0-312964 GCF_033342255.1 Clostridium boliviensis
CTGATTGTTGTTCTGGCTGTTATTCTGATTGTTGTTCTGGCTTGATGTGTTATAATTCCTTGTAGAATTATTCATATCATTGTAGCTGTCATTATAATTATTCTTTGACATAATCATACCTCCTGTGGGTGTTTTTTGTTACATGGTGTAGTATGGCGAAATACGGACAGATTATACTTAAATTTTTATTTAAAAAATTCTGAATTTTTCAGGTTTCAACTAAAAATCTTTGCATTTTTACATAGCCTATATTATAATTTAATTGAGGAATATTATTCCTCATCCTTATTAATTATTTATACTCCCCTCAGAAGCAGCCGAATAGCTCCCCTATTACGGCTGTTTCTCTTTGACAAGAAAACTATGTATTGTATATAACACCCTTAACTAAAAGACCTCCGGCAATCCCATGCCGAAGGTCTTATATCCCTTTCCAAAATCCGGTAATCCGCTATTTAATTAATCGCCAAGTATATTGACAATTTTTACAGGTGCCCGATAATTCCACGGGGAAGTCTTAATACCTGTACTGTAGGTTGAAGAATGTACTACTTGTCCATTCCCGATATACATCGCAACATGATTGATAGAGCTTCCTCTTCCATAAAAAATCAGGTCACCGGGACGCATCTGATCTGCACTGACTGCTCTTCCCTGTGATGCCTGTCCTCCTGAAGAACGGTTGATCGCAACACCTGCTGCATGCTGCATGACATATCTTGTAAATCCGGAGCAATCTACTCCTGTATGAGGATCACTGCCACCATAGGAATAACGTCCTCCTACGAACTGCAGTGCATAGTTAACAATACTTTGTCTGAAATTAACGGTTGATTCCGCCTGAGCTTTTTCTTCCAGTTCTTTTAATGTCGCTTCGTCGGTTGCAGTTACAGTGGCACTTTCATCCACCGGCAAATAGCCATATGTATCATTCACTTTAACCTTTAAAAAACCATCGCCCATGTCTTCCACAACTTCAAAGGCGGTTCCTTTAGAAGCGTTCATTAATGGTTCTGTACCTTCTTCATCTTTACTGATTGTAACCTGATCTGAATTTACGGTTACCATATAATTTCCAAAACTTAATCCTGGGCCGGATACCTCATCTGCTCTTACATCTGAAGGAACTGCAACAATCATAGTTCCACAAAAAGCCATAAGTCCTAACGTTTTCCATACTTTGTTTATCATCGGGAAATTTACTCCTATTTTTACTTTTTGAGTTTCAAATGTTACGTAAATATTAATTTCATTACGGTTATTATACATTTACTTTATCTTTTCGTCAAGTATTATTTAAAAATGCACGAATTTAAAATTATATCAGTTCAAAACACTGACAAATTTCACAGGTTTGCGATACATGACGTTTGTTACGATAATTCCTGTTTTTTCGGTGGATGCATGAACGACTTTTCCCTCTCCCAGATACAATGCTACATGATTGATGGACCCGTTCTTACTATAAAACACCAGATCTCCGGGACGTGCCTGATCGTAACTTATTAATTTTCCTTCTCCTGCCTGTGACCTTGCGCTGTGAACCAGATCCACATCAGCAGATTTCTTCAGAACATATCTGGTAAAACCGGAACAATCCACACCAGTATTCGGGTTCACTCCGCCGTACACATAACGTCCGCCGACAAACTGAAGGGCGTAGTCTGCAACCTCTTTACGTTCAAGAGCAGACTTGTCCACCTTTTCCTGGGTCTTTTCAATCAGTGTGGCAGAATCACTCCGTATGTATCCGTCACCCTCTGGCACTTTTATCTTCAGCCAGCCGTTATCAGCCGTTTCCATCACTTCACAGGTCTGCCCCTCGAAAGCAGCCGCTACAACTGCTCCACTATCCTCAGCAGTCAATCTGACCGATTCAGGCTTGTCCAATCTGGCATAGAGTGTTGTACTGGTTTCCACTGTGATTTCCGCAGCTTTCGCCTCTGTCTGATAGTTAAAGTTTAAGGAAGTTAGAAACCCTAAAAGTACCATGGCCTTCCACATTCTGAATTTCATATCGAATCTCCTGTCTGCGTATGATTGCTGTCCTCGCAAATATTTGACTTAAATATTACATAATTGTTACATTTCGAATTATATCCTTTCATTCAGCATTTGTCAAGCAAAAACGGCATTTATGACCATCAATGGTCATAAACGCCGTTACATTTTTGTAATATATGGAGATTATTTTGTTACATATTCGTGACATTATCGCCTTAAACCTCTTATAAACCAGTAAATCAGTCCGATTAAAAGCAAAGGTCCCATCAGAGGCATAAGAAGGCTGAAAATACCGGTGACAATTGTGGCTGTGAGAAAGAAAAAGAGGATAATTGTAATAATACCCAAAAGCTTCCAGTACCACTTGCTCAGATCAATATAATGCATTCCACGTCTTTTCTGTCCCGGCTCCTCATATATATTCTCATCGGCTCCGGTAAAAGAGCGGTAAAAAGAGCCGGTGCTGCTGCTTTCCTTTCCGTTCTCATTCGCCTCTATAATTGTCTTGGCAATCAATCTGGGGTCTCCGATCGCTGCAGTCACAGTTTCCTCCGAAGAGCCTTTTAAGACCTCTCCACGGATGTATTCTTCATAATATCTGATATTTTCTTCCACTACGTTGCCGGGAACTTCTCCTGTCAGGGCATCCCTTAAACGCTGTAAAAATTCCTGTCTGCTCATCTGAGCCTCCTTCAATTAAGTAAACAACCTTCAACTATTCTATCATTTGACAGGGGTTCAGTAAAGAAATCTTATCTGAAAAAATTCTAAATTTTTCATAATGTACCCGACTACTCTACCCGTTCTTTTATGACTCCCTCCCTGTACGCTGCAACCAGCTCCTTTAAATCCTCGATACTTTCGGCAAGTTCTGTACCCTTATCCGTGTCTGCAACCATCATACGGCGTTTCATATTCTCAACTACCGACACCTTTGGTGTGCTCTCCTTCTCCGGATCAAAAGGCTTATGCTCTGCCAAAGCAAGGTGGTTTGAATTATAGATCAGGGTATAACCTGCGATACCCGTCTTTGCCTGATACGCTTTTGAAAGTCCTCCATCGATCAGGAACAGTCTCCCTCCTGCTTTAACCGGAGATTCCCCTTCTTTAATTTTTACCGGTACATGACCATTTATGATATGGGAACTTTCCCCGGAAAGGCCGAATTCCTCCAATATCTTTTTGCAGTATTCTTCCTTCACACTCAGACGGTAATATGGATTCATCGGTTCCGTGCGGGTCTGCGGATCTTCTATAAAATAGTGCTCAAAGGTAGTCATTTTCCCTTTTCCATATACCGGAGACTTGGCACCGCACCACAAATACCACATAAAATCTCTGGCATCCGCGCTTTCAGCCGTATGTTCCGGAAGAAAATAGGCATTCTGTATCTTGTTATCAACATAATCCATAAGCGCTTTCCCGGAATAGGCCGCGCCTTCCATGAAAAGTTCTTCGAAGGTACCGTCTTCCCGCATGGGAATGCAGCCGTGATAGAGAAGATTGGAATTATAGCATTTGTACATACTTCCATGAGAATAGAGAAAACGGACATGGCGGTGAAGCAGTTCATTATGCAGAAAGGAAAGCTGCAGCGCCCGTAAAAGCTCCTCTTCCTCTTCATTCAGCGCCAGCGGATCAGCTGGATCAACGGTGGGGAAAGAAGTATCAAGAAGAGGATATTCTTTTCCCTCCACTACAACCGTTCCCCGCTTATAGTCAATGGATTCCAATAAAATCCTGTCATCCATTTCATATTCTGTATGCCGCTTAATAATCTGTCCTTCCACTTTAAACTGAATGACAGCAATAGCTTTATGCATCTTGGCAGCCAGCCCCGGATCCACGGCATCGTAGATATTTTTATCAAGAATCTGCGGCGTAAAACGCTCACAGGGATCCTTGCGGTATACTTTGGCTGCAAACATGGAAAGTGGTCTTAAATTAATCCCATAGCCATCTTCCAGTACATCAAAGCTGTTGTAGCTGATGGCGATTCTTAATACATTACAGATACATGCCAGATTTCCGGTTGCCGCTCCCATCCAGGATATATCATGGTTCCCCCACTGGATATCCACATCGTGGAACTGCAGCAGTTCATTCATAATCATATCAGCTCTTGGACCACGATCAAAAATATCTCCAATGATATGAAGGCAGTCAATGGTTAAATTCTGAATCAGCTCACAAAGTGCTATGATAAATTTATCTCCGATCCGGATATCAATAATGGATCTGATGATTTCGCTGTAGTATACCCGTTTGTTGTCATCATTATAATCCACATGAAGAAGTTCATCTATTATATAAGCAAATTCTGCAGGCATCTTTTTTCTGACCTTGGATCTGGTATATTTGGATGATACCACCTTGCAGATCTGTACCAGACGGTAAATCGTCACTCTCTGCCAATCGTCATCTGCCTCTCCGCTAAGCTCCAGCTGATTCATAATACGGTCCGGATAGTAAATTAAGTTGGATAGTTCTACCTCCTCCTTTTCCGGCAGGATATGACTGAAGGTTTCCGAAATCTTTTCCCGAATCACACCGGAGGCACTTTTTAACAGGTGAATAAAAGCCTCATGTTCCCCATGCAGGTCACTGAAAAAATACTCTGTTCCCTTGGGAAGTCCCTGAATTGCAGTCAGGTTAATAATCTCACTGGAAGCAGCCCGTATGGTGGGATATTCCCTTGCCATAAGCTTTAAATAAGCCAAATCTTTCATAAATACAATCTCCCTTTTTGGGCACTATTGCAACCCTATGAATTTTATAGTATCATAAAAAACGACAATTTTAAACCCCTTTCACCTGACGTCCTTTCAAGCCGCCAGGCTTTACACACGAAAGAGGAAACAAACGCAGCAAAAAGGAGACACCTATGGAAGAATTATATGTTTTCGGAACCGGAAATGCCGCCGCTACCAGATGCTACAATACCTGCTTTGCCATCAAAAAAGAGGAAGATTACTTCATGGTAGATGCAGGGGGCGGAAACGGTATCCTTTCAGTATTAGATACCATGAATGTGGATCTGTCCCATATCCACCACATATTTGCAACACATGAACATACCGACCATATACTGGGCATTATCTGGATGGTGCGGTCAACCGGCACCAGAATTAAATCCGGGAATTACGAAGGGGATTTAAATATTTACTGCCATAAAAATCTGGTTTCTGTAATTGATACACTCTGCCGGCTGACTTTGCAGAAGAAATTTTATGATCTGATTGGAAAAAGAATTCACTTAATTCCGGTTGCAGATGGAGAAACCAGGTCAATTCTTGGATTGGACATCACATTTTTCGATATCCATTCCACCAAAGCAGAGCAATATGGATTCACCACAGTGTTAAGCAATAAAAAACGCTTATCCTTTTGCGGCGATGAGCCCTATAACCCCGAATATTCCAGTTTTGTTGCCAATAGCAGCTGGCTGCTCCACGAAACCTTCTGTCTCTGCAGGGACCGGGAAATATTTAAGCCTTACGAAAAGCATCACAGTACAGTTACCGATGCATGCCGGATTGCCAAAGATTTGGATGCAGAGCATTTAATTTTGTGGCACACAGAGGACAAACATTTAGAAAACAGGAAGATGCTTTATGTCAGTGAGGGCAGCCCAATCTTTTCCGGTGAACTTCTGGTTCCCAATGACAGGGAAATCATTCAGCTTTCCTGACAAAAAGCATAAAATAAACTCACGCTCGTCCCCGGTGCTGCATATGATATAACAATAGAATAAGCAAAGGAGTTTCTCATATGTTTTACCCGGGCGGCTTTACCCCCTACCGTGACGTTGACTGCAGAGACCTGGCTGTTTTCTATGAGGCCACCAGGGAATTACGAGGCACTACCTACAAGCCCTATCTGGTGGCAACACAGGAAGCCAGGGGCGTCAACTTCCGATTTATCTGCAACTCCACGATTATGACCAGACCTCCCCAAAATGCGATCACTATGGTATGCATTTTTAAACCCTTTTGCAAAGAACACGATAAGGCCAGGGCGGTTGTGACAAGTATCTGTAAAATGGGATGCTACAATTGTTATTAAAATATAAATCGGAACGGTTTTTACACCGTCCCGATTTTTTAATAATGGGCTGTGACCCTGTTTGTCAACACTATGTACATTATATTGTACGTTTCTACTTCATATTGATTCTTAACTGATCTTTTCCGTCATAAACTCAGCTCCTGACGCATATCATATATGGGAAAGCCAAAAAAAGCTGCTTTCCCTTTTCACATGCATCTTTCATGGAACGGCAAGGAGAATTCTTATGAACCCATTCAAAAAGAGTTTTACATCTTTCCCAGTCACACGGCATCATCTCATTATTTACATAGAAGCAATCATTCTTACGTTTCTTTTAGTTTCCCTGTTTTTTATGTCACCTGGAGGCAGATTCTCATTTCCAGTGGTAAATCAGGACGGAAAGGCCAGCTCCTCGGAAGCTAAAAAGTTTATTAAATGGGTGGATTTTAACGTAACTGCGAAAGCAATGCAGGAAGCTTTCCGTTATGATATCAACACCTGCCAGTCTGATATTCATCTTAACTGGGTGGATTTACTTTCCTATCTGGGAGCCAGATATGGAGGAGACTTCTCCAGATATTCCAGCAAAGATTTAGATGCACTGGCCGAACAGCTTCTTTCAGGAAAAACTATGGAGGAACTGACGGGCAAACTAAAGTATTATACCTATTACAGGGAAGCCTACGGAGCGGTGCTTGACGGTCTGGTCGGGCAATATGAGATCCAGATTCCATCTGAAAATGCTCCCCTTTACGCCACTCCGGATCTGCTGGCGGACGGTTCCGTTAATCCGGATAAGGTCTGGGTAACCAAATACGGTTTAAAAGGCTATTGCCCCATTGCCAAAGGATTTCCCTACAATGATTTTGACGATTTCGGAACCGCAAGATCCTATGGGTTCAAGCGCCAGCATCTGGGCCATGATATGATGGGGCAGGTCGGTACTCCTGTAATTGCAGTGGAAAGCGGTTACGTAGAGGCCATAGGCTGGAACCAGTACGGCGGCTGGAGACTGGGTATCCGCAGCTTCGACGGAAAACGCTATTACTATTACGCTCATTTGAGAAAAAATTATCCCTATCATAAATCATTAAAGCAGGGCAGCATTGTAAAATCTGGAGATGTTATCGGATATCTGGGCCGTACCGGCTACAGCAGAACAGAAAATACCAACAACATCAACCAGCCCCATCTCCATTTCGGACTTCAGCTGATCTTTGATGAGTCCCAGAAAGAAGGAAACAATGAGATCTGGGTGGATTGCTATGAACTGACTAAATTCCTGTCTATGAACCGTTCTGAAACAGTTAAGAACCAGGAAACCAAGGAATACAGCCGGGTCTATGACATGAAGGATCCCGGCATTCCCGAAAATTTCGTGGCTCCCCCTCCGCCTCCAGAAAAAGAGCAATAATGTCAATAAAAGCTTATTCTAACGTCTGTCTTCAGAACATGAATAGGCTTTTTATAATTATTTCCATTTTGTTCCAATTAAATAAATGATATAATACATAACAGTAACAGTTGCGGCACAGCCGAAAATAAAACCGGATTATGGGGAAGGGGATTTATATGGAAAAGCAAATTAGTTACAGGATCAATTCTGGAACAGAGTTCGCATTCCGCAATCACGCAGATTTTTGCATTGGGACCGGGCGAATGGGGTTATCCCTGCAGCAGCAATATCAGGAACAGCTAAAGCTGGTACAGGACCAGATTGGTTTCAGCTACATACGGGGGCACGGAATCTTTTGTGATGATATGGCAGTTTATCAGGAGTATACGGATGAAGCCGGCAATGTCAGAACAGAATATAATTTTACCTATTTGGATATGGTCATGGATGCTTACCAGAGTCTGAGAATCAAGCCGTTTTTAGAACTGGGATTCATGCCACAGAAGATGGCTTCGGGGGAGCAGACTGTATTTTACTGGAAAGGTAATGTGACGCCTCCAAAAAACTACCAGGCATGGTCAGATCTGGTACAGGCTGTTCTTTCTCACCTTATGGAACGCTATGGGAAGGAAGAAGTGGTAACCTGGCCGGTAGAGGTGTGGAACGAGCCAAACTTACCTGGTTTCTGGAAAAATGCCGACAAAGAAGAATATTTCCGTCTGTTTCAGAAAACTTTTGATGCAGTGAAAATGGTGGACAGCCGCTTTTTGGTAGGCGGTCCTGCAATCTGCGGAGTGGATGATGTCAACTGGCTGAAATCTTTCCTGGAATTCTGCCAGGAGCAGAATCTGAAACCTGAATTTATTACACGACACCATTACATGTTTGATAAGCCGGAACAATGCGGTCATTACAGCTACGGTGCTTTAAGGAATCCGTCGGCGGCTTTGGGCGAACTGAAAATATCCCGGGATATCATAGACAGCTTTGATTTATTTCAGGGCCTTCCCATGCATATTACAGAATTCAACACCTCCTACAGTCCTGACAGTCCGATTCACGATACTACAGTCAACGCTGCTTATGTAGCATGGCTTCTGTCACAGATGGGTGATCTATGCGAATCTTATTCTTACTGGACTTTCGGGGATATATTTGAGGAAAAAGGTGTACCCTTCACTCCGTTTCATGGCGGCTTTGGATTGGTTGCAAACGGAACTATCCCAAAGCCAACATTCTGGACTTTTGCCTTCTTTAAAACGCTTCAGGGCAGATGTGTCCACCGCTCCGACGAACTGGTTGTTGTGGAAAATGAGGACGGAAGCTATTGCGGCACAGCCTGGAATTTGTGCCTTGATCAGAAAAAAAGAATCCTGCTTAATATTACGCTTCCTGTAAAAGAGGATGGGGAATACTGTGTTCTGACAAAAACAGTCGATGAGTTTCACGGAAATCCCAGAAAGATATGGCATGATTTGGGAGAACCAGCCTGGCTCTCAAGAGAAGAAATACAGATACTTAAAGACGGCGCACAGCCTGCAATTCATACAGAGACCCATTTTGCCGATGCCTCCGGCATTTCGTTAAACATTAAGCTGGAACCATGGGCAGTGGTATGGTTCCAGCTTAAGAAAATTAATCGAAGATCTGACCGGGGATATGATTACCTGCGTGGGGAGAATCCTACCCCTTCACGCCTCCAATCGTAAGTCCGGTAACAAAATACCTCTGTAAGAACGGATAAAGGCAGACAATAGGCAGCATGGTGAGTATGGTGGCAGCAGAGCGTACCGAAGTGGGCGTTACGGCTGCCACCGCATTTTTCATGGATTCCACAGAATTACTTTGATTACTTACAGATGACAATAGCTTCATCAGTTCATACTGCAGTGTGGTCAGGTTTGAATTCATCCGATTGTAAAGCATGGCATCAAACCAGGAATTCCAATGTCCCACTGCACAGAATAATGCAATCGTAGCATATACCGGTTTACATAAAGGTGAGATAATTTTTGTAAATATAACCAGGTCTCCAGCTCCGTCTAACTGAGCCGACTCCTCCAGACTATCAGGAATCCCTACCATATATGTCCGGATCACCAGCATATTAAAGGCTCCTACCATTCCAGGAACTATATAAACCCAAAAGCTGTTGGTAAGGCCCAGGCCCTTATATAAAAGAAAGACAGGAATCATTCCACCGTTTACGTACATGGTAATAACCCAGAAAAAGGAGAGCTGACTCTTAAAAAGAAACCGTTTCCGGCTTACAATATAAGCCAGAAGGGCATTGGCAGCCAGTGCGGTAATGGTACCGATCACCGTCCTTGCAACACTTACATAAGCTCCTACCAGCAGATTCTTTTTATGAAGTACTGTAATATAATTCTGAAGAGTCCATTTTCTGGGCCATAAATACAGCCCTCCCCTCAGAGCATCAGTCCCGTCATTAAAGGCCAGGACCATCGTGTTCCAAACCGGATAAAGGGTAATGATAACAAATAGAACCATGAATATGGTATTAAGGAGAACAAATATCTTATTACCCAGTGAACTTTTCCTTTTCTGTAACATTCTATGTTTAATCATAACTGTCCCCCTTAGAATAAGCGTTCTTCGCCGGCCCGCTTTGCCATCTCATTTGCAATAAATATAATGGCAATACTTACCACGCTTTTAAATATACCTGCTGCAGTACCCAGGGAATAATCTCCCTGACTGATACCCCATTTCAAAACGTATATATCAATAGTCTGGGATACACTCTGCACCAGTCCGTTTCCTAACAAATACTGGACTTCGAAACCAGCATTTAAAACATTTCCTGCATTCATCAAAAGAAGTATAATAATCGTCGGCTTAATGCCTGGCAGCGTTATGTATTTGATTCTTGCCCACCTTCCTGCTCCGTCTATGGCCGCCGCTTCATAGAGAGATGTGTCTATGGCCGTGATAGATGCCAGGTAGATAATGGCATTCCAGCCCGTTTCTTTCCAGACATTGGCAAAGCCAACAATCCACCAGAAATACTTAGGATATGCAAAAAAATTCAGAGGTTCCTTTAACAGATGAAAACGAACCAGAAGATCATTGACTATCCCCGTCCCAGACAAAGCATCGTGCAATATGCCGGTAACAATAATCCAGGATAAGAAATGTGGAAGATATGAAATTGTCTGAACTACCTTTTTACCACCCTGTGACTTCACTTCGTTTAAGAGAATCGCAAATACAATTGCGGAGACCATGGTAGCAACTAAATTAATGACGCCCATAGCCAGCGTATTTCTGATGACATGGATAAACCCATCATCAAGAAACAGCTGCCGGAATTTTCCAAGCCCTATAAATTGTGAGTGGAAAAAACCTTCCTTGGGCTTATAGTTTTCAAATGCCATGAGCCAGCCTGCAAGGGGCAGATAACAGAATATAAATCCATAAATCACATAGCCTGCAGACAAAAGCAAGAGCACTCTCTGCTTCTTTATTTCTTTCCAATTGATACTTCCTTTTTTAACCTTTCCAACGGATGCCATGGTATCACTCCTTTGCTAAAAAACAGGCTGGCGCAGGTAATTATTATTGCACCGCCTGTTTTCTATTATTTATTTTGCTGCTGCTTCTTCTGCAATTTTAATTCTCCTGTCCACTTCCGGCTGTACTTCATCAAGAAACGCCTGTGGATTGCAGGTCTCATAAGCAGATAAATATTCATCCCAGCCAGCTTCAAAATCAGGCGCCATGACAACCTTCGGTAAATACTCATGTTTTAATTCTCTCATCTTAATCCATGCGGTTCCGCCGGGTGTTGCCGTAGTCATAGTTCCAACAAACGTATAAATAGGATACCATGGTCCAGGAATTTCATTTTGTCCTACCATATCTACATAGGTTTTGCAGCCATAGGACTCAAGGCATTCCTGTACATTCTTTGGAAGACTATCTAAGAACTCATTGGGCTGCAGCTCCGGTTTTGCTGCATTGATTCCATCCTGGCTCATCCCGGTCCAGATCGGGAAATAGGAATAAGGGCATAAATGAGATGCCTTGTATGCAGTATTGGTGACTTTCATACGAATCTCCGGTGTCCGGTAGAATAAACCATCCTGATCCACCAGATAATCCACATCCTTTTCTCCCCAGCTTCTGAGAGTGATGACTTCTTCACTTAACAGATCATCTACGAATTTTAAGGCTCCTCTGACATCTTTACAGCTTACGGTTATGGACAGACCGGAACCTACATTTAACGTATCTCCGGAGGTATGCCATCTGTTTTTTACTCCCTTGTCAATAGTAATCGGAAGGGGTACGTAATTACAGCCCTGTTCTTCCAGCCCCTGCTGCTTTATTGCATCATTAACGTGCCCATAAAAATCCCACCACTGGTCAATCATTCCAAGTACACGGCCTGTGGAAAGCTTTGCAATATATTCATCATAGATCTGAGTAAAGGATTCCGGATCAACGATTCCCTTTTTAAATTCTTCATTCAGCTTCTGGAAATAGCGTTTTGCCGTAGGTGTGGTATTGTAATCGATTACTTTCTTCGTCTCAGGATCTACAATACAGCTTCCATCATTGGCATATCCGTCCAGGAACAACGGAGCATTCTCAAGGCAGAAATATCTCCAGTCATCACACAAAATAGTGTATGGAATGTTCTTGGTTCCATCCTCCATGGTGGGATTGGCTTCCTGATAACGCTCGATTAAGTCAAAATATTCGTCCATGGTGGTGATCTTCGGATATCCTGCCCATTTTAATACACGGGTCTGAATCCAGAAGGCTTCATCGTTGTGAGTAGTCGCCATTTCCTTCCCATAGCTATTGCTAAACTGAGGAATCCAGTAGATATGTCCATCGTCCTGGCGAAGCTGATCCCATTCCAGATCGGTAAAGAAATTCTTGATATTAGGATAATCATCAATATAATCATCAAGCGGGACCAAAGCCCCTGCATCATAAAGCTGGCTGGTTCCGTCGCTGCCGCAGATAAAATCGGGATATTCCCCTCCTGCAATTAAGGTACCCACTGCTTCTTCAGCTGTCTGTCCGGTCAGCCAGGTTTCCTTCACTCTGGCTCCTGTAATCTCCGCAATGTGTTGCGCAATCTCATTGTCATCATTGATTTCGTCTCCCGGAACCGCAAAAAAAGCTGTAAATTCCTTTATTCCTCCATCCTCTTTTGATGAATTCCCATTCGCTGCCGTCCCCTTAGAGCAGCCTGAAAGAGTTCCTAAAATCATGGTGCCAATGACAAGCAGGGCTGTAAACTGTTTCCGTCTCAAACTCGTATCCTCCCTTTTCTTATTTATAGTAATAGTTTACTTCAATGGAGTGTTTTTACAACTGGTGAAAGCTTATCAAAATACAGGGGAAATTATAGAAGCTTATTACAGGATCATCCCTGTTTCTTTCTATTTCCCCCCGCCTTTTCTAAACTTTGACGGCGTACACCCCTTAAGGGATATAAAACGGTTTACAAAGTAGTCCAGGTCCCGATAACCTACCTCCTCCGCGATCTGGTATATCTTAAGATCCGTCCGTAAAAGTCTGACTGCCGCCTGCTCAATCCTGCAGTTATTCAGATAATCTTTAAAAGACATGCCATTTTTTTTCCGGAAAAGCTGGCCTAAATAAGCGCTGTTTAAATAATATCTGTTGCTGTATTCTCTTAAGGTCAGATTTTTTCTGTAATTTTTCCTGATGTCTTTTTCCACTTCATGCAGGATATCTTTTGATACATGCTTTCGAAGCTGTTCCAAATAAGCTGCATATTCACAGGATAAACGGATTAAATGCTCCTTTCCTCCTCTCAGCATATCTCCTTCGAAGACATTTTCACTGATGTAAAGCATGATCTCTTCCTGATTTACATAACTATCCAGTTCCGAAGCCAGGTGGATTAGCTGAAACAGCAGATAATTAATGTTTAAATTAACGGTATCCATGGCAAATCTCAGATGATTCATCTCCTCATACAGCCGTTCCACACTTTCCTCAATTCTTGTCCGTTCATTCTGTTCCACTGCAAAAAGCAGCTCATCCAGATATTGTTTACATAAGACAATCCCATTGTTATTCACCTGTACTTCTTTTTCATAATAATAGATCGGCTGCTTTTTGCGAAACGCCTGAAAGGACCGGAGAATTCTGGCAGCTCCATAGGAATTGGATATTTTTGAAATATCACTCACCTTCTTTCCTACCAGCATGACAACCGGAAGACTCATGGCATCCTTCAAATATGATCGAAACCGTTCCAGATACTCCTTTTGCGTCTCCTTCTGGTTTTGTGCCATATACTCACAGTAAATAAACCCGATATCATAGCTTTTTTCATGACTTGTAACATCAAATATACAGTGATCTCCGTCTTCCTTCAAAAATGCAAGACAGGCGCTGTAAAGCTCTCTCTGCTGATTCCTCTTCTCCTCATCCATCAGCTCTTCCATCTGCTCGATATCATCGATTTCGATATCAACGTAACTGATCCCCTCTGACCAGTCCATATGCTCTCTGATATAACTAAGATTAATCTGATCATATTTTCCAAAAATTAAAGAAATCATATTTCTGGACAAATAGGCTTTTTCCATTTTTTTTCTGTTCTGTTTCTGCTTTTTATTCCCCAGTCTCTGGTAATTCAGGCGGTGCAGCACCCGGATCAGCTCTTCTTTTACTACTGGTTTTAAGATATAATCAAAACAATCGTAACGGATCGCCTGCTGGGCAAAGGAGAAATCACTGTAACCGCTTAAAATGATGAAGTAAGCATCGGAAACCTTGTCCTTTCTTAAAATCTCCAGCAATTCCATGCCCGTCATGACAGGCATTTTAATATCTGCAATGATTAAATCCACCTGGTTGTTCTTTAAGTAATCATACGCCTCCATGCCATTTGCTGCCGTTTTGACGATCTGATAGCCTTCCTCCTCCCAGTCTATTAATACCTGCAACCCCTGCACGATAAATGGTTCATCATCCACCAATAAAACACGTATCATAACTGCCCCCCCTTATTTCATTATATTTGATATCGGAATTTTAATTGTTACCATCATGGAAATTCCGGGCTCACTTTCTAATTCAAAGCACACCTGATCATCCGTTGCCATTTTAAGCCGCAGACAGGCATTTAGAATTCCAACCCCCTTTTTATCCTTTAGTTTATCGATACTGGCATGATTCATCTTATTTTTCATCTCTTCCAAAAACGTCTCGCTCATGCCCTCTCCTGTATCTTCTATTTCAATAAAAAACATATCGTTTTCCACATACACCCTGACAAATATCCAACCATCCGATGTTTTGCTCTCGATCCCATGGACACAGGCATTCTCGACAAACGTGACAATGGTCAGTTTGGGAATCCGGTAATCAAAACATTCCTCCATGATATCCAGCCGATAAGACAGCCGGTCTCCAAACCGGTATTTTTGCAGCTGCAGATATGCCTCTACAAATGACATCTCTTCCCTTACCGTGATAAAATCCGTTCCCCAGTCAAAGTTCTGGCGCTCCATCATTGCCAGCTTCTCCACCATGGCAGCAGTTTCTGTTTCATCTTTTAACAGACTGTGCATACGGATACTCTCCAGTGCATTAAAGAGAAAATGGGGATTAATCTGACTGTGAAGTGCCAGAAGCTCTGCATTCTGCCTCTCAATATCCATTTCCTGTTCCCGTAACCGGTCAATATAAACCGTCTGGATGAGGCCATTGATGGTGATTACCATACGGTTATAATTGCGCATCAGCGTACCGATCTCATCCTCACCCCTGACATTGTCAATCTTTTGCAGCTTCTCATCATCACTGTGTCTGAATGCCTCACTTAACGCCTTCAGCCGTTCGGTAAAGGACTGGTTGATTACCGTCATAAAGCCGAGAGGCAGCAGAATATTGATGCAAATCAGCAGTGTAAACAGGGGAATATGTTTAAAAATCTGCTTCATGCTTTCTTTTCCAGGCTTTAAAACATAGATAGTAAGCTCTGCTCCATAGGATGAAAAGGTTGTTTTATAACCAACTTTTTTCTGTAATTGAAATGTTTCATAATCCTTCCATTGGCTGTTATCCCTCTGGTTTGACAGAATAATTTTATTATTCCAGCACACATAGACTGGAGCCTCGTAATTCATTTTCACAAAGCTTTGCACCATGGTGCTGTAGTCGATATCCATTTTTACAAGCTTCTCGCACCCATCTCTTTTATAGAAGTTCAGCTTTCTGATAAAGGATATTTTCCGTTTGGAATTAACCGTCGGAATTCTGCTTTCATCATAATACATATAGAGCACTCCATCCCGGTCGGAGCTTTTTAAATAACGATACCAAACCTGATCTTTCACTGTCGAAAGCCTTTTAAATTCCCCTCCGCTTACAATAGTAGGGTTGTCTGCATACATTGTAATAGCGGAAGCTGTAGTTCCTATGCTGCTTTCAAACAGCGAGTCTTTCATAAAAGCTTTGTAACTCAAATAGTAATCAAGCTCGTTTTCAAACTGTTTATCCATGAACTGGTTTACATACTTATTCATATATATTTTTTTTGTTGTGCCCGCGGCTTCTTCAATGTCATAGAAAAAATTGTATTTTACCGCACTTGCAATTTTCTCCATGCCAGTTTGTACAGAAGCATTTTCAGAAGCAATGAATATGTAAACAATTGCACTGTCCGTTATGATAATTGGCAGCAGCACACTAAAAATGTAAAGAATTTTAAGTTTTTTCTTTAATTTATAATTGTCTAATCTGCGGTTAATCATTTTCATTATCTTTTTCATCTGTTTCCCCCCTTCTATTCATTATACGGGATAAACTGTTTCTATCCTCCTGTCAAACTATATAAATTTGCCAGACAAATTTTGATTATATGGTTAAAATATTAAAAAAGCGTATCAGACACTACAAAAACAGGTCTGATACGCTGGTAATTTTATGAATTTTGTTCAATTTATCTTTTAGGCTGCTGCTGGGTAATACAGTGAATATTTCCGCCTCCGAATGCAGTCTCTTCGGTAAGACAGGCGTTTTTTATTTCAGCATATGAATGAACAGCCCGCTTCTTAACTTTGGCTCAAACCAGGTAGATTTAGGGGGCATTAAAAGACCGGCATCCGCTACAGCAAAAAGCTCTCCAATGGAAGTGGGATACATGGAAAAAGCCACTGTCATATCTTCTTCACACCGTTTCTCCAATTCCTTTAATCCACGGATTCCTCCGATAAAATCGATCCTCTTATCAATTCTCGGATCTTTGATTCCCAGTATGGGACCTAAGAGATTGTCCTGCAGAATTGATACATCAAGTCCCTTGACCGGATCATCACTTTTTAAAGCTTCCTTCGCCTTCAGACAATACCAGGTCTTATTTAAATACAGCCCAAAGCTTCCCTTTTCAGACGGGCCAAATGCATTCTCACCCGCAGCGGTAACCGTAAAGCCCTCAGAAAGCTTAGAAAGGAACTCTACCAGGGATAATCCGTTTAAATCCTTTACCACACGGTTATAAGGCAGAATCATCAGCTGATCATCGGGAAAGAGTACGGATAAAAAGAACTGAAACTCCTCTTCTCCTGTATTGTCCGGAGTTTCCTTTCTCCTCTTTATGCCTACCTTTACAGCAGAAGCGGCCCGGTGGTGCCCGTCAGCAATATAAGTGGCAGGGATCCTTAAAAAATGTTCTTCAATCAGACTGACTGTATCCGGATCTGCAATTCTCCATACCTTATGGCTGATCCCGTCATCTGCAGTAAAATCATAGAGCGGATCAGCTTTCTTTTTTTCTTCTACAAGCCGGTTGATTTCCTCTCTGGAACGGTATGCCAGAAAGATGGGACCGGTCTGGGCGTCTGTGGTATCCACATGGCGGATCCGGTCCAGCTCTTTTTCTTCTCTGGTATTTTCATGCTTTTTAATCACACCATTTAAGTAATCATCGATAGATGAGCAAGCCACAATTCCTGTCTGGCCTCTTCCATCCATAATCAGCTCATAGATATAGTAGGCTTTCACATCATCCTGAACAAAGGTACCATCCTTCATCCATTCCTTCAGCATGTTTGCAGCCTTTTCATAAACCCGGTCATCATAAATATCCACATCCTGGGGAAACTGTGTTTCCGGACGGTCAATATTCAGGAATGATTTGGGATTCCCAGCCGTCACCTGACAGGCTTCATTCCGGTTATATACATCGTAAGGAAGAGCCGCCACCAGACGGGCCTCTTCCTTATTCGGTCTTACACATTGAAATGGTTTTACTATTGCCATAATATCTCCCTTATTTGATTACTCTGACCCGTACCACGCCTTTAATGGCATTCAGCTTCTGAATGCTTACGGAATCTGGTGCAGACTCCAAATCAATGAGTGTATATGCATACTTGTCACGGCTCTTATTGGTCATATCGGAGATATTTGCACCGCCCGCTGCCAGAGTTCCTGTAATTTGTCCGATCATATTTGGAATATTTAAATGCAAAACTGCAATCCTGCTTGCAGCGCTGCAGATTCCCATATCACAAGTGGGAAAATTCACGGAATTGCGAATATTTCCATTGTCAATATAGTCCATAATCTCGTTCACTGCCATCTTCGCACAGTTGTCCTCGGATTCTTCCGTAGAAGCACCCAGATGAGGAATTACAATGGCACCCTCCATATGTACGGAAGTGGTATTTGGGAAATCAGTCACATATTTTTTAATCTTACCAGATTTTAATGCTTCAGCCATATCCTCTTCATTCACCAGAATATCCCTGGCGAAGTTAAGAATTACCGTTCCATCCTTCATATTGTCAAAGGCAGCTTTATTGATCATACCCTTTGTTGTATCCACTAAGGGCACATGAAGAGTAATGTAGTCGCATTCCTTGTAAATAGTTTCCACAGATGTGATATGCTTTACATTTCTTGATAGTCTCCAGGCTGCATTCACGGAAATAAAGGGATCATATCCGTATACCTCCATTCCAAGAGAAGAGCAGGCATTGGCAACCTCTGTTCCGATTGCACCCAGACCGATGACTCCCAGCTTTTTGCCCCGGATTTCACAACCAGCAAAGGAACTTTTTGCTTTTTCTGCAGATTTGGCGATATTTTCATCCGCCTGATTTTCCTTACACCAGCGGATACCTCCTTCAATATCACGGGAAGCCAGCATCAGTCCGGCTATTACCAGTTCCTTTACTCCGTTTGCATTGGCTCCGGGTGTATTAAATACGACGATTCCCTCCGCAGCGCATGCTTCTAAAGGAATGTTATTGACACCAGCTCCGGCTCTTGCTATTGCAAGAAGACCACCGGGGAACTTCATCTCGTGCATGGAAGCGCTTCTGACAAGCACGCCATCTGCTTCTTCCATCTGTTTGGTAAGTTCATAATCTTTCGTTAACAGTGCCGTTCCATATGCAGAAATTGCATTTAGGCAATGAATCTTTTTCATTTTCTAATCTCCTTTCAATCTGCCTGCTTTGTATGTTTTTCTTCAAAATCCTTCATGAAGGAAACCAGCTTTTCCACGCCTTCGTACGGCATGGCGTTATAAATACTGGCGCGCATTCCGCCTACGGTTCTGTGACCTTTTAAATTCTCAAATCCTGCTGCTTTTGATTCCTTCACAAATAAGGCATCCAGCTCTTCATCGCCTGTTATAAATGGAACGTTCATGAGTGAACGATCCTTCTTTTCAACTGTACCGTGAAACATCTTACTCTGATCCAGAAAATCATAAAGAATTCCCGCTTTTTTCTCGTTCAGCTTCTTCATGGCTTCCAGTCCGCCTAAGTTCTTTAACCACTTAAATACCTTACCGCAGACATAGATTCCATAAGCAGGAGGTGTATTATATAGGGATTTGGCATCCACATGAGTTTTATAGCGAAGCATGGTCGGCGTTTCTTTTAAAACATCCTCACGGATTAAATCTTCCCGGATGATCACAATCACAACGCCCGCAGGTCCAACATTCTTCTGGGCTCCGGCAAAAATGACACCATACTTACTCACATCAACAGGTTCCGATAAAAAGCAGGAGGAGAGATCTGCTACCAGTATTTTCCCTTTGGTGTCAGGCAGTGTTTTATATTTTGTTCCGTAAATAGTGTTGTTTTCACAGATATATACATAATCCGCATCGTCTGAGACAGGGAGATTGGAAACATCCGGTATATAACTGAAGGTCTTATCCGCACTGGAAGCAATTGCATTGGCGGTTCCGTAAAGCTTCGCTTCCTGACAGGCTTTCTTTGCCCATTGCCCGGTGATGATATAATCTCCAACCCCATTTTTAAATAAATTCATGGGGACCATGGCAAACTGCTGGGATGCTCCTCCCTGTAAAAACAGCACTTTATAGTTATCCGGAATTGCAAGTAAGTCTCTTAAATCAGCTTCTGCTTCATTGATGATGGTTTCATAAGCTTTGGACCGGTGACTCATCTCCATTACCGACATACCGGTGCCCTTATAATCCAACATCTCCTCTGCTGCTTCTTTTAAGACTTCTTCCGGCAGGACTGCAGGTCCCGCAGAAAAATTGTACACTCTGCTCATATCTCTTCCTCCTCAAATTCGGGAATTCTATCCCTTTCCTTACTGATATTAAATCTTTAAATCTTCTGCGTCAAACACATCCTCGATGGGCGCTCCCGGGGAAACCATAGGGAACACCTTATCATCGCAGTGAATCTGACAGTCTATAACAACAGGAACGTTGAGGGCAATGGCTTCTTTTAAAACATCTTCAAATTCTTCCTTTCCGGTAACCCGGTAAGCCTTTGCCCCCATTCCTTCTGCTATCTTTACAAAATCAACCTGGTCATTAAGAACTGTATGTGAATACCTCTTGCCATAGAACAGGGTCTGCCACTGGCGGACCATGCCCAGAACATGATTGTTTAATACAACCTGTATGATCGGAATATTATAGCGGGTGGCTGTCGCAATCTCGTTTAGATTCATACGGAAACAGCCGTCTCCTGCCACATTGATAACTGTCTTATCCTTACATCCCATCTTTGCTCCAAGAGACGCACCAAGACCATAGCCCATGGTACCCAGTCCTCCTGAAGTGATAAAGCTTCTGGGTTTTTTATACTGATAGAACTGAGCCGCCCACATCTGATGCTGGCCTACCTCTGTGGTGATGATGGCATCACCGTCTGTCACCTCATAAATCTTTTCAATAATATAAGGTCCTGTCAGTATGCTTTTTTCATAGCGCATGGGATACATATCCTTCAAACGGTCAATATGGGCAACCCACTCCTCGTGATTGATTGGATCCAGTCTTGCATTTAATTTTCTCAGGATAGATTTTACATCACCGATTACGCTGGCATAAGCCTTCACGTTTTTACTGATCTCCGCCGGATCCACATCAAAATGCAGAATCTTTGCATTTCTGGCAAAACGGGAAGCATTGCCAGTGACACGGTCACTGAATCTGGCACCTACCACAATTAAAAGATCACATTCTGTAATTCCCAGATTTGAGGTCTTTGTTCCATGCATACCGACCATTCCGGTATAAAGCTCATCGGTTCCGTCAAAGGCTCCCTTTCCCATCAGACTGTCTGCAACAGGAGCCTGAATCTTATGGGCAAAGGACGCAAGCTCCTCTGAGGCATTGGCAATGATAGCACCTCCGCCCACAAAAATATAGGGTTTTTGTGATTTGCGGATCAGGTGGAGTGCCTGCTCCAAATCCTCTTCCAGTATGGTATCTTCCTGACGGACGATTGGATCTGGTTCTACCTGCTCATATTCATACTTACTGGCTGTTACGTCCTTTGTAATATCAATCAGTACAGGACCGGGTCTGCCGGTCTGGGCGATTTTAAATGCTCTGCGTATGGTATCTGCCAGTTTTTTTATATCTTTTACAATAAAATTATATTTTGTGATGGGCATGGTTACGCCAGCTATGTCAATCTCCTGAAAACTGTCTCTGCCAAGGAGCCCCACAGCTACGTTGCAGGTGATGGCTACCATAGGTACAGAATCCATGAATGCAGTTGCAATTCCTGTTACTAAGTTAGTTGCCCCCGGACCTGAGGTTGCCAGACATACTCCCACTCTGCCGGTTGCTCTTGCATAACCGTCAGCTGCATGGGAAGCTCCCTGTTCATGGGCGGTAAGAATATGGTTGATCTCATCCTGATGCTTATAAAGGGCATCATATATATTTAAAATGGTGCCGCCCGGATAACCAAAAACGGTATCCACGCCCTGTTCCTTCAGGCACTCGATTACAATCTCTGCTCCAGTTAATGTCTTCATAAGCTGCTCCTTTTCTTTATATTTCCAGGATCGCCCCACGGCTTGCCGGGGCTGCCATTGCCGCATATCTTGCCAGATATCCGGAAGTAACTGCTGGTTTTCTTGGCTGCCATTTTTCCTTCCTTGCTGCCATCTCTTCGTCAGATACCTTTACGTCAAGCCTGTGATTGTCAATATCAATGGAAATGATATCCCCTTCTTCGACCAGTGCTATGGGACCTCCCACTGCTGCTTCTGGACAGGCATGACCGATAGAAGCACCTCTGGAGGCTCCGCTGAACCGTCCGTCTGTGATGAGCGCGACTGTGGAGCCAAGGCCCATTCCAGCAATGGCAGAGGTGGGATTTAACATCTCTCTCATTCCAGGGCCGCCCTTTGGACCCTCATAACGGATGACCACCACATCTCCTGCCACGATTTTTCCGCCTTTAATGGCATCTATGGCATCCTCTTCACAGTCAAAGACTCTTGCAGGACCTTCATGCTTTAGCATCTCTGGAGCTACAGCAGAACGTTTCACAACTGCGCTGTCCGGTGCTAAATTGCCTTTTAAAATAGCGATTCCGCCTGTTTTGCTATAGGGATTTTCCACCGGACGAATAACCTGCGGATCTTTATTTACACAGCCTTTGATATTTTCTCCCACTGTTTTTCCAGTTGCTGTGATGCAGTCCAGCTCCAAAAGTCCAAGCTTGCTGATCTCATTCATAACGGCATAGATACCTCCAGCCTCATATAAATCTTCTATATAAGTAGGGCCTGCCGGAGCAAGGTGGCAGAGGTTGGGAGTCTTTGCGCTGATCTCATTGGCAATCTCCAGATTTAAGTCCACCCCGGCTTCATGGGCTATTGCAGGAAGGTGAAGCATGCTGTTGGTGCTGCATCCCAGAGCCATATCCATGGTAAGAGCATTCCGGAATGCTTTCTCATTCATGATGTCACGGGGACAGATATTCCTCTTTAACAGTTCCATAACTGCCATACCAGCATGTTTTGCCAGCTTCAGCCGTTCTGAGTAAACAGCTGGTATGGTTCCGTTGCCTTTTAAGCCCATTCCAAGAACTTCTGTTAAACAGTTCATACTGTTTGCAGTATACATACCGGAACAGGAACCGCAGGTCGGACATGCCTTCTGCTCGTATTCCTTTACATCTTCTTCTGTCATCTTTCCTGCAGTATAGGCTCCTACTGCCTCAAACATGCTGGAAAGGCTGGTTTTATGTCCCTGCACACGGCCAGCCAACATAGGTCCGCCGCTGACGAACACCGTAGGTATGTTAATACGCGCTGCTGCCATCAAAAGTCCGGGAACATTCTTATCACAGTTGGGTACCATAACCAGAGCATCAAAGGCATGGGCTCTTGCAAGACATTCTGTGGAGTCTGCAACCAGATCCCTTGTGACAAGTGAATACTTCATACCAATATGTCCCATGGCAATTCCGTCACAGACTGCAATCGCGGGAACCATGACCGGTGTTCCGCCTGCCATAGCAACTCCCATTTTGACGGCATCGACTATTTTATCCAGATTCATATGACCGGGGACGATTTCGTTGTAGGAACTGACAATACCAATTAAAGGCCTTTCCATCTCTTCCTCAGTCATTCCCAATGCGTTAAAAAGGGAACGGTGAGGCGCCTGCTGCATACCTTTTTTTACTGAATCACTTTTCATCTGCTGCACACTCCTTTTCTTTTTTCATAAATTTCTGATTATAATGGAAATCCGGGAGCGTATAAAATCAAATGTTTTATCCGCTTCCGGCAATTTTCTTGTTCTGAATTGTAGTGGAGACACAGGGCTAGATCACCCGTTCTGCGATTAAATCGCCCATTCTGGTTGTGGATACCTTTTCTGTTCCTTCGGAAAAGATATCTCCTGTCCTGTACCCTTCTTTTAAAACCATCTCCACTGCTGCTTCCACTGCATCTGCTTCCTTATCCAGATCAAAGGAATACCGAAGCATCATGGCTGCGGAGAGAATGGTTGCTATGGGATTTGCAATGTTCTTCCCTGCTATATCAGGGGCAGAGCCGTGGCTTGGTTCATACATGCCGAATTTGCTTTCATTCATGCTTGCTGAAGAGAGCATTCCGATGGACCCGGTAATCATACTTGCCTCATCGGACAGGATATCTCCAAACATGTTCTCCGTAAGAATTACGTCAAACTGTCCAGGATTCATCACCAGCTGCATAGCACAGTTGTCAACCAGCATGTGGCTTAGCGTTACTTCCGGATAGTCTCCAGCCACCTCTTCCACTACTTTTCTCCAAAGTCTGGAGGAATCTAATACATTGGCTTTATCCACACTGATCACCCGTTTTTTCCGCTTCATTGCAATATCAAATGCCTTGACGGCAATTCTGCGGATCTCATTTTCATTATAGGTAAGAGTGTCCACTGCTGTCATCACTCCGTCTACCTCTTTGGTGCATCGGTCTCCAAAGTAGAGTCCGCCGGTCAGTTCCCGCATAATGACCATATCAAAGCCGTCTCCGATGATCTCCTTTTTCAGGGGACATGCATCCGCCAGTTCTTTATAAAGATAGGCAGGACGGATATTAGCGAATAAATTGAGACCTTTGCGGATAGCCAGCAGCCCCGCTTCAGGTCTCAGATTCGGTGCCACATCGTACCATTTTGAATTTCCTACATTTCCCCCAACTGCTCCAAGGAGAACGGAGTCACTTTTTTTTGCTGTTTCTAATGCTTCGTCCGTTAATGGGACGCCGTAAGTATCAATGGAGATCCCTCCCATCAGGACTTCTGTATACGTAAACTGGTGGTGATACAATGCACCAACCTTATCTAATATCTTTCTCGCCTCTCCAATGATTTCAGGTCCTATCCCGTCGCCAGGGATTACTGCAATGTTATAGTTCATTTGTACTCTCCCTCTGTGTCACTGTAATCTGCTGATATATTTCTTCTCATAATAGAACATTTGTCAGGATTTTTCAACTAAAATAAAATATTTTTACTGGAAAACATATATGAGAAAGGAATTGATACCATAATTAACAGTTATAGGACTTCCATCATCAGTATAAAAAAACAGTTCCGACATCGATGTGACGGAACTGTTTTTTTAGTCTATTTTATTCAGTTTATTTACTAATTTCCCCATTTACAGTCAGGCATTTATCAATCGATGCCTTTTCTATCTCATTCACAAAGGCAGAATTCTCTGTCCGTGTATAATAACAGCTTGAGTCCTCGTTCAGGCTGCCTACATACAGTCTGAATGTTTCATCCTTTCCATTCTTATTATAAGTATAGGTAATGACCGCAGATGGCTGATCAAGGCCATAATCTTTTAGCTGAGAATCATTTACATTATAATTTGAACAGCTCTTTACCTTCAGGCTGCTGAGCGAATCAGCCAGAACGTTCAGAGGGGAATTATCCTCCACCTTATTCTCCTTAGAATCTGCAGAGTCCTTATACCATTCAATGGTTCCTTTCTCGTCATCTAACTTCTTCTTTATAAAATGCTTGCTGTCCTCTCCCTTTGTCACAGTAATGTCTGTGATATCGGTACCTGCAATGGCAGGAAATTCTTCCAGAGCCATGAGATCATCCAGTTTACTGTCCGTTTCTGTGTACAGGGAAGCGCTGATGAGATAAGGGGTGTCCTCTCCCTGAATTGCTGCATAGTAATCGCCGTCCTCCGTTGCATTCCCCAGAAGGATCACAGACTTTTTATTGTCTGCTGCGGTTACTGTAATGGACCGGATGGGCTGATCCAGACCGTATGCAGCAAATCCGTCGCCTCCATCCAGCTTTCTGACTGCTTCCAGTTTTGATACAGTGGAAGCAATTCCGTCAAGCTTCGCCTGCTTTACCGGGAATTTATCATCCTGGTCATAGTTCCATGTACCGTCTTTCTTAGTAAAGGAAAGCTGATTCCCGTCCAGATCGTAAGAAACTGACTGTACATCAGAAAAGTCGGTGATATATACTTTAGATGCCTCTTTTTCTTTTTCCGTCTTTTTCTGAGAGTGGTCCATATACTGGCCGACTCCCACATACACGGCACAAAGTACTGCCAGCGCGGCAGCTCCGTATATCAGGCCGTTTTTTTTCTTCATCATCTTGCCTCCTTTTACAGACGTCTGCGCTTGAACCAGACCATAAGTCCGCAGCAAAGAACTGCTGCAGGAATAACAAAAATAAACAGAATTCCCCACATACCGCCGTGGGTCACAGTATTATACGTAACATCCAGACTCTTTGATGGTATGGAGACATTGGCAACATCTTCAAAATTAGAGGTAACCGCATTCATAAACAGGGTTAAATTAGTTAAATTGGTAAAACTGGTATTTAACTTTTCATCAATGAGTGTAGGAGTTGAAAAAACAGTGAGGCGGGCAGAACCCGTATCCAGTTTCTTTTCTGAAACAGCTCCCAGAATATAGGTACCTTTCTTCTGAGCATCTTCGGTTACCAGCATTCCTCCGTCACTGGTCTGCATAAATGGAGTAACCGTGATCCCATCCGGCACATTCTCAGTCTTAGTCAATGCAGCTGACTGGAGAACCAGAGCCGCGCTCCTTGTATCCACGCCGTTTGTCACATCACTTCCAGTCTCAATGGTGGGGAAGATGTAGTAAGGATTGTTCTGGTAAAAGTTCTTGGTATCTGCAGCCATTCCATTTTCCAGGTTAAGTCCATATGCGCTGATCACAGAAGTTAAGTTGGGTCGTTCCTTCTCAGCATAGCCAGCCAGAATCAATACGTGACCGCCCTTGTCTAAATAATCAGTAAGCATGGTCTTCTCATCATTGGCCAGATCTGATGCCGGGTCATTGATCAGAAGAAGCTCACAATCTTCAGGAATTTTACCGTCTTTTAAGAGATTGATGCTATTGACTGTTAAATTGGATTTTTTCAGCATATCGGAGACGGTATTGCCAAAAGCTGCTTCTCCGTGTCCTTCTGTTGCATAGATGGTTTTGGATACATCACTGGTCACATGGGAAATAGCACCTGTCAGCTGTCCCTCTCCGTCAAATTCGGTTTCTTTTGTCTGTCCGTAATAGTAGTAAGAGGATTCATCTATTTTAATAATATCCGCAAATGGGATAGACTGTGTTTTATTGGTGGTCTCACAGCTTACAAGCAGAGTGCTGTCTGTTGCATTCAGTTTCTTCAGCTGCTCAGGGTGCAGCACGGAGTCCACTGTCTCTACCTTGATATGACTGGATAAGTCTCCATAACGGTTAACAAAGCTTGTGATCCGTTTGTCTATATTAGCGGGATCTCCCACTACATAGATTGTCACATCCTTATCAAGTCCTTTTATCAGATCCTTGGTGGTCTCTCCCAGGGTGTAAATCTGGCTGCTGCTCATATCCCACTGCCGCACCTTTTCCGGGAGACGTCCCACAATCATATTCAGTATAATAACAGCAGCTATGACAATAACGGAAAGTATTGCCGTATAACCGCCTTTTTTTAATTTTCTGGTCATTTCCACCCTCCTAACTCCATCTGCGTTTCTCTATGGACTGCACAGTCAAGAATACCAACAGGAATATAATGCTGATATAGGAAACCAGACCACCTGCATCAAAGATATAATGAGCCGCAAAGTTCTGGAATACACCTGAGATTGCAACCTTTTCCATGACACTGGTCAGTGCCCGGTCAAACAGGCCTTTCCTGATTAAGTACAATCCTGCCATAACGATAATTCCCACTGCCTCCAAAATAAACGCAAGTCCGTTGTGACTGGTGACCCGTTGAACTATGAATACAGCCAATGACCATAGAAGGACGAATCCAATGAGAGAACCCAGTGCAGTAGTCGGTAAAAATCCCACGAGATTAGGCCATAAAATCAGCAGCAGAATCATTCCAAAGGTCCCTACAGCCGCAATAATCTGACTTTCTGTCAGGGACGAAATAAACATTCCTATGGCAATGTAAACACAGCCCAGCAGGAAAAATGCCAGAATGGCGGCATAATCCGCCTTTAAATGAGCGGTACCGTTCATTTTAATGATCAGCGGGCAAAGGCAGGACAGAATAACCGGTACTGCAAATACAGTTACCATGGAAAGATATTTCCCTACCACTATTTTCCCCACAGACACCGGAGCTGTCAGCAGCAGCTGATCGGTCTTGGTCTTTCTGTCATCTGCAAAACTTCTCATGGTAAGAACCGGGATACCGATCATGATAATCGTCACCATTCCGGAAAGTGTGTAGGAAAAATACGGATATCCGCTCATCATGTTATATGCCATAAAGTAAATGCCGATAAACAGCACTACAAAAGCAATGAAAACATATCCGGTCATGGACTGGAAGTACGATTTCAGCTCTCTTCTATAAATAGCAGCCATTACAGTTCCTCCTTTCCATCTGTTTTAATATCTTCTGATTCTGTATCTTCTGTTTCTGCATCTTCTGTTTCAATTACAGCCTGCACTTCCGGCTCTTCTTTGATCTCTGCTTTGTTATCCCCGGACTCTGCTTCCGCTTCAGCAGTCAGTTCCAGGAATACCTCTTCCAATGACGCCCGGCTTACATGCATGGAAAGAATGGGCAGTCTCTGGTCTGCAAAAGCAAAAAAGATGGCTTCCCGAATATCCGTCCCGGCTTCTTTCGCAGCGTTCATTCGGAATGTTACCTTCTTCACAAGTTCTTCCCTGCTGTCCACAACATTCACATCAGCTGCCTGGGGCAGAGAGTCAAGTATCTCACAGATCTGTTTCTCTTCTCCCTTTATCAGCAGTTCCATTCCGGATGCATCCGCCATCTGTTTCTCTAAGTTTTCCGGTGTATCACTGGCAATCAGACGTCCCCGGTCTATAATCAGCACATGGTCACAGACTGCGCTGACTTCAGATAAAATGTGGGAGCTTAAAATAACGGTATGGTTGTGCCCCAGTTCCCTTATGGTATCACGAATTTCAATAATCTGTTTAGGATCCAGTCCAACAGTAGGCTCATCTAAGATAATAACCGGAGGGAAGCCTAAAACCGCCTGAGCGAGTCCGACTCTCTGTCTGTAGCCTTTTGAGAGGTTTCGTATCAGGCGTCCGCTTACATCTTCAAGCTTCGCCAGCTTCATCACTTTCAGAATTTCTTCTTCCCTGTTCTTTTTTGATATCTTCTTTAATTCAGCTGCAAACTCCAGCTGCTCTTTTACTGTCATATCCACATAAAGAGGCGGAAGCTCCGGCAGATACCCAATGCATTTTTTTGCTTCCTCCGGATCCTCTAAAATATTATGACCGTTAATCCAGACATCACCCTCGGTTGCACCTATGTAACCGGTTATGATATTCATTGTGGTGGACTTTCCAGCACCGTTGGGCCCCAGAAAACCATAGATCTTACCATCCTGAATGGTAAAGTTTAAATGATCCACAGCAAGATGCCCGCCGTAATCTTTTACCAGGTTTTTGACTTCAATCAACTCTCTCTCCTCCTGTTCTATTTCACGTAATCGTGTTCTTACTTAGGGTAGAATGGAATTGTGAAAAATGTGTGATTTAACTTTGTTTATTGTGTGATAAAAGTATGAATTATTTCGACATGAGAAAAGAAAGGCACAGTTTAGGGACTTATTGCGTCCCAGACTGTGCCTGAAAGATTGAAAATTTACTCTGCCGCTAACCGGTTGATTTTATGGTAAAACATATATTGCTGCAGTATTCCTGCACAGCCTTCATATCTTTTAAGTGGAAAACCATCCGGATAATAAGTGGTAAGAATCTGCTTCACATGGGTATCCACAGGGAAAGCGCCCACGTGATGCAGCCCAAAAAGGCAGACACAATCTGCCACCTTTTTGCCTATTCCGTACTGCTTTTGCAGCATGGCATGAGCATTTTCATAATCCGCTTCCTTTAAACCGGACATCCACTTCTCCCCCTCCGGTCCGCTGCAGCGCTCTGCAATGGAAAGAAGATACTTGTCCCTGTATCCAAGACCCAGTCCAAAAAGACCAGGAAGGCCTTCAATGGCAATGGATTCCGGCGAAGGAAAGGTCTTATAGCTGCGCTTAGTCTCTTCCCATATCCCGGCAGAAGACAACGCCAGTCCTCTTCCCGTCTTTTCCGATCCAAACCTCTCACAAAGTCCCGCCACACTGCCTTTTATACGGGGAATGTTATTATTCTGGGAAATTAAAAATGTAACCAGCATCTCCCAGAAATCCTGTCGGAGAATCCTGACTCCCCATCCGCACCGGATGGCTTCCCTTAAGTAAGTATCCTCCGATGGCACCCGTTTTTTATATCCGGCATAATCTTCTTCCAGATCAAAATAGGGGGACCATATTGATTGAAACTCCGGCTCATCGCAGGAGAAAAGAAATTCCTCCCCTTCTATTACTGCTTCTATGTATTCCTCACCTGCTGCAACCGACCAGATACCATGTTCCAGCTCTTTCATGCGGAAGCACTGCCCTGACTGGGCAATCTGTTCTAAATCCATATCTGCAATCTTAATCCGGTACATGACTGTCTTCTCCATTCTCACCGCTGTCAGTTAAATATCTCTTATACTGGTCTGTGAAGTAGTTTATTTTATGGTCTACCTTGCATAAGTACTTCTGCATGCCGGCAATCTGTTCCTCCACTTCCTTCTTGTGCTCGATTAACATGTCACAGCGTTCCTTTAATGTCTCTTTTCCCTGTACGCTCAGCTCCACAAATTCCCGGATCTGTCTGATCGCCATTCCCGTATTTTTCAGACAGCAGATCAGGGACAGCCAATCTAAGTCCTCTTCCGAATAACGGCGGATTCCGCTGTCACTCCTGTTTACGAATGGAAGAAGCCCTTCCCGTTCATAATACCTGAGTACATGAGGTTTTAAATTTGTTTTTTCTGATACCTGCTTAATTGTATAATTCATTTTTATCCTGCTCCTGCAAATTTTTCATCTGTCTCTTGACTTAAAGTTAACGTTAAGGTTTACAATACTTACTATACGATAGTTTGGTCCTTTGATCAAGCAAAATGAATAAAGGAGGAACATAATGAAATCATTATCAGACAACTATATACTGTCAAATGGTGTGAAAATTCCATGCGTCGGCTTCGGAACCTGGAAGGCACCAAACGGCGAAACAGCGGTTAATGCAGTAAAGCAGGCCCTTAAAGCAGGCTACCGCCACATTGATACTGCGGCACTCTATTATAATGAGGAGAGCGTTGGCATCGGGATAAAGGAAAGCGGAATCCCAAGGGAAGAAATATTTGTAACCAGCAAACTTCAAAATGGAGAACATGGATATCAGGAAACCTTAAATGCTTTTGAAACAACCATGAAAAACTTAAATCTGGATTATTTAGACTTATACTTAATCCACTGGCCCAACCCCATTAAGTCCCGTTCTGACTGGCAGGCAGCAAATGCAGGCACCTGGAAAGCATTTGAAGAACTGTATGAGGCAGGGCGCATCCGTTCCATCGGGGTCAGCAATTTCCGCCGCCATCACTTAGAGGAGCTGATGAAAACAGCAAATGTTGCTCCTATGGTAAACCAGATCAGACTCTGCCCCGGCGATACCCAGGATGAACTGGTTTCCTACTTAAGAGAACAGAACATACTGGCAGAAGCCTACAGTCCCCTTGGATCCGGCAGGATCTTTGAAGTTCCGGAGATGATTGCACTGTCAGAAAAATATGGAAAATCTATTGCACAGATTTGTATCAGATGGAGCCTGCAGATGGGCTTCCTTCCATTGCCCAAATCCGTTACAAAAGAGCGGATCGAGGAAAATGCCCGTGTATTTGATTTTGAACTTTCAGCGGAAGATATATCCGTTATAGCCGGTTTAAAGGGCTGCTGCGGCTACGCCACCAACCCGGATACCACTGATTTCTAAAAATATATAAGAGAGGAAGTATTACTATGTTAAATTTTGATTTTCACATTCCCACACGTATCTGCTTTGGAAAGGATACCCATAAGGAAATCGGAAGCCTTCTGGCTCCTTATGCGAAAAAGGTACTCTTGCATTACAGCGGGGAACGGATTAAAAAGAACGGTCTGTTTGATACAGTGGCTCAATCTTTAAAGGAAAGCGGAATTGAGTTTGTGGAGTTGGGAGGAGTCGTTCCAAATCCCCGCCTGTCGCTGGTTTATGAGGGCATAAAATTATGCAAAGACCAGGGTGTAGACTTAATTCTGGCAGTTGGCGGCGGCAGTGTCATTGACTCTGCAAAGGCCATTGCCATCGGCGTCTGTTATGAAGGCGACGTATGGGATGTTTATGAGCAGGGAAAAGCGATTACTTCTGCTCTGCCGGTTGCTACGATTCTGACTATTCCTGCTGCTGGCAGCGAATCCAGCAACAGCACCGTGATCACCAATGAAGAAAAACAGATGAAGCTGGGATATGGAAGCAATCTGGTCCGTCCGGTCTTAAGTGTCACGAATCCGGAATTTTTCTTTACTCTCCCGAAAAACCAGATAGCCAACGGCGTGGCTGACATGATGAGCCATATATTTGAGCGTTATTTTACCAATACTCTCCATACGGATCTCACCGACGGTCTTTGTGAAACCACATTAAAATCAATAATGAAAAATGCTCTTCTGGTATCCAGGGATCCGAAAAACTACGATGCCTGGTGTCAGGTGGGACTGGGCGGCACCATAGCCCACAACGATTTACTGGGACTGGGCAGGAGGCAGGACTGGGCATGTCATGGCATGGAACATGAACTGAGTGCCATCTACGATGTGGCTCACGGCGCCGGGCTGGCAGTTCTCACTCCCGCCTGGATGAAGTATGTTTATAAAACAAACATCAATATGTTTGTACAGTTTGCAGTCAATATTATGGGTGTGGAAGGCAGCTTCCGTGATCCTGACGCCATTGTACTGGAAGGAATCAACCGCCTGTCCCAGTTCTTTGTAAAGATGGGACTTCCCACAACTCTTGAGGAACTGGGAATTGACAGTACCAATTTAGAGCTGATGGCAAAAAAATCAACGGGAGAGGCCTACGGCGCGGAACATCCGTTAGGCGGGTTAAAAAAGCTGTATTGGCAGGATGTTCTGGAAATTTATAAAATGGCTTCCGGATCATAATGCTTTTATGACGAAATACAGAAAAAATTAATAAAGAGGACAGCCAGACTCATTTGTTTAGCTGTCCTCTATGCGGATATTCACGGCGGGTTATTCTCAGTATTCTCTCAGCTTCCTCTGTTATCTCTTTTGGAAATTTCATACAGTCTAATAATTTAATAGCATTTCTCGAAACAGCAGGTCCCTTGTGTATTTTATATTCAAATATTATTTTATTATCACTTATACGCTCAGTGAAATGGTAGTTTTCATATTTTCTTTTCATTAATTCCGTTAATTCTATATCGTGAGTAGCCACTACTGTAATGCAATTTTTTTCAGATAAATATTTTAAAATCGCTATTGAAGCAGCAATCCGCTCAGCTGTATTGGTTCCTCGTAAAATTTCATCAATAATGCAGATAACCGGTCTTTTTTCATTTAATGCGTTTACAATTCTCTTTATATATTTAATCTCTTTTATATAATAACTATCTCCTGTTGATACTTCGTCACGAACAGCCATTGAAGTAATAATTGCAGAATGAGGCATAACAAATTTTTTAGCAAGACACGTAGAAATACTTTGAGCCAATATTGCATTGATAGCCAGCCCCTTTATAAAGGTGGATTTACCAGAGGCATTCGAACCAGTAATCATACACCCTTTTTTTATTACTATGGAATTATTAATTGGATTTTCTACGATCGGGTGATATAGTTCTTCTGCTATAATTTCATTACCATTGCAGAAAATCGGAGTACAATAAAACGGAAGCGTATTTCTAAATGAAGCAATAGAAATTGCTGAATCTATTTCGCCTATTACTGTATATAATTCCATTAACTCATCCTGATAATTTATTAATTGACATATTACTTTATCATATTGAATCAAATCCCATAATGTAATACCAAAAGTCATAGATTCTAATAATGTTATTGCATCTCCAGACAAACTGAAGGGAGAACGATGCTGCAATTTACTTATTTTTAATAATAGCGGGCGAAATATGGCTATTTTATCACTTAAATCATTAAAATTTTTTTCATATTTCAAAAAAGGAGAATCCACAATACGTTTTGCAGCGATTAGAATTTTAAGAACACTGCTAAGCATATTTAGATATAATTCATATCTGCTTTTTTGAAACGAATATATCACAATATTTATTAAAGCTATAAAAAATGGAAATAAAAGAAATATATAATTAACGGATACAATTGCTGGTAAAAATGATAATAGCAAAAGTAATCTCATAAAATGATAATATTCAATATGTGCTATTCTAAAAGTTATTAAGTTTTTTATATAATCAGGCAGATAATAACTATCGCGATTCTTTCCTATTCCGGATATTATATACCAGATTTCATTCCTGTCTATTGATTCAGATTGAAAATAATTAATTTTTCTTTCTATTCTTTCTCAAAAAGCTGATTTGCAGATTTTTTTCCAAAAGAATTATTTATCTCGTCCTTAATATCTTGTATTCTTTTAAATTTCAACTTTTTATTGATGATCAAAAAAAGAGTTATAAATATAATTATAAAAAGCACAATGATTATTTGCATGTTATCATCTCCACATACTTAAACCTTATTTTCATTCGTTCCTATAAAATGATAGGCAGAACGATTATTATAACGAGGACAGCCAAAAATTAGTTTTGGCTGTCCTTATCAAAAGTAAATGTTTCATGAAAAAAGCAATCAAAATTATCGATCCACACTATCTTTTTTGTGTCTTAAATAAAAAACTAACTTCCGAAATACTTTAACTAAGATACACAAAATTATCCAGTTCACACCTACATTACCCAAAAACTGAATTGGATTAATTCCCAGCCCAGCAGGAAATTCAGAAATATGTCCATGCAGAGTAACAAATATATCCGGGAACCCCAAACTATATACATGTTCGATATTCCTCTCGTTGATTTGTAATACCGGCGGAAAGAAAGAAATTACTATTGCAAGAACCAACAATCTTTTCTTTTCACTATTTAACAAATTTCTCATGATCCCTCCTAAATTATGCTCTGGTTTAAGAATTAGAAAATCATGGACATGACAAAATAAACTGCTCAAAATTCAAAAACTATCTAATTATATTTTATACCTATCTTTCTTAATATGTCAACAAAGGAAGTATTTTCCCACTGATTTATTCCCAATAAACCACAACATTCTTTGCCGCATCGTCTACATATGTCATATACCTTATGGATCTCTCAAACTGACTTCTTGGCATGCTGATTAAAATAGAAGTATCCCAGGGATTTATTAGCACTACAGTGTCGTTATTTACGCTTCTTATAGAATAAGAATGTCCGCCATCTCCGATAATGCCTTTGCCTGGATCTGCTATATTAAAATCGCAGGCTGCTGTAATTCCCTCTCCATTCTGGCATTTTGCAGCCATCGCATTCATGATCACAGTTTTATTAGAAGACCAGTAGGTTCTTTGTCTGAATCCTGTCATTCTTGTGAATACATCACATGCAAAACAACCATTATAAACATTCATGGCCTTTTGCAGACCAGCCTCTATTACTCTGGCATCAAGATCACCTTCTATGTATGCATTATAAACATCATCCTCAGTGACTGTTACTCTTCCACCGCCGAAATTAAGGGTGTAAGTGCCATTATAATTATCCGAAATCATTTTTCTGAAAATTTTTCTTCCATATCTGCTGTTATCTAATGCCTGTATGGCCGAAACTGCTCCACAATCACCGATACTTCCCTGATGAAATGTACTTAACTTACCATCCAGCTGTGTTTCGGGATAATAGGCTGTTGCTGCAAAAGCAGTAGCTGGTGAAAACATAGTACTGGCAGCTAATCCTAACGCCAGACACAAAGCGCCTATTCTCTTTTTCATTCTTCTCATATTATCTTTCATACTTTAATCCATTCCTTTCACTTTTAAAGAGTTTATATCGTTTAAAAATCATGTACAAATCTGCTTAGATCTTACAGCTTTATTTTTTTGTTCACCCCCTAAACCGTATTTCCTGTCGCAGTTTTATAACAAGATTTCAAACCCTTGATTGCTCAATAATTATTATAGTCTAATTTGTCACAAAAACACGTACCATGTAGTAAATGACGTTTTAAATGTAACTTTTGGTGCAAATTTGTCGTTTTCTCCTTCTTTTATGCACCAAAATATTACGCACAAAAAAAGACCAGGCAGTTATAGCTCCTGATCTTTTCTTCATTATCTCGCTTATTTCAATTTTCTCAAACACTCCTTAAGCCCTTCTATATCCCTGTCAGCAAAGCAGTATCCTTCCATACCGCATGCTCTTGCCCCTTCCACATTCATGAGCAGATCATCTATAAAAAAGCATTCCCTGGGATTTAAATAAAACCGTTCAAACAGATGCCCGTACATCTCCTTCTGCGGCTTCATGCACTTCACTTCTGCAGAAAAAAGTACTCCGTCAAAATATTCAATTCCTGGAATGATATCCGTGCAGGACAGCAGCCGGAGGGAAGCATTAGAGCAGAGGTAGATTCCATATCCCTGTTCTTTCAATTCTCTCACAAGCTCTCCCATTTCTTTTACAGGCTTCATATTATACTCATGCCAGTGCTTCAGACAAAGCTCTGCCATCTCCTTTGCATGGTCCGTAGACAGCCGTGACTGCATTCTCTGTAATGCATCCTCCTCTGAAATCACCCCCATATCAAGCAGCAGCCATTCCTGGGAATCAAAAACCGATGTGCAGACTTCCTTCCGCTCCGCTTCATCCTCTATAAAAACAGTGCCCACTTTATGGCCTTCATAGTCAACCAGTACCTTTCCCATATCAAATACAATATTTTTTATCATCTGTCACTCTCCTGTAGTAATTCATTTTTATTTTTAAACCAGAAATAATAAGGTATTTCTGCAAGAAGCATACTGGCCCAGCCAATAAGACAGGCATATGCAACTCCTTTCAATCCCATCGAAGGAACAAGAAGAGATACGAACACCACCCGCACAGAGATCTGAATGAGTGTGGAGATCAGGGTAATGGACATATTTCCCATTCCCCTGAAAAAGCCCTGAATTCCATTGGTAAATGCCGGCATAAGGTAGAAAAAAGCCATCAGTCCCAGATAGTTCACTCCAATTGCCACCATCCCGGTATCGTTCTCCGATACAAACAGTTTCATAACCGGCTCCTTAATAACCAGAATCAGGCTGCAGATGAGAACCCAGTATCCAGCTTCAATCAAAAGTCCTGTACGGAATCCCCTTTTGATACGGCCGCTGTTTTTTGCTCCCCTGTTCTGAGCCACAAACGTCATGATACCGCTTGAGATGCTCTGTTCAGGTGTAAACGCAAAATCATCCACCCGGTTTACCGCATTGAATGCCGCAATCGTACTGACTCCAAGCGGATTGATCATTCCCTGAATCAGCAGCTTTCCAATGGGCTGGCAGCACTGCTGCAGAGCCGTGATTGCTCCCTGGCTCAAGGTAAGGCGCAAAAGCTCCCGGTTCAGCCGGATTTCTCTCCTGCTCACTTTAAGAAGGGGGACCTTTTTATAAATATAAATAACGCAAAGCAATGCAGATACTGCCTCCGCAACATCTGTGGCAAGGGCAGCCCCTATGACATCCATATGAAGCCATGCCACAAAAACCACATCCAGCAGCCCATTTAATATCGAAGCCGCTGCCAGAAACCGCACCGGAGTCTTAGAATCGCCTACACTCCTCAGTGCTGATGCCACTGCATTATAAAAGAATGTAAAAGGCATTCCCAAAAAAATAATCCGCAGATAAGTGGCTGCATCTTCTAAAATCTGATCCGGAACCCGAAGCAGCCTTAAGATACTCCTGGAAGAGATAAAACCCAGGGCTGCGATGATCAGAGAAAAGAAACACCCAAAAAGGAGTACTGTGGAAACCTCCTCCTTCAGTCTTTTTTCATCTCCTGCACCGAAGAATTCACTCATCAGCACGGAAGCTCCGATACAGATCCCAGTGATTCCTAAAATCACAATGCTCATAACAGGGTTTGCAGTTCCAACCGCAGCCAGGGCGTCTTCTCCTGCAAAGCGCCCTACTATGATGGAATCAACGGCATTATAAGTCAGCTGAAACAGATTTCCCAGAACCAGAGGAATGGAAAAACGAATCAGCTGGGAGGAAATATTTCCTTTTGTCATATCTTTCATGGTAACATCCTGCCTTTGCGAATTAGTAGCTTCTCAGCTGGTCGCTTCCATCATCCTTTGTATTTTCCAGACGTTTCACCACAACATAATACCCGGCTTTTTCATTTATCTTAACAAAAATCCGGTCTCCCACCTTATGCCCCAGGATTGCGTTGCCAAGAGGGGATTCGGAACTGATTAAACCCTTCATGGAATTTCCCCTGACAGTTGTCACCAGTTTATAAGTCTCCACCTCATCGTCATCCTCAAAATACAAATCCACAGTATTATAAAGCCCGATTTCATCCTCTTTGGAATCATCGGTGATGATCTGGGCAGTTTTTATCATCTTTTCCAGATACCGGATTCTGCTTTCATTCTGGTTTTTATCCTTCTTCGCAGCATGGTATTCAAAATTTTCACTTAAATCACCATGGGCTCTTGCTTCTTTCACTGCTTCCAGCGCTTCCTTACGCACCACCAGTTTCCGGTGTTCAATTTCCTGTTTCATTTTATCAATATCATTTTTTGTCAATTTATCAAACACGTTCCCCCTCCTCTTTCTGCCGCTTGATTACGGACGGCTTTTCCCGTCATTGGGGCCTGCTTCCACAGACTTTCTCTTATTCATAGACAATAGTCTGTCTAAATATATGGACTTCAGCTGTTTGCCTGCCAATGCCTGTTTCACCGGGGGCAGCTTTAAGATGGTCTCAAAAAGTGCCGCCATGGCGCGGTGGCTGGCAAATGCCTGATTATCAAAAATAAGATTCTGCAGAGTCCCTTTTTCAATAGCCTGCAGCACAAAGCGGTGGGTGCTGTTCACGGGAGTAATGATCTGCTTTGGCCTTCGTTCCATATTAATCGCTTTCACATTACAGTTTCTGGCGCATACACCACAGCCAAGACAGATTTCTTCATCCACCACGGCCTTTTTCTTCCCATTTTCATCCTTTTCCATAGAAATAGCAAGGATGGGACATACTTTCTCGCATTTCCCGCAGCCCACACAAGTCTCCTCCGATATACGGGGGATGTAATTGGTTGTCGCGACAGGCTGCATCGGACTGAACTTTCTGGCAGCCTGAAGTGCTTCGCAGCAGCACCCGCAGCAATTGCAGATAAATGCCGGATGCTCCCGTACATTCTCTCCAATCTGTACCAGATTGCTTGCATAGGACCGTTCCAGCGCATCCATGGCTTCCTCTTTGGAAATCAGCCTTGCGTATTCTCCATGCTCTGCAAGAGAACGGGCTACATTGTCAAAGGTCAGACATACGTCCCATGGTGCATTAATTTCACAGGGGTGACCCGCATGAGACATCTTATGGCGGCAATAGCAAAGCCCCAGTCCGATATAATCCGCCTCTTCCACAATATGAGAGGCTCGTTCAAAATCCAGGATATGGTTGGTTTTCTCCGTTGACAGGACAGGTTCCTGAACATAGACTCTTCCCAGTTTTGTTTCCGTAGCAAAAAATAAGTCCTTAATAAAGTCCTCTTCTACGTTCATGTATTGATAGTAAAGCTCACCTAAGTATTTCTGGTCAATGTCTCCTCTGGTCCTCATCAGGGCAAATTCAATGAAACCTGCCATTGGAGGCGGCATGACAAACTTTCGGATTCCATTGTGATAGGAATCCACCAGAAGCGCTTTTTCACAGAGTTGGTTCAAAAGCCGCTCAGCCTTAAACTCCGTAGTGCCCCAGATCTTAGCTGCCTTCTTAACTGTAAAAGGTCTTACCGGCAGCAGCGCTACCCATTTTGCTTCTTTCTCCGAATACAAAACCTGAAGAATTTTATAAAGCGTCTCCGACTCAGGCGCCCCTTGTGTAAACCAGTTAATGCGGTCACTTAAATTTAAGTACGCATCACGGGCTGTCAGATGCCCCATTTCCATTCCTTCTTTCTTTTATGATTTCTGGGCGATTATTTCAATACGTCCCAGAGTAGTCCCCACTTTCTTACGGGACTTTATCGTTAACCCGAACAGTTTTGCCAGATTCTCTGTTCCTTTTTGGGTAAGATAAACCTCAGATGCCATATTCCGCCATATGACTCTCCCCTTTTTCACCAGAAGATCCATTGACTTATCAAGATCCGGTCCGTCAAACCAGAGGATTCCTCCATCAGCCAGGCTGTCTGCTGCTCTGTCAAGAATGGCGTTCATATCCCGGCTGTCTGACAGACGGTCAATGATCACCGCTGCATATCTGTCTTTCTTATCTGTGCTGAGTGCATCCGCTTCCAAAAGAGCGCTGACTTTCCAGCCTGCAGCGACCGCCTCTTTATATAATTGGCTGTTTTGATTTCCTATAAACAATATGGTATCATCAGCAGCCAGACTTTCAATATCCGCAAGTATTCTTTTACATCCTGCGCGGGTACGTGCAGTTCTTTTCCTTCTTTTGATAATCCCCGGTTCCTCTTTCGCCAGATAATAGTTACCGCATTCTTTGCACTTCATAAAGATACGGACCGGTTTTATGATCTCTTTTCCCGTCTCATCCCCCTCCATGTAAAGTGATGCTCCGTAATGCACCGTCCCTTTTCCGGAACAGACGGGACAGATTTCAATCTCCGCAAACATTAAATTTCTTAGTTCTTTTAATGCCTTAAAATACCAGCGGTACAGACGGTCCCTAAACTCCCTGTCATAGACAAAAAGCCAGTTTTTTATGACCTCTGCCATCCATCTTGTCTCATGTATTACAGACTTGTCCGCCTGAAGTCCCTTTAAGTTTTCTTCCAGTGTAAGAAGCCCGGAAACAGCATCCTCCTTCAACCGGTCATTACTCTGACTAGCGATGAGATGCTCGATTCCTTCCACTACACTGCTGCATAAATTGACCATCACTACCAGCTGATTCATTCTGCCTGTTGCCATACATCGATCCTCTCCTGTCACTCGTTTCAGTACTTTCGTATATACTCTGTTATTTTAGCACTGTTAAAGAGGGAAAGGCAAACACTTTCTTGTAGAGTGCCTCTTAACGGTTTATAATATTATTATGGAACGTACGGAAAGAAAGCAGATAGATAAAGAGAGGTAATATGAATTTTGATAAAATAAAATATTTTATTGATCTGGTTGAATGCAGGAATTTTACAGAAACTGCAAGAAAGAACTTTGTATCACAGACTACGATCAGTCTGCAGATTGCATCACTGGAAGAAGAGACGGGTATCCAGTTGATAGACAGGAAAAAAATCCCGGTGGAACCAACAGAAGCCGGGTGGATATTCTATGATGAGGCTGTCGCTCTATGGAAGAAATACAATCAAATGAAAGCCAGACTGATTAATTATAAAATGAACCATAATCTGACAATAAGCGTGGAATACGCAACAGCAACAGATATTCAGAGTATGTTAAGCTTAATGCCTTCTTTTAAAGAAAAGAATCCCAATATAAGATTCGAACTGGATAAAGTGCTGCTAAAGGATGTATCGGAATATCTGCTAAAAGGATTATATGATGTTGCGATAGCATTTGATTCGGAGTTTAAGGACAAACCCGGCATCTGCACTTACCCTCTGTATAGCGGTCAATATTGTGCGGTTGTAAGCAGTCCTCATCCACTGTATCACCATAAAACAATTTCAAAAGATGAATTATATCAGTATCCGCTGATCATGCTGAATCCTGAAACCATTGGCTGTTCCTACGAGATGATGATACAGCATGCGGCCTTAGACGGATATCACCCCAAAATAGTCCGGTCTGCAGATGATATTGAAACCGAGCTGTTTTACATCATCACGGAAAATCTGATCGGATTTTTCCCGGACAATTATAATGCTGATTATTTAAAAAATGATGTCCGAATGATCCCGTTGGAAGATACGAATCATACATTCCGTATAGAAATTGCTTATTTAAAAGATAATAAAAATATTGCTTTAAAACATTTCCTAAAACATATACAGCATTAATTTTATAAATGGTCCATATAAATATCTCATTGGACTTTGTTTAAATTTTAACATATCATAAGTATATAAATATTTTGAAGGAGGATTAACAATTATGGGTAAATTATTATTAACCGGTGTTGACGGTAATTTAGGCGGTCAGGCTGCAAGATATTTATTGGAATTAGTTGATAAGAACCAGGTCATTCTCTGCGGTTATAATCCGGAAGCATTAAAAGAATTTAAAGAGCAGGGTATTGAAACTCATGAAACAAATTTCAATGACAGTGAAGGTCTTGCCGAAGCTTTTGCAAATGCAGATAAGGTTGCTTTAATTTCCATGCCGTTCGTCGGAAAAAAGCGACAGAATGCCCACAAAAACGCCGTAGATGCAGCAAAGGCAGCCGGAGTAAAACAAATCATCTATACCTCTCTTGTCAATGCAGCAGATGAAACCAATCCCAGTGTTGAAAAAATTGACCATGCCTACACAGAGGCTTACATCATGCAGGCCGGACTTGATTATATTTTCCTGCGCAATTCCCAGTATGCAGAGGCCATGATCACCAATTATTTTACCTTTGCTAAAATGGACGGCATATTAAAAAATAGCCAGGGCGATGGAAAAATGGCTTACATTTCCCGTAAAGACTGCGCCAAGGCAATCGCTTATTCTCTTGTATCCGAGAACTATCACGAATCCATTCTAAATATCAATGGACCGCAGTTAATGACCATCTCTGAATTTATCGAATATGGAAATCAGGTTACAGGAAACCATGTAACCTATGAGGAGCTGACGGACGAAGAAAATTATGCTGTCTTTGATTCTATGGGAGTCCCCAGAACCACTGACGGAAAATTTAAAGAAGATTCCGAAGCACCGTTTTCATCAGAGGGTATGGTGACATTTGCACAGGCCATTCGACTGGGCAAAATGGACATGTTTACGGATGATTTTAAAAATCTCACCGGTCAGGAGCCTCTCACAGTTAAATATATGTTTGAGCATGCAGATGACTTCCAGATTGGGGAACGGCATTCAAAAGATAATTAATAATGAAAGAATCCATGGAATTCTGCAAATTTATACAGAATTCCATGGATTCTTTTTTATAAGCTTATATTTATATAAAATATCCAGCCTCATGACCAGTATGGACTGCATTATATAACGTACCCTGCTTTGTATTACAGTCACCAATTGTAAGTACATCGGCAGCACACTCTGCAAACTGATCTACATAAGATGAATCAGCCTGTACTCCCAGGGAAAGTACAACCGTATCACAGGCAATTACAACTTTCTTATTGTCTTTATCTTCAAAAACAGCTCCGGCTTCACCAACAGATACCAGCCGCAGACCGCCCCGGAAAATCACACCTTCCTTCTTCAGCATATTTATAATGGCTATCTGATTAAACTTTGCTCCGCCGCCGCCAAAATTTTCTTCCGGCACCATATCAACAAGAGTAACCTTTTTCCCCTTCCTTCACTGAGCTAATGCTGCTTCACAGCCGGTAAGTCCTGCTCCGGCAACAATTATATCATCTCCAGTCTCTTTTCTGCCTGTTTCCGCATCTCCTACCCATACAACACGGCTATTTCCTTCTACAAAGGATGGAATAATCGGATTTGATCCTACTGCAACAATAATTCCATCAAATTTTTCTTTTGCTAACAGCTCCGGAGCTGCATTTACATTTTTACGAATCTCTATACCGCTTTCAGCTTCCGTTTCACGGACAGACCAATCCAGATAAGCCTTTATATCGGCTTTAAAATCAGGAATTGATGCCAGATTTAATACACCGCCAAGCCGGTCCGACTTCTCAAATAGAACCACCTTATGACCTCTTTGAGCCGCGGTTCTGGCTGCTTCCATTCCGGCAGGTCCTCCGCCGATTACGGCAATTCTTTTCTTTTGCGCTGGAGCCGGAGTATTGAAATAGAGAGTTTCCATTCCCATTAATGGATTAACCGTACATCTTATGGGCGCCAGCTGATAGTGGGTCTTCTGAATACAGTTATTGCACCTGATACATGGTCTGGTCATGGAAACAAAACCATGCCGGATGTTATTAACCATATCCGGATCTGCCATAAGACCGCGTGCCATAGATACCATATCGATCTTACCTTCACGGATGGCTTCATCCGCCTGCTCCATTGTGACAGAACCAACTACAGTAACCGGCACCTTAACAGCTGCCTTTATTACCGCTGCATCCTCTAAATTAATCCCATGATCAAAATAGATGGGCTGGTTAATAAAGGGCGCAAGGTTCTGTATGGAATGCATTCCTCTTGACACATGAAGCAGATCAATTTTGTCTTCAATTAATTTTACAAATTCAATGACTTCTTCTATGGCAGGAGAACCAGGTATCATATCATTGGCATTAATCCGGTATTCGATGGCAAGCCTATTCCCCACCTTTGCGCGAACCGCCTCTAACAGCTCATTGGTAAAACGGGCCCGGTTTTCCATAGAGTCGGTACCATATTCATCCGTACGTTCATTAATCACTTTTGAAAGAAAGCAGCCAGGGAGCTGACCATGGGCACCATGGATCACCAGACTGTCCACACCACTGCGCATTGCCCTTTCTGCTGCATCTGCAAAATCTTTAATAAAATCCTGAATCTGCTCTTTTGTAAGAAATGTCGGATCAATTTCCACTGCCGGTTTCCCTGAGCTTTTATCTCTTTCATCAAAAGAAACCGGTGACAGATTTATTGCAAAAAGCTCCATACCGATTTTACATTGATACATATGTACCAGATCGCATAGCATGGATAATCCATTAACAACAGGTTCCTCCCCCATACGCAAAAGATGAGTGATTTCTTTCGGTAAATTCCGGTTGACCATGCCGCACCCGATGTTGATACATGCACAGCCTCCTTTCACGATATCTCTCGTCCATTCCATTAATTCTCTGTTTACATAACCATCTGCCGTGGCAAAACTTGGCCAAACCGGAGTGAAAGATACCCTGTTCTTTAATCTCACGGGACCAATCTGAATCGGTTTTAACAGGCTGCCATACTGTTTATCCATAATCTTGTTCTCCTTCTTCCTATCCGAACTTTGTTTACAAATTAACAATATCAAAGGAGGCAGCGAAAGTCCAATACACAAATACAATCAGGTAATTGTAAAAACTTTTAACAAATTCGCTTTAAAGAGAATATTTTTCCTTTATTTCTTCAAGAAAACGGGAAAGGACAGGATTTGTATTATCCTTTGACCAGTATGCATTGACATCAAAAGGAACTTTTTCAACCTCCTGACTGATAAACATAATTTGGTCATGATTGATGAATCCCGATATTTCAGGAAGAAAACTGACCCCCGCATTCATGCTGACAAGCATAACAGCGTCGTCCATATTTTCAACCAGAATAGAATTATCAATAGGAAGTATTGGATTATCAGAATTATGATGTGCCTTATAGTAATCCGACTGTTCTTTATTTTTAATGTAGGAAATCACCTGTTCTGTCTTTAAATCTTCTGGATGAATCAACGTCTTCCCCGATAGTCTGTGATTCCGGCTCAAACACAATTTGGGAAAAGTCTGATAAACCTTCATTTCCTCAATCTCTTCCGATTCCATTTGAAAATAGAATCCGATATCTATTGTCCCATTGAGTATATTCAATTTCATATCTTCATAATTGCACTGGACGATACTTAACTTTACTTTTGGGTATCTTTGGTGGAAGCTGGAAAGAACAGGTGCGATCACATCACGGTCAAACATACTGAAAAATCCGATTTTAATCATCCCCTCCGATCCTGATGAAACTTCCCTCGTCTTTATCACAGCATTTTCATATAACTTTAATAAGCGTCCTGAGTCCTGCAAAAAGACCTCTCCAGGCAGTGTTAACCGGACATTTTTCTTGTCACGGTAAAACAGTTCCACGCCTAATTCCGATTCCATTGCAGCGATTTGCTGACTTATTGCCGTTTGCGAAACATATAGAACTTTAGCCGCTTTGGAAAAGCTTTTTAATCTTGCAACTTCACTGAAATACCGTAATTTTTTAAAATCCAAACTTACTTCCCTCCAGAAGTTTTCTCATATTTCCGGTTGTAATAGCCTCTAAATTTTCTTTCACTTTCTCATCGGACCAATCCCACCATTTTAAAGAGAGAAGTACCTGAACCACCGGCTGGTCAAAACGGGAACGAATTGTTTTTGCCGGGATACCTCCCACGATGGAGTAAGGCTCCACGTCCTTTGTTACTACAGCTCTGGTACCGATCACTGCCCCATCGCCAATATGTACCCCCTGCATAATAACTGCTTCATAGCCGATCCATACATCATTTCCTATCACAATGTCCCCTTTATTATCCCACGTATCTGCAATACGCTCCACCGGAAGATCCCACTCATCAAAAAATATCCCAAAGGGATACGTAGCCAGAGATCTCTGTGTATGATTAGCAGAAGTAAATATAAACTTCGCTCCGCATGCAATCGAACAGTACCTGCCAATAACCAGTCGTTCTTTATTAACCGGATAATGATAAAGCACATTATTTTTTTCAAAATCCACAGGATCATTTACATAATCATTATAAATCGTATAGTCCCCGACTTCAATTGCAGGATCCTTCACCACATTTTTTAAATATACGGTTTCCTTGTCATGTTTCCTTGGATAAATCAATTTGCTATTCATACTTCTCCTTCCAGAATAATTTTCTGGCATTTTTATAGAATACGTTCTCTGCCCCGGCCCTGCCAAAGCTATCAAGAACGGAATCATAGAAACCATCATAGCGGCTATAACTGTCCCTGCCAAACACAAGGGCATCTGTTCCAAAAAGTATCTTCTCCGGTCCGCATTTTTCAATAGCCCTTTGCATTTCTTCTTTGGATACAAGGGTCGTATCACCATAAAGATTGGGACAACCAGCGATATAGTCACTGGCTATTTCCCTGTCCCCGCCTAAATCCATATGGACTGCTATATACGTTACATCCGGATTTTTACAGGCAGCTTCATATACATATTCCATATTGGAGTAACCATCTCTCTGGGTATGGATACAAAATGGTATCTTCTGCCTTCTGCAGACCTCTATGTAAGGGCTGTAATCAGCGGAATTAAAAGGAACACCTGCTGTTCTGGGATGAACCTTTAATCCCCCGATTCGTTCTCTGTTTTCGTAAAGAAAGCAGTTCAGCCGATCCTGATTTCGGTCAAAAAGAGGACGAATCCAGAATAATAGTAAGAACCTGTCACCGTATTCATTTATAATCTTAAGAGAACGGCTGTTTAAGCTGATTGTATCTATATCCGCAAACCTCTCAACTCCCTGTTCATCAAGGGAATTAAGCCCGATATCAGAGATTACAGCCTGTTCCACGCCAGACCGTTCCATCTCTCTTACCAGATACTCTATTCTTATTTCATAAGGGCCATAGGTCCCCATATGAACATGGGAGTCAATAATCTTGTCTCCATATTCTGAAATCATGTAATATCACGGCTAAATAAATCCGTCTCCTCCAAAAGGCTTTCAATGGTATCCAGATTTAAGCGGTGAAGCAGCTCGATCACATAAGGATTTTCTGCCGGATGCTGATATGTGGCCTTCTCTCCATATTCATTCACCAGCCCGGTTCCCTCATCTGTCCCCAGAATGGACCTGGGTCCGCCTACACAGCCGCCTACACAGCCCATACCTTCATAAAAGTTGGCATCAATGTTTCCATCCATAATATCCTGAATCATCTTTTTGCATCCGGGAACTCCATCTGCCTGTTTGGTCCGGATCTGGATTTCCTTATGAGGGCTGATGGCTTTTACCGTATTTTCTACCGCTTCGCTGACCCCGCCCTTTCTTGCATAGATCCGTCCGGCTTTGGAGGAATGATCCTTTTCACTCTCCTCCATAACAGCAGGATCAATTCCAAGCGCATCAAAAATATTCTTTACTTCCTGAAATGTGAGTACATAATCAACCGCGCCTGCTAAATCTTTTTCTCTCGCTTCTGCTTTTTTTGCAAGACATGGTCCAATAAACACGGTTAATGCATCAGGATGAAGCACTTTAATTACTTTTGCACAGGCTACCATAGGAGATACAGAACCAGGAACATGGGGAAGCAGCTGATGGTAAATCTTCCGGATCATGCCAATCCACATAGGACAGCAGCAGCTGGTCAGCTGATAATCCCCGCTGTCTTTAATATTTTTATCAAATTCCAGAGCTTCTTTCAATGTCAGAATGTCGGCAAATAAGGCTACCTCAAGCATTCCGTCAAATCCCACTTCCTTTAGCGCACTCCTCAGTTTTCCAGGCGTAACATCACTGGAAAACTGTCCTAAAAATGCCGGTGCTATCATGGCATAAACCAGGCCCTTGGCTCCCCTGACCGCTTTAAGGGCAGGAATAATATCCGTACTGGCAGTCAGCTTCTCTCTGGCACATCCATCAATACAGCGTTCACACCCCAGACACAGATCCGGATCAACAGCCACCCCGTCTGCCTCCGCTTTAAGTGCTCCAAAGGGACACCGTTTCAGGCACTCCTGCTGCTCCCCTTCTCCGCAGTCACAGCTGCCTGTCCTGATTACGATTGGGTGCTTACTGGGATTTAGCAGGCAGTCGAGATGATTGGGATCATACGCATTCACCTTATCCGTTTTAACCGGATCAAAATTGCCTGCCAGTGCCTCTCTTACCGTACTTTCATAGAGTTCTTTAAATGTCTGCATAAATTACCTCCCGCATGTATGCTGTCTATTTTGTATTACATAATCCTCTGCATCATTATCATACCTTTTTTTATTCTTACTATTCCAGTAAAACCCTAAAGATATCATATCACATTTATACATACCAGAAAATATAAAAATAGGGCAGCGTCCGGCTGCCCTGTTCTTATGTATATAAAGTTTTACTCATTCCCCAATTTTTAATATCCTCATCAGGATATAAATAAAGAAACAATTAATGCAACTGCAAAACCAGATCCGCCCACAATCGTCTCCATGATTGTCCAGGTCTTAAACGTTGTCTTTTCATCCAGTCCGCACAGGGATTTCACAAGCCAGAATCCGGAATCATTAAAATGGGAACAGACAGTAGAGCCTCCTGCGATGGCCATTACCAGGCACGCTTTATACAAAGGTGGCAGACCTGTTACAGTTGGCATTGCCGCTACAATTCCTGCTGCCATGGTCATGGCAACCGTTGCTGATCCTACGGAAACGCGGACTGCACACGCAATCAGGAATGCGACTAATACCAGAGGCAGAGGAGATGCCCCGATTACATTGCCAATAATGGTTCCAAGACCGGAATCCTGAAGCATATAGCGGAGAACACCTCCGCCTGCTGTCACCAGCATAATAAGGCCTGTTGGTTCCAATGATTTTGTCATTACTTTTTCCAGTTCTTCTCTGGAATATCCATGTTTTGTACCAAGAAGAAATACTGCCGCAATCGTAGCAAGAAGCAGCGCAATGAACGGTGTACCCAGAAAACTGAATACAGGTCTTAGTACATCCACTTTAGTTCCTTCCGGAATCACACCAAGAATGGAATTGATGATGATTAAAATAAGAGGAATCATAATAATGGCTACAACCGTACCAAAAGAAGGCATCTTTTTTTCGTCAAATTCCTTTGTTTCCGCGTACAGGGCTGGTACCGGTATATCATAGTGCTGACCGCAGAATTTCCCCCATACAGGACCTGCCAGTATCATGGCAACCGCTCCACACAGGATTCCAAGACCAATTACAACTCCAAGGTCAACTTCCAGCATATTTGCTACCAGTACCGGGCCTGGTGTTGGTGGTATAAATGCATGCCCTACCGCCAAACCGGCTAACAGGGGAATTACATAAAACATAACTGATTTTCTGCACCGCTTAGCCAGGGAAAAAGCAAGAGGAATCAGAATAATCAGCCCGGCATCAAAAAATACTGGAATGGCAACCACCATACCTGTAATTCCCAAAGCCCACGGAGCCCGTTTTTCCCCAAAGGTGTTCATCATGGTGAGGGCAACCCGTTCTGCTCCTCCTGAGATTTCCAGAATCGCACCAAACATTGATCCCAGTCCAATCAACAGTGCAATTCCCTTAAGAGTTTCCCCCATCCCCTTTGTAACTGTTCCGGTAATCAGACTGACTGGCATACCCGCGATTAATCCGATAGCCAGCGCCGAAACAAGAATGGCAATAAATGCCTGAAATTTTGCTTTTGTAATTAAGAATAACAGAATGATCAGTCCGCACAAAGCTGCAATAACCAGCCTTGTGGGATCTGCTGTAAACGTTTCGTTCATAATAACCCCTCCAAGTATTATTTCATGTATCCGCCCTTCATGGGAGATACTGCATGTTCGCTGAAAAGCTTCAGTACTCCTGAAGAATATTTCGACGGCTTAGGCTGCCATTTTTCACGGCGCTCTTTTAAGATTTTCTCCATCTCTTCTTCTGTTTTATGTTCCCCTTTTACTCCTGTAATTGCAAGAATACGATTTGGTATATCTATTTTTATGATATCCCCTTCTTCTACCAGCGCAATCGGTCCGCCTTCCGCTGCTTCCGGAGAAACATGACCGATAGAAGGTCCCGTAGAGGCCCCGGAAAAACGGCCGTCAGTAATTAAAGCAATTGTCCGTCCCAGCTCTTTGTCCGATGAGATCGCTTCTGATGTATAAAACATTTCCGGCATTCCGCTTCCTTTCGGACCTTCGTATCTGATAAATACCGCATCACCTGGCTTTACACGATGATTCAGTACTGCATCAATAGCCTCTTCCTCACTGTCAAAGGGACGTGCATTCAATTCTGCCTGAAACATCTCTTTTGGACAGGCTGTGTGCTTGATCACCGCACCATCCGGCGCAAGATTACCTTTCAGTACAGCGATTGCTCCATCGGTACCAATCGCTTTCTGAAATGGCCTGATAATTTCTTCCCTTTTAATTCCTGCTTTTTCACAATATTCTTCACACTGTTCATAAAATCCGGTTTGTTTCAACATTTCAAGATTTTCACCCAGAGTCTTACCAGTGACTGTCATTGCATCTAAATGGAGAACCGATCTGATCTCTTCCATGATTCTTGGCACTCCGCCTGCGTAATAGAAGTACTGAGCAGGCCATTTTCCGGAAGGCCGGATATCCAGGAGATAATGAGCACCTCTGTGCAGCCGGTCAAACAGCTCTGAATCGATTTCCAGTCCAAACTCGTGGGCAATCGCCGGGAGATGCACCAGGGAATTAGTTGAACCGGATATCGCTGCATGAACCATAATTGCATTTTCAAACGATTCCATAGTAACAATCTCTCTTGGCTTACTTTTGCAGTTCACAAGCTCTGTGATCTGCTGTCCTGCTCTTACTGCCATGTCCTTTAAATCCGGACAGGTTGCCGGCATAAGAGCGGATCCGGGAAGCATAAGACCAAGCGCCTCTCCCATCACCTGCATGGTGGAAGCTGTTCCCATAAAGGAGCAGGCTCCGCAGGAAGGACAGGCATGCTGCTTATAATACTCCAGTTTTTCCGGTTCCAGTTCCCCCCGCTGGCACATGGCACTGTATTTCCCGATCTGTTCCAGTGTAAGCAGGTCCGGTCCTGCGTCCATAACTCCTCCAGTCACCAGGATGGAAGGTATATTGAGGCGGCCGATTGCCATTAAATGCGCCGGCACTGCTTTATCGCAGCTTGATATAAAAACGCCACCGTCAAAAGGTGTTGCATTTGCATGTATCTCAATCATGTTACAGATCATATCCCGGGATGCCAGGGAATAGTTAATTCCATCATGCCCCTGAGCCATTCCATCGCAGATATCCGTTGTAAAATATCTTGCTGCCTTTCCTCCTTTTTCCCTTACACCGTCTACCGTTTTATTCACGAGATCAAGAAGATGGGCACTTCCCGGGTGACTGTCGCCAAAGGTACTTTCCACAATAATCTGCATTTTGGAAAGATCCTCTGCCTTCCAGCCCATACCCATGCGAAGTGGATCCATCTCCGGAGCCAATTTTCGAATATCCTGACTAACCATGATTGCTCCCCTTTCTTATTCATCTTATATATTTTGTTATTATTATATTAATTCATCATATGATTGTCAATATGTTTTTATTATTTTTATCAATATTAACTAATTTTCGTTCTGTTTATTGTGCATATTATTTAATTTCGTTTTAAAATACCTATTATTCATCTGATAACTATTTCAAATAATCAATTATTCATCTGATGCATTTTGCACTTGAATGAAATGGGAATACCGTTTATAATCAGATAAGACTATGGAAATAAGAAAGGAATGAACTATGGCATCCACTCAAAAATCCCTTGCTGATGTTACAGCGGAGCGGATTATTAAATACATTATTGATAACAAATTGAAAGAAGGAGGACAGCTTCCCAACGAAACTGCACTGTCATCTCTTATGGGTGTGGGGCGAAGCACGCTCAGGGAAGCCATACGTTCTCTTGCATCACGCAACATACTGACCGTACAGCAGGGCTCCGGAATCTACGTCAGTCATAATACCGGTGTCGCTGATGATCCCCTGGGCTTCACATTTATAGAGAATAAAGAAAAGCTGGTGGCTGATCTTATGGAGTTCCGTATGATGATAGAACCCAGGAGCGCTGCCCTGGCTGCTTCAAAAGCGACCCCCGAACAGGCGCAGGAACTGCTTTTGTTGGCTGCAGATGTGGAAAACTGTTATGAAAAAGGAGTATCCCATTCAGAAGCAGATGCACTCTTTCATGCCAAAATAGCAGAAATCAGTGAAAATGTGATTCTACCCCAGCTGGAACCACTCATCATGCACGCAATTGATATGTTTATCGATATCACTCATTCTTCTTTAAAAGAAGAAACAATTAAAACCCATAAGGCAATTGTAAACGCGATTCAAAAGAATGATCCGATCGCGGCACAAGATGCCATGACACTTCACCTTATTTATAACCGTGACCGGCTGCGCAATACTCTGGCACAAAAATAGGGAGCAGCTTCCTGCTGCTCCCCAATCTTCTGATCCCATCTTCTGTTGACCGTTTCCATTCATCCTTTTCCAAACGCAACCAAAAGCATTATATTTAAAACTGTCAGTATCACTCCAATCACAAGGAGTAAAAACTTATCCAGACGACCATTTTTATATTTTCCCATAACCTTTTCTGAAGATGTGAGATAAATCTGCAAAAATACAGTAATAGGAAGCTGAACGCTTAAAAGCATCTGACTGTATACCAGACCTTTAAAGGGATCACTGATCAGAAAGATGATACATGTAGCAATCACAAGAATCCATGTCACACCAAACCTGGTATGAGGATCGTCCGGGTCATAAGGTTCACCGTACATCCCTGCAAATATGGATCCCCCCGCCATTCCCGCTGTGGTAGTTGATGCAATTCCGGAAAACAGAAGTGCTATGGCAAAAATCAGGCTTGCCCCACTGCCTACCAATGGTTTTAGCATCTGTGCCGCCTGCCCCAGCTCTGAAACGTGTTCCCCTTTGCTGAAAAACGTAGTTGCAGCCAGTATGATCATGGCGCTGTTGATTGCCCAGCCGATAATCATGGATAATAGCGTATCGGCAAATTCATATTTCAGCTGAAGCTTCTGTATGGATTCATCTTCCAGATTCCATTGTCTGCTCTGTATGATCTCAGAGTGAAGAAACAAATTATGAGGCATAACCACTGCACCCAGTACCGACATAATAATCAGCATAGATCCCTTAGGAAACTGTATGGTAGTCCAGCCTGCAACCGCCTGATTCCAATCCACATGTACCAGGCTCAGTTCATATATGAAAGACAGACCGATGACAGAAACAAAACCAATAATCCATTTTTCCAGTTTCTGATACGAATTGGTAAACAGCATCCAAAGGATCAGAGCCAGCACCAGAACTGAAGCCAGTTTAACTGGAATCCGAAACAGCAGATTCAATGCAATTGCAGCTCCTAGTATCTCCGCCATGGCTGTAGAAATTGCTGCCAGAACCGCAGTTGACAATACCACTTTAGATATCCTGGGTTTTAAGTGTTTATGGGCTGCTTCTGCCAGACAGTCACCTGTTACTATTCCAAGGTGTGCCACATTGTGCTGAAGTATAATCAGCATAATCGTTGAAAGTGTTACCATCCAAAGCAGCGCGTATCCATAATCCGATCCTGCTGCTATATTGGATGCCCAGTTTCCCGGATCAATAAAACCAACCGTGACCAAAAGCCCTGGACCTACATAATGCAGCAGCTCCTTTAATCCCAATTTGGGTTTATGATGCATGGTATTCTCTTTTTTCAAAAAATCAAACATTGAAATAACCCCCTTTCAAATATCCAGTTATTTTTCTTCTTCATGTACTCGTATGGAATCCCTCACTATTTTTGCCTGATATAATGCCTGATCTGCATTCATAAAAAGTTTAGCTGCATTTAATCCATTCTTATATTCTGCCAGCCCAAAGCTTGCAGTCAGTTTCAGTCCGGGGTGTTCCTTAAACACTGCTTCCTTTAACCTGTTTTGAATCATAACTGCAGTTTTATAAGCCTCCTTCATATTAGTACGATAAAAGAGAATACAGAATTCATCTCCTCCATACCGGTAAACAGATGCATTTTTACAGCTTTCCTTCAGTAATGCAGCAAAGGCAATCAGACACAGATCACCCGTCTGATGCCCCCAGGTGTCATTAATGTTTTTAAACCTGTCAATATCAGTGATTCCAAACACATAATTGTCCTGGGGATTATAATCTTCCAGATCTCTAAGCGCATCATGCAGAGCTCTCCGGTTATAGATTCCCGTCAGTTCATCCATCTTCAGCCGCTTCATTAACACAATCCGTTCCTCTTCGATTCGAATACTGGCCCGGTTTTTCCGCTGCTCGTAACGTATCACCACCAGACATATCAATGATACAGAAAACATAATGAAAAGTGCAATCAGAAAATTCCCCAGTCTGAGTGTACTTTGAAACACGGAGGGCTTATCCACATCCCAGGTAATAAACAGTTCCGAAACAATCAGCAAAACCAGACTGATGGCGGAAGTAGTGAGTGTAACCATACTGCTGGCGTAAACAGTAGTCAGAATCACCGCTGTAACAAACACATAATATGTAACTGTAAACGCACCATGCGCTGTAAACAGGGAAAAACAGATTACTGTATTGATAATGGATACTGTATAGATTTTTGCAGTCTGGGTAATCTTATCTGATTTCACCACTGCACAGTCTACGGCTATACACAGTGCGTTCACGCCACTGGGCGCCAGAAGAAATTTAAACAGGAACTTAGGTACCGTGGTATTGAGCATATCTGAATGAACCAGTATGATGCCCATAATACATTCTACGACCAGAGCAAATAATACCATTCCTATGGATATCTTAAAATGAAGGCCAAGCCAGTCCTTATCAATCCTGGTATATTCCTTATGTATCTCATTTACGTGTGCATTTTCATTGGGTTCGGCTGACATAGATTTCTCCTGCTGTTCCTTTTATTCTGAAATTGTATCATCAGTCAGCTAAACCGTCAATTTTTTTCAAGTCTTATAGTCAAAAAACATACAAATCTCCACGTAAAACTGTTTATGCATGAGCCAGCTCGGGAATCCGCAGACATTCCCGCTCAATACTATTTAACGCTGATCCTTTTAAATGCAGTACTGTATCAGTTTCCACAGTCTTTCTGCATAGAAACCCCTTTTTATCTATAGGAGAAAAGCCCAGGACCAGACTCTTCACCTCTTTGCCAAAGGCTGCTGCAATCCTGTCTAAATTCACTCTGTCCGGAGAAAAAACCTGGTGCAGATGCAATTGTCCGGCCTTTATACTGGCAAAGACATATGCATTCTGCTCTGGTACAAAATATATATGTTTGCCCATATAGTCCAGCGCATAAAACATCGTAAGTTCCTCCTTGCTTTCCAGCCAGAAACTGCTTTGTGGGCAGCTTTCTTTCATGGCCTGCTGCAGCTTGAGATAATCTCTTTTCTCCTTCATAGGTACACTTATTGCAGATACCGCCTCTTCATTGGTTACAGCTTTTACATATTCAAACTCATCCGATCTCCTGAATCCAAATTTCGGATAAAAATCCAATACGCTTTCATTGGCAAACAAAAACCAGCCGTCTGCCTTCCCCTCATAATCCTTTTGGATCTCCTGGATCAACTGTCTGATCAGTCCCTGGTTTCGGCAGGATTTGCAGGTCATAACCGTCCCCAACTGAATGTAACACTTTGGCTCCCCATTTTCTAAAAATAACATAGGGCTTACCGAAACATTTGCCAGGACCTCCTCCTCTTCCATAATGGAATAAGGAATATAATTGTTCTTCCAGTAACCATTCTGATACCATTTTTCAAAATCCAGACCAAATATCTGTCCAGCCAGCCGGTTAAAGCTTTTCCTTACCCTTTCGTCATCCTGGTATCCTTTTCTTAACACATAACCGTCTCTCATTTTTCATTTCTCCTTTTACGAACTTGCGCTGTTATAATGTTTTATTCCCTGCTTCCATACAAAAGCCGTCAATATAGCAAACACTACCGCAACCGATATCCCCCACATAGCTCCGCCTAAAGTCAGCTCCCGTGTAAGGAACTGAACCGGTATGGTTGCCATGATCCCATAAGGCAGGATCATATAAAAAATCACTTTATAGGCACCATAAAATACAATTCCCGGAAGCTGCATGCATAAGGAGAGACCTGTCTCCTCCAATATCACTGCGCTTCCACTGGATAAAATAAAAAACGAAAGAGAGCGGATCAATACTTCTACCAGATAATATAATACGGTCATAACTGCCACCCAGAACGTATATCCCAGCATAAGAGAAGGCGTGATCTCAATTCCACCTTTCCTGATCCCATAAGCAATGATTACTCCGCTGAGAATTAAGAGCGGAACTGCCCCCGGATTGATCCGTTCAAAAGTCAGCCGCAGCAAAGGACTTACCGGCTTAGTCAGATATAAATCCATGTCTCCACTCTTAATTTTATCCGGTATTCCATTAATTCCAAAAAAGTAGATCACCATATTTATGGCATTGATCATGGAAAATGTTCCTATATAAAGAATCATCTGTCCCTTTCCCCATGTTCCGATCCGGTCCACATTGTAATAAACCGCCTGAAACACAAACAACTGAACCAGGAATACACAGCTGTCTACAAAAAATGGTCCGAAAAAACTGAGCCGGTACATCATCAGATTCTGTATCCGCATATCTATTAATACTCTGACCACCCGTAAATTTCTTTTCATTCTACCCATTATATACCCACCCCATCATACTTAATCCTGTAATTATTCCATGTAGCATAAATGACTGCCTGTAAAATCACACACCAGCACGCAAGAACCAAAAGTCCCATTCCCAGTTCACCCTTAAGCCTTCCTATGAGAAGCATGGAAGGCAGATATGTCACATAATAAAATGGAAACGCCTTCATAACCGTGACAAATCCTTGCGGAAGCAAAACCAGTGGGATGAGGCTGCCCGTAACAAAAGCCACCAGATTGTCTTTAATCATCAGAAATGTCCCTATATCCTCATATTTCAAAGTGAGAAGCCCCAGATAGTAATTTAACTGAGCCATGAAAAATAGCCCCAGAAGAATCAGAACCACAGCTCCCACAAGAACCGCAGGGTCTGACGCAAATACAAACCTGATGCGGAATGCAAAAATCCAGATTATTGAAGTTATGATATCCAAGGAGAGATAAAAGATCACGATCCCTATTTCCATGGCGATAAAATACCCCTGTATATTTACAGGAAGAACCATATATTTAGAAAAGGTCCCATTCCTGATCCTTTGGCTGATCTCTCCACTCACACGGGAAGACATATCCATCTGATTAAGAAAAGAGCTGATAACATAATAAGACAGCATGCTGTTAATTGTAAACCCCGCCACCTTATCCCTATCCTTAAATATCGTTCCCCACAGAAGGCAGGCAAATAAAATCTTTGTGAGAGTAAACAGAATCTGAATCACCGCATCTCCCCGCCATGCAAGCTGCGTCTTTATAAAAACCTTGATAATCTCCAGATATTTACGCAAGACCTTTCCCCCCTTCCTGGTAAATTCTCTCCACGACCGTTCCAATTTCCTCCTCTTCCACGGATATATCACTGGGCAGTAAGCTCATAAGTTCTCTCAGTAAGCCCGGAGCATTTTCTTTCGGCACCATAATTACCTTTTTACAAGGTGTCTGTTCTATAATCCTTGCTTCGTCCCCCATCTTTGGAAGAGAAGTTGGTTCTTGAAATGTAACCGTTATTTTTTTATACTTCTGGTACTGTTCAAAAAGCTTTTCTGTATCCCCATCATAGATTTTACATCCATGGTTGATAACAACGGACCGTTTGCATAATGTCTTAATGTCTTCCATGTAATGGGAAGTAAGTATAATTGTAGTCCCCTTTTTTTCATTAATTTCTGCTAAAAATCCCCGGATCTGTTTGGATGCCACTGCATCTAACCCAATCGTCGGTTCATCTAAGAAAATAATCTTCGGATTGTGAAGCAGTGCCGCAATCAGCTCCATCTTCATTCGTTCTCCAAGAGACAGTGTCCTCACCTGTACATGCATCAGTTCCTGTACCTGAAAGAGATTTATGAAGTACTCTTTGGAAATTTGATACTCCTCCTCCGGCAATCCATAGATTTCTTTAAACAGGCAAAGCGTATCTTCCACAGTCAGTTCAAAGAACAACTGACTCTTCTGACCCATAACCACTGCATACTGCTGTTTTAACTCATGATCTAAATTATTGGGATAATATCCTAATACATTTATAGTTCCGCAGGTGGGAGCAATGATTCCAGTCAACATTTTAACCAAAGTTGTTTTTCCCGCACCATTAGGACCAATCAGACCCACAAATTCTCCTTCTCTGATCGTAAGATCCAAATTGCACACGGCCTGTTTTTCTTCATACTCCCGCCTCACAAGTCCCCTAATACTTCCCATCATACCTGACTGTTTCTTAAATCTCCTGTAATTCTTTGTTAACCCTGCAGTTTTAATGATTTCCATGTGTTTCCCCCTTCAATAAACAAAAAATGACCACCGATTCATCCGCCCAACAGACATGATGCTTCCGCGATCTCAAATAAAACCTGATTCCAGACAAATTTCATAAAAAATAACAAAAAAGCATAACATCACTATTATGCTTTCAAAAAGTCTGTCTGGTATAGACATATATTTGGAAAGTATGATCTTTTGCAGCGCAAAAGTCAAGCATTCAGTAAGGCAGATTTACCGGCATTGCAGCCGAAAAAGGGCAGACTGATCACGTAAATAATCTATGTCTTTCCCTTTCAACTATTTAGTTAGTTGTGATCTCCAATACTGACACACTTAACATACACATACCTCTCTTTTCTTTATAATAATCTGATATTACCTTATCTTGTAATATATGTCAATGTTTATTCTTCTTTCTGGCGCGTCTGTTTATATGCTGCAAGAATTGTGGTATTACTAATGCGTAATATCAATTCTACCCTTTCAAATCCTCCTTTTTTCAACATGGCAATTTGGTTTGAAATAGTACATGGTGTATCATAATGATAAAACTCCCCTTTGGATATACCCAATTCATGCCTGATTCTTCTATTCTCGGAAAAATAATAATCTTCCTCCCCCTGATCTTCCACCATATAGTCGCATTCAATATAGAGTCCCTGATCCGTCAAGGCTCTAAATATCTTCTGATATAAGCCGATCTTTGCTTTATGCTCGAAATGATGCATCGTCTGAAAAGAAACGGCACAATCATACTCTTTCTTCTTCAAATCAACATCAAAATAACTTCCGCATATTAAATTAATGTTCTTTTCCGGGAAATTATATTTTAATTTATCAAGCATTTCCCTGGTTAAGTCAATCCCTGTAACAAAAAGATCTGGAAATTTTTTAAAAATCTGTTTCAACTCCAGACCTGTTCCGCATCCCAGATCCAGTAAATTACTGCATGACGCAGGGAGAAGTGACGGAAGCAGCGCATAAGCCTGTTTACAACCTTCTACTGCAGAAAGCATATGCTCCTCATATCCGTTAACCCTTGATGCGAAAAAATCCTCCATCCGTTCCATTTCCACCTCACCTCCCCATTTCTAATACTATACAGATAAGATTACAGCGGATGAAGAATTAACGCAACCTCAAACTTTTCTCTGAACCATTCAGCTCCTTAGAATAACCTTTGTAGTACCGGTACAGGCCTGGAGGCCCAATTGGGGTAATATCCGTTCAATCCAAAATTTTATTATATAATTTATCGGTGTCAACGCAATAATAACTTTTTTATATGTTTAATCAAAAATTTTCTTACAAACGCAAGATAATACAATTAATGTATTTGCTTTTCTCTGGCATATGTGTTATACTAATAGTACTTGAATATAAAAGAACCGTCTATTGAAGAAGGGCTTTTGTTGGTTTCATTCTATAATGAAACCATGAAAGCCCTTCTTTTTTCAATAGCGGCCGGATATATTCAAAAAAATTTACGAGGAGGATCACAATGGATACTATTACAGTAGAAAAACGTAATGAACAATTAAAAGCAAAACAATTGCGGAGAAAAGGCATTGTTCCTTGCTGCATTTTCGGAGGTAGTCTTCCCAATTCCATATCAATTCAACTGGATGAGAAGTCAGCTGAAAAACTGCTTCGTAAACTACGGCTGGGAAGCAAGATACAGCTTAAATTAGAGGATCAGACAATCATAACACAAATTAAGGACAGCCGCAGATGTTTTGCAGATAATAAAATTGAATATATCGATTTCCAGGCTCTGAACCCAAAGACAAAGGTAAACAGCGTGGCGCATGTCATTTTAGAAAATACCGATTATGTTACCGGGGTATTAGATAAGCTGCTAATGGAAATCCCATATGCTTCCTTACCGGAAGATATGATTGATACTGTTACGGTAGATTTAGAAGGCAAGCCTGTTGGAACAATCATAACAGTAGGTGATATTCCAGAGTTTTTAAGTGACCACATAGATCTTCAGGTTGAAACAGACAGCATTGTTTTAAGAATAGCAGAAAAAAGAAATGCGGCTGCACAGGATACAGAGCAGGCAGCAGAATAACCATACTTAGAAAAAGGGTGCTACTAAAAAGAGCCTTGATTGTCAAATTGCAACAAGACATGAGAGGCTCTGTGTTTTATTTATAAAAAGAGGAACAGGCAGCGAATACGTACACGAACTATCATGAATACAGGAGGGCCATATGTCAGCAATTAAACAGCAGAATGTGGATACAGCAGTTTTAGAAAAACAACTTGATGTAAATATAGACGATCCCATAAAAATGTATTTATTACAGGCCGGAGAAGCACCTTTACTAACCAAGGAAGAAGAGTACCATCTGGCAAAGCTCTCCGCGCAGGGAAACAGCAAAGCGAAAAACAGACTCATCTGTTCAAATCTAAGGCTTGTAGTCAGTATTGCAAAAAAGCATGAATCATATGTTCAGTCTCTAACCCTGCTTGACCTGATTCAGGAAGGAAACATCGGACTCATGAAAGCTGTTGAGCGGTATGATTATACACTGGGATATCGTTTTTCCACCTACGCCACATGGTGGATTCGCCAGGCAGTTACCAGGGGCATCGCAGAGCAGGACCGTACAATACGGTTACCGGTTCATTACAGAGAAGATGTAAACACGTTAAATCACACCCTCCGTCAGCTCAACCAGGAACAGGATTCCTTTACAACTCAGGATGTATCGGAAATCACTGGATTCTCTGTGGAAAGAATAGAGCAGATTATGATGGATTCTGCATCAACAATTTCACTGGATACTCCCATTAGCGAGGATAATACAAGCTTCTTAGGTGATTTTATTGAAGACAAAACCATACTTCCCCCCGAAGAAAGTATGGTCTATACTATGCTCAAAGAAGAAATTAATAAGCAATTACTATCGTTAAAACCGAGAGAGCAGATGGTTGTAAATATGAGATTTGGTCTCAATGGATATATGCCTCATACTCTGGAAGAAGTGGGAAATCATATCGGTGTGACCAGAGAACGAATAAGACAGATTGAAGCACGGGCCTTGCGCATACTGCGCTCACCAAACCGCAGAAAGTTTCTGATCGATTTTATGTAACCGCATAAAACCCGCATAACTTCAAATGCCAGAAATAGCAGGCGGACAGCAGAATATGCTGTCTGGCCTGATTTTACTTTTTATGCAATAATCCCTTACCGTATTCTTAGTATATTCCCCAGATTTTTTGTTCATCGCACCATAACAAAATGTGCCAGCTGGACATTCCCCTCCATCTGAGTTCCGTCAATTTTAAATGCAAATTTTTTTGTATAAAAATTAATATTTTCTTTTTTATCTGATGGTGTGATTAAAGTTATCTTTTTCCAGTCTGAATATTTATCCAGCACAAATTCAAGCGCCTGCGTCCCGATTCCCTTTCCCTGATATTGCGGAATGATGCAAAGGCAGCCAAGATAATACTCTCCTTTTCCCATATCTTCTACCGAAATGACTCCGGCAGGAATATCATCACAGTAAATAATATCCTTAGGGAAATTTTCCATAGATTTCTCCATACCTTCCCTGGATCTGCCGTAGGCTGGGCATTCTCCATATCTGACGTAATCATCATAAAACGCCCCATTATAAATTTGAATTAATAAATCAGCATCTTCCTTTATCGCTCTTTTATATGATATATTCATAACTTTCCTCTCAACGAAATTAATCATTTTATATGTTATTTATTAAAATTCTTTTTCATACTTCTTAAAAAATTGATAATATGCCTGTACATTGGAAAGCTCCGACCATTTTTTAATATCAACCGGGTCTTCATCCATATCGTAAATTTTTGCCCCCTTCATTGATAGAAGAAAGGGAGAATGAGTGGCAATAATAAACTGGCAATGAAAAAACCGTGCAGAATCTTCTAAAAACTTTAGCAATTCCTGCTGCCGTCCCGGTGATAAACTGTTCTCCGGCTCGTCCAGTAAATACAGCCCATTTTCCATAATCTTTTCACAAAAGAACAGATAAGCACTCTCCCCATTGGAATGTTCCTTTACATTCCCCATCAGATTCTTTCTGATGTATCGGGACTGGGTATTACTACGTGACATATTAACCTTCTTAAGCCTCTCATAATCGTCCATAGATTTCATCTGAAAACTGGAATACTTTGAGTCTAAATATTCATCAAACAGCTTTTCCCGTTTTTGATGTATCCCTTCGTTTAAAGACCTTATATTAAGCATAAAATCAAAAACATCGTCACTGGTTATAATCCGACTGTCTTTTGCGACCGGCTCATCCATTTCATAAGAACACAAATCTGTATAATCCTTAAAAAAATTGGATCTGTTATAAAGGGCTTCACGGGTAAGGCAAAGCTTCTCTGCTATCACATTTAAAGCAGTTGTCTTCCCCGATCCATTGCCTCCATATAAAATCGTAACCGGCTCAAAGTCTAACCTGGTCAGATGATTCTTTGACAAAATCTGAAATGGATAAAAAGTATCATAACAAGTTCGTTTCTCTCCCATTATGAAGCTGTATTCTTCTTCTATATCAGGAAATAAAAATTGTGATAAATAAATCATTTCAAAACTCCCCCATATTTTATCTTTATCCACTATTGTACTATTTTACAGGTGAGATATCCACTCTTTTCTCAGATACGAATCATAACTAACAATCCTTTCATCAATCCTGCGATGATAGCTGTAAGTGTAGTTTTTAAAAAACTTTCCCCAGAAACGAAGTGCGTTGGGATTTAACGTCTCACAATCCACACCCAGATAACTGATGCCTTCTTTTTTACACACATTGCAGACATACGCCAGCAGATCATCCGCCACATGCTGTCCCCTATATTCTTCTTTCACAAAAGCACCGCAGATATTTTTCATAGAATCAGTTTCGCTGATAAACGTTTCTCCTTCATCTTGTATTGAAAGATATCCGATTACCACTTCCTCCTTTAACGCTGCAAATATACGTGATTGTTCCTTTGAAAAATCCCTCATAAATCTGTCTATATCTGTAGGATAAAAAACCGGAGATCCGGACATATGCTTTACTAACCCATATCTTAAATCAAGAATGCGTCTCTTTTCACCTCCTATAAGCTCTGTAATAATAAGATCACCATTGTAAGTCCCGCTTGTTTCAAATTCATTTAAATCCATAACAGCATCACTGCACCGGATTCCAAAACCATTTAGTACCAGAGAACGATCCACTAAAGGATCATCAGCATACCGGGTCAGGGCAACGCTGGTAACTCCGGCATTTTTTAATAATTGTTCCATTCCTGCCTCCACCAGTTCTGAGCAGAGTCTGTCTCTGTCATAACCGGAAAAGGCACTTCCCCCCAATGGTGAATAAGCGCCCTGGCATGTTCCAAAGAAACCCTTAATTGGTCCAGTGAATGCAAGGTACCCGGCCATTTCCTCTTCATACATAGCAACTAATCCGTAATTGTTACGGAATAAGCCTGTGATAATATTCCGTAACTGATCCGTAGCATCAATCACCGGCAATTGTTTTATCTGCCTGCACTCATTTTTATATTCGCCCATTGCTAACTTCAATGCTTCTTCCACATGTAATTCTTCTGCCTTAATAATCTTCATTTACTATACTCCCCCTGTTTTTCTTATTACTCTTCTTTTTTACAACAGCCTGCTTCCTGCTTTCCTTTGCCGCCTGAAACCTGGATTCCTTTTGGATTTTCTGGTAATTTTTCCACCTTTTTTCTGACAATATCCCATCTTCCAGTGCCTGCACAACTGCACAGCCTGGTTCCCCGTTATGGGTACAGTTACTGAATCTGCACTGCATAATTAAATGATTAATATCAGAAAAACTAACGTCCATGCCGTCATTCACAACCCACATTCCCAGTTCCCGCATACCCGGTGTATCAATTATCCTGGATCCATTATCCATTACAAACAGTTGACGGTGAGTCGTTGTATGATGCCCTTTCGAATCATCTTCCCTGATTTCACCAGTTTTCATAAGCTCTTTTCCCAGCAGATAATTGGTGAACGTGGATTTCCCCACCCCCGATGATCCCAGGAATACGGTGGTCTTATCAGGCGCCAGATAGTCCGTCAGCCGCTCCATGCCTTCCCCCGTCACAGCACTGACTATGCAGATATCCACTCCTATTGCAATCTGATTTACCAGTCCCAGTTTTTCCTGCGTATCTTCCGCAATGTCAGCCTTTGTAAGGACAATAACCGGCTGCCCGCCGCTTTGCCACGAGGCAGTCAGATAACGTTCCAGACGTTTTAAATTAAAATCAAAGTTCAGAGACATCAGGAATAAGCTCCACATTGTCACCAACCGTCGGAAACTCTTCCTCGCAACGATCTGTAAAATATATTCCCGCTTTTAATCTGGCATACAGATCTTCCCCGTTTACCCGCACCTCATAGCGTTCTCTGTGAACTGCAGTTATAAATCCATTCATTTTTTCTTTCAAAAAGAAACCTCTCTTCCATTTTTTCGTCGGCATACGAATTTGCCAACAGTTAAAAAAGGGCATAAAAATGCCGCGGTAATAGCCCTTATGAGCTGTCACTGCGGTTTGCTTTCTAAAAAAGGCACAAAAAAAACACATCTTATCATGTGTTTAACGAAGTTAAGCGATATATAAGAGTCTATAAGCGGCATATAAAAAATGTCTTCCATATGCCCTTTATTCAGTTATTCTTTTATTACCTCTTTCACAAATAATGTATTAGACATATCACATTCTCCTTTCAAGACCGCTCATGGGTTATTTTGGCAATAACACTTCCAATTACACTTAAGATAACACAAATTAGCAGCAACGTCAATGAATACTTTCAATACCTCCCACCAGAATATGGTGAGAGGTATTTCCTAAAACGCAGAGATAACATTATTTGTTTATTTTTACAAATCTTTTTTTGCCAATCTTTATGACATCTCCGTTGAACAGAACACTGTTCATTTCCTCTTCATTCATTTTTTCCCCATTGATCTGAATTCCGCTTTGTCTTATCAGACGAATAAATTCACTTTTGCTTTTTATATATCCCAGCTCTATCAACCCGGGAATAGTGTCTTTTACCGTGTCTTTCTCCAGATCCAAAAGCAATATGGGAATATCATCTGGAATTGTTTTTTTACTGAATGCCATATCATAGTAAGAAACAGCGTTTTGCACTTCCTCTTCCTCGTGGTAAAGCCCTGTAATAATTTTTGCTAATTGGAACTTAATATCCCGTAGATTGGCCCCATTGGACAACTCCTCTTTTACCCGGTCAATTACATCCGGATGTTCATCTGTTGCCAGCTCATAATATCTGATGATCAGATCATCCGGTACTTCCATCACTTTCTTAAACATAATCTCTGCCGGCTCACTCACCCCAATATAATTGCCTAAGCTTTTGCTCATTTTAGCAACACCATCAAGTCCTTCCAGAATCGGCATAAATAAAGCAATCTGCTGGTCATAACCCATTGATTTTTGCAATGTGCGCCCCATCAGAATGTTAAAGGTCTGATCCGTACCCCCTAATTCAATATCTGCTTTTATTTCCACAGAATCATAGGCCTGCATCAGTGGGTAAAAAAATTCATGGATACCGATAGGTACGCCATTCTTATATCGTTTTTGAAAATCATCCCGTTCCAGCATTCTCGAAACAGTCGATGTTGCAGCCAGCCTCATGACATCTTCAAAATTCAGCTTTGAGAGCCACTCACTGTTGAATCTTACCATTGTTCTTTCTTTATCCAGTATTTTAAATATTTGTTCACAATAAGTCAGAGCATTTTCTTTTACCTTTTCATCACTTAATGCCACTCTTCCTTTTGATTTTCCTGTGGGATCCCCTATTTTACCTGTAAAGTCCCCAATGATAATAACTGCCTGATGCCCCAGTTCCTGCATCTGCCTGATCTTTCTCAAAACGACTGCATGCCCCAGATGAATATCCGGTGCGGAAGGATCAAGTCCTAACTTAATGATCAATGGTTCTTCCTGTTTATAAGACTTCTCCAGTTTGACAAGCAGCTCCTTTTCATTCACACACTGGCGAACCCCTTTGCAGATGATACGCATCTGCTCATTTGGTGTTAACATAGCACAAAATCTCCTTATAATAGTTTTATTAATATTTGCATGCCTGCGTTAAATCAATAAAAAAACTCCCGTCCTCATGTTTCCAAAAGGACGAGAGTTACTCTCGTGTTACCACCTTAAGTTTATAGACAACTCACATTGTCTACCTCATCGGGTACGGCCATAGCGATACCCTTGCACCTGATTACGGTGTGCTTTCCGTCGCAGCCTACTTCTTAAGTCGGTTCGGTGCGCAGCTCCAAGATGTATTCACACTTTCTATCCATGAGCCTCTCATCAACCGGCATCTTTCTGTTTGGAATCGAAAATGCTACTCTTTCTTTTCATAGCCTTTTCATTTTATAAAATGCAAATATTAAATTGTAAAAATACTATCACGCTTTTTCTGTTTCGTCAAGACTAAAATGCGGTCAGCTTCTAGATCGATAAGTTAAATATACAATTCCCCTCTTTGTCTTCACCTGCCATCTGCAAAGATACTATATTCAAATCTGCTTTTAGATACGCAGTATAACCATCTTTTTCCCAGATAAAATTTAACTTCTGTTTATCGCTTTTTACTTCCATATGAGAGTCAAAGGAAAAGGCAGGAAATGTAGCTCTAAAATTTAACATAGAAATTTGCTTTTGTACTACATCTGTTTTCATTTTCTCTTTTATCTGTTCTTTTGTCAGATTGGTACGATTAATTTCTTTATGTCCGCCTGCTCCAGCTCTTTTCATTCCTTCTATATCATTTTTGCCTGCAAAAAGATCAAGATACCATACCTGTGGCTTTCCTGGCATAAATATCTGCAATGCACGAGCCAGCAACATTTTTTTGTCGTCTTCCCCCAATGCACTGTAGTAAGTTGCATTTACCTGATAATATACATTCTTCTGACCATGGAGATTTTTTATATAACCATTACGGTCAACAATGGTGTTCATTAAAACATCAATCCGTTCCTCAGGAATCATTCCTTTTAAGTCTAAGAGCGGAATTCCGTCATGACATCCAAGCATATTGACAACGTGTATCTCTTTTTCCTGTAATTCCAATGCCCAGGAAGCTAACAGTTCTCCATTTTTACTCTCTAATGCATCAATAATTAATCCTGGGAGGAAGAAATCATAAGTCATGTACCCTTTTTGAGCTAAATGTTCATATGTTTTCGCTTCATAGCTTGCATGAATTTCAGGAAGAAGTGTCAAATTATATTTATCCGCCAAGCCTTTTACTTTTTCTAATACCTCCCAGGTTCCTGGCTCATTTAAGAAATTCTTCTCTCCTACTTCTTTCGGTGCATATGCAAATGCATCCAATCGAACTATTTTGGCTCCATATCCAGCCAAAGTTTTTAATGTTTCATCATAAAATTCCCATACCAATGGAGACTTGATATTTAAATCCATTTGACCAAGATATTTTCTGTTAGATTCTAATAATTCAATGACTTCTTTTTTGTATTTTTCATAAATACCAAATGGAATCTCCGAGACTTTTTTTCCGTCTTTTATGGATGCATTTACAATCTTTGCCAATGCTTCAGCTGATGTATATTGAATGTTCGTTACCCTCATGATGTCTTGTGCATCCACGTTTGGATATTGAATCTCTTGATAAAATGTATTCCAATAAGGTACATTTGTTCCGTCTGGCATACGTACCATTAGAATAGGCAATCCCGATTTGCGAAAAAACATATTCTTAATTAGCTCTGGATACGGTTGTATGTACCCCTCCTCTGTCATCTTGCCATGACCTTCCCAAAATTTATTCCAGTTAATAAAAAAATCTTTATATTTGGAGTTTTCTCCATGTCTCAAAATATCTTGAAACTGTTTTGATAAGACAGAAGCATGATTTAGAATAAAATCTAACTTTAAATCAATATTTAATTCTTCTAATGCTTTTAATTCATCATTTTTTACATATAATTCGTTTAAACTATAATCTATTACCGAAAATCCACGATCCAAATCTGTATTAAAAATACTTGGAAGAATATAGAAAGAAGAAAAGGCATTCTTAAGCTCAGGTTGCTTTAAAAACCAGACAATATCTTCTAATGCTCCACCTATGCTGTCTGGATAAGCATTTAACATCGGTCCATTATTTGCCATTGCATCCATCTCTCTATTCATTTTCCTGCTCCTTTGCCTGCCTCATCAAAGCGTCATACTGATTATAATTCAATAATCCGCCTTGTTTTGCAATGATAATCTTTGCCTTATGAGCCTGACTTTCCAACATTGACTGTTCAATTTCTAAGACCATTGTTGTAAATGCACTATCAGTTTTTCCATCTCGGTTACGAGCTGTTCGATGCGCCAATGTTTCCTGTGGAGTACTGTTTAATAGTATTGGTATATCCACCCCTTGATAATAATCACTGTTTCCATGTGTCCATTCAATAACTAGAATACTTGTTTTACTAAAATCTACCTTGTCATACCACAATTCTGTTTCTTCTCTTCCCATGCGCTTTAACCAAATCTCATTTTTGCCATTTTTAAAATCAGTTACAATTGAACTTAACTGATCAAATCCAATTTCCTTTGGAGTTCCAAGGTATTTTTTCAGCCCCTTTTTTCCACCATTAATATAAGCAGCGAACCATGGCCACTTTTCTATATGTATGGGATTGGCATCATCACCTGCTTTTTGCAAATCCTGGATTATCTGAAATCTTTCTTTACTATAAACCCCATCTTCCAGCATACTCAAAATGCCACTTTCACGAAATACACGCAGGCGCTCTGCATCATTATACTTAGGTATTCTATGTGGGTAATTGTCTCCTGACAGAGTGTAACTCCCCACTCCTATGGAGGTAAAATAATAAGAAATCAATGACGCAATCTCTGATTTACCTACCCCTGACCCTCCACATACCGTAATAACTCCACGGTGAGCTGGATTTTTTTCTAATACGTCTGGCAATAACTTTAATAATTCCGGAAAAATAACACCAGCTTTTTTAATGTGACCCTCGCCAATACTTACCTTGTCCCCCGGCATGTCTCCATGCAAAATTTCTTCTTTCAGCTCTGGTGTTTTAAAAGAAACTGTATCTTTTATTATTTGTAAGCTGTTTTTCATTATTTCACCCATATTTGTTTACCTCTATAATATTATTTATTCAGCCTGTATTACTAGTTCAACAACCACTTAATCGCTGGTTCCAGATACTCATTCCAGAATTTCCAATCATGAGTTCCTGTACTTTCCTGATAGGCTACACCAACCTTTTCTTTTGCTAAAAATTCAATAAAACTTCGATTTTCCTGTAATAAAAAGTCCTCTGTACCACAAGCCATAAAAAGAGGGGGAAGTTGTTTGCCTTCTTTAAGAATTTTTTTCACTAAGAATTCTGGGTTATTTTCACTATCCTCTAGCAGCTTCAAATCACCAAATATTGAATTATAGTAGTCATAGTCTGCAATGGCATCCTGAAAACCTGGTTCTTTATTTTTAATATTATTAATAATAAGTGCTGAAGAAAGAGCAAACACCTTTGCAAACGTATTATTATATTTAAATCCAGTATGAATTGCTCCAAATCCACCCATAGATAAACCACCGATATAAATGTCTTCTTTTTTATTTGATAATCTAAAAGTCCTGGCTATATAATTGACCAATTCTTCTCCAACAAAACGTCCATAAGCTCTGCCAGTTCCTTTTGCATCCAGATAAAAGCTATTGTCTCCTGATGGCATAACGATTGCTAAATTATATCTTATTGCCATTTCCTGTACTTGACTTCCTGACAACCAATCCATTGCACCACCTGAGAAACCATGCAGTAAATAAAGTGTCTTTGTTTCTCTTTTATAATGTTCATTTCCCTCTACCATAATAGGCAGCAGATCATTTGGTAATATAACTTGAACTGTTGTAACCTTCATTAAAGATCCCGAAAAATAATTCACTTGAATTTGTGCCATATCTTCATTCCTTTCTATTCAATATTTTCATTCTACTGCTTCCAAAATCCATTCCATTGGTATCGACTCTGCCATTACGATACCGCCTTCACGATTTGGATGGAGCCCATCTCCGATGTGCAGGTCTTCTCTCATATATTCAGGTTTTTCTTTTTTCTCTACCTGCTTTGCAAAATCAACTATACCATCTGCAATTTGCTGGCTCCTTATCCACTCATTTAATTCAAGCCTTACCTTTTCACTATTAGGTAACCATTCCAAAGCATTATCTCGAAATGGCATTACCGTTCCAAGATATACCTTACTTCCTTTTTCATGGGCAATTTGAATTAATCTTTCAATTCCTGACTGCAATTCTTTTGCAGTAACAATTTCTTCCTTGTTGCCAAACAAGTAAGGATGCATCATATCATTGATTCCTTCTAAAATGATTACGGTTTCTGGACAATCACTTTCATATACATCCTTTTCAAACCTTTTGATAGCAGCTGTTCCAAAGCATTTTCCACCCCCTGGCATTTCAGAAACATAGGTTGCATCATTTAGAATACGATTCCCGCCAATTCCACGATTTAAAATAGTTATTTTTCCTGAAAGTAATGGATAAACTCGTTGTATCAATGCATCACTATAATAAGACATATGTGTAATAGAATCTCCAAAGAGGACAACCGTCTTAACTTTCTGATCGGTATAAAGCTTTATTTCAGAAACTCCAACCAAGATATTGGCCTTGTTTGCATCCACATCAACATACGGATAAATTTCTTTGCTTTCTTTTTCAACAAACTTCTGATCGCAAGTATAATCACCATTCACACCGTATACAGTATGCCAGCTCTTAGCAGACCATGTAGAACATGCAGACTGAACTTTTGTTTTTTCTTCCAAATATATAGATAAAACCATCTCAGTCTGTGCATCTATATTCCACAATATTTCATCACTATAAAATTCTTGTCCTGCTTCTATAACAATTCGATTTCTACCCTGATGCGTGATATCAATTACTTCTTCAATTTGTTCATGATTCGGCTTTCTTTGTCCTACTACCACTTTTTCCAGTATCAATTTTTCATTCGAGTACAGATTGGAAAATTTTATTTTTATTTTTTTACCACTTAAATTATTTTGAATATAGGTCCGTTGCGTTATTTTCTCTACTGTACCAATTGTGGTATTATAATTAATGGGCAGATAACTCCAGGTTGTTTTCCATTCCATGTAACTGACTCCTTCTCATAAATAAGTAAATGGTTCTTTTGAATCAACAAAATGTATTTCTATAGATCCTGTGATATCTTTCATCCAATCTCCTAAGTATTTCATTCCCATCTCTTCGCTTTTTTCATGTCCTAAGACAAGCATCGCTTTATTAAATCCAAGAGCCGCCGCATCTCTTACATAAGCGCTAATGGTCCATTCTGTAATATCACCACAAACCAACAAATCCAATTTACTCTGATGCATTAATTTCATTGGGCGTTCTTCTATTCCAAGTCCAAGACTTCCTCCCCCCACCAAAACACCGACTCTTTCAATTGGCATATCTGCATTACCTACTATTTGTATTACATCCATCTGGAGTGTTTCTTTGAAAAATTCGCATAGTTCACCTAAGGTAGTTTTGGGAATCTGATAACATTCACCAAAATGCTCCATACCAGGTTCACCTGCACTTTTAAATTGCTCCCATCTTGTTTCTATATTAAAACCACGGTATATTCCATCCTCCTCTCCCATATGCATATGATCGTGAAATCTCCATATTGCAATATGATGTTCTTCTATTAACTTTTTCTTTTCCAGATAAACAGGGTCATTTTCTAACCACTCAGTCCCATCTGCACCTGTAAACCAGGTTGGCTCATGTGTAATAATAAAATTTGCTCCAATCTGAATCGCTTCTCTTATTACATCTACTGTTGCCATAAATGTAGTTACTATTTTTGTTACTTCTGTATCAAACTCACCTGTCATTAAGTGATCACAGGTTTTTTCGTTAGGTAATGGTTCCAATCCTGTCTTTTTTATCATTTCATCAATTACTTGCTGTACGGTCATATTTTCCCCTTCCTTTTAAGAAAGGCATGTCATTCCAATGAATGCATGCCTAAATAACTAACCTTTCACTGCACCAATTACAACACCTTTAATAAAGTATTTCTGTACAAATGGATAAATGAATAAAATTGGCAATATACCAATGACTGCCATTGCCATTCTAACAGAAGATCCAGGTAAATTCATATTTCCAGTTCCTATTAGATTTGAAGAACCTGATTTTAAAAATTCAATATTATTCATTATTTTAATTAACAGATTCTGTATTCCATAAAACTTTGCATCTCTAATATAGTATAAGCCATTTACCCAGTCATTCCAATAGCACAATCCTGTGAATAAACTTATCGTTGCCACAGTAGGAACAGACAATGGTAAAATGATTCTCCAAAAGATTCTAAGTTCTGTTGCTCCGTCAATTTGTGCGGATTCAATTAACGCCTCTGGAATATTGTTGGAGTAAAAATTCCGAACCAAAAATACATTAAATGCGGTCACAAAGTAGTTGGGAAATATAAGTGCCCAAACCGTATTTTTAATATGAAATATATTTGACCACATCATATAAGATGCTACAATACCGCCATTAAATAGCATGGTTAAAAATACAAAAAAGGATAATACGTTTTTATACTTAAAGTTTTTTCTAGACATTGGATAAGCTAACATGGTTGTTATAAGCACGCTGCCAACGGTCCCAGTTATGGTAACAAATATAGAAATGCCATATGCTCGAAATATGGTTTTGCCTTGATTTAACATATAGTAATAGGCATCTAAACTCCACGCCTTCGGAAAGTAGGAATATCCGTTGGATAAAAGGGCCTTTTCATCGGAAAAGGAGGCGATTACTATCATTATAATAGGCATTAATGCTATGATTGCTAATATGGTAAGAATCACAGTTCCCAGCATATTAAATTTTTTTTCATCTGTCATATTTTTCATAGCACCCTCCTAGAACAATGCATTGTCACTGTCAATTTTACGAACAATGGCATTTGCCGAAATAACAAGTATAAATCCAATGACTGACTGGTATAATCCAGCCGCTGCAGACATTCCAACATCATTCAATTCCATTAGACCATGATATACATATGTATCAATTGTCTGTGTAACATCATAGAGTGCGCCCGAATCCATCGGAACCTGATAAAACAAACCAAAATCGGAATAGAAAATTCGTCCCACCGACATTAAAGTCAAAATAACTATCGTTGGTTTGAGTAATGGCAATGTAATACTTTTAATTTGCTGAATTTTTGTAGCACCATCAATTTTGGCCGCTTCAAATATACTCTTATCTATTCCAGATATGCTTGCCATATAAATAATCGAGCTATAACCCGCATTTTTCCATAAATAAACAATAATTAAAATTACAGGCCAATACTTTTTTGTTGTATACCACGAAACCGGGTCCTGCCCAAGCAATCGAAATATTGTATTGTTAATGAATCCTGTATCTGAATTTAAAAAAGCATATCCGATAAATCCAATAACAACCCAGGACAATAAGTTTGGTAAAAGTAATGCAGACTGAAAAATTTTCACTCTTGCTTTTTCTCCAAGCTCGCATAATATTACGGCTATGAATATAGCTGCTATGGTACCTATCACAATAAAAGCCAAATTATAAAGAATGGTATTTCTCGTTATAATAAATGCATCCTGACTAAATAAATATTTAAAATTCTTAAATCCACTCCATTTACTTCCAAATATACCCTTTACAAAGTCATAGTCTTTGAACGCAAGGAAGATTCCAAACATCGGGATATAATTGTTAATAATTAAGTATAATATTCCTGGTAATGCGATCAGGAGAAGGGGACCACTTTTCGTGGTACCCTTATATTTTTTCTTACTTAAAGCTTTCATTGTTTCCTCCCATATCCTATTTACCTGCCATCCATTTGTCTAACTGTTCTTGCTTTGCATTGATAATTTTTTCATAACCTGATGCATTTAACTTCTCTATAAATTCAGGGAGTACAGTGGTTGGATCCACACTGCCACAAGACAATCCAGGCAGATATTGGCTGATTATATTGCTTACTGCAGTATATTCTGTCTTAACTTCACTGGAATCAAAGGTGAACCCCATTGCTGGTGATGTCTTTGCTTTTACGTTTTGTTCTTCTTCCCATGCAAGTGACTCTTTGCTTGTTCCAACCATAGGATACATGATGAAATAGTTTCCTAATGTCCCGCAACTTAGCTGAGCCGTATATGGTACAGAAGCAGCGTCTTTACCTTCTGGATAAGATACATAACCATCTGCATCTTTTACATAATCTCTTCCTTCAATTCCATAAATCAAAAGATTTACGATTTCCTTATCTGTAAATGTAAGATTAATAAATTTCAAAGCTGCCTCAGGAACTTTTGATGTAGATGATACCATCCAGCTCACAGAATTGATCGAATCTGTACCTAAGTATGCTTCTCCAATTTTTACTGCTCCCAAATCCATATTTCCACATTGTGCTGCTAAAGATGCCGCTGTATCTTCTTCTGGATAGCTATAAGAAGCAATATAACAAAAGCTGTTACCAGATGACATTAATTCTGTGGCTGTACTGGTTGTAGTGGCTGCATCACGCATAATTAAGTCTTCGTTATACCAGGTTCTTGTCAGATCACAAAGTTTAGCAAATTCTTCTGTATTATAAAGATCTGTTACTGTTGTATCATCACCGATCAAGACTCCTTTTGGTGCACGCAAATCATCTGTTAAATAATCTACATTCCCTAATGCTCTACCCATACCTGAATCCCCTGATTGTGCCGGAATCAAAGGCGTCATATCAGGATATTTTGCTTTTACCTGTTTTAATACAGCTGTTAAATCATAAATATTCTTTACCTGAGTCATATCAATTCCCAGCTCATCTGCAATATCTTGTCTATAAATAATCATGGGTGTAAGCGCATATGGCTTATAAGTTGGAATTGCATATAAACTTCCATCTTTGGTACATGACCGCAGGAATTTATCACCAAGTAAAGCCTTGGCCTCTGGAGCACTGTTATCAATAATATCTGTTAAATCATACGCCATATTGCTGGCAATACAGGTATTGAAATCTCCTAAACTCTGGAATACATCAATTTGATCTCCCCCCTGCAGACCAAGACTAATATTTGAGGAATACTCAAAGATAGATACTGGCATCAGCTCTACCTCAACACCGATTTTTTCACGTGTAATGGTATTAATAGCCTCCTCTACCGTATCAAGTGTATCCGAATCTGGAATATTGTTAAATGTTGCATAAGAATAAACGATTTTATCATAATTGCCATTACTCGCTGCGTTAGATTCTGTAGTATTACCTCCTCCATCTTTTGAGCTTCCACAGCCTGCAAGTCCTACCGCCATAGAAACAGTTAATAGCGCCGCTGCTATTTTTTTTATTTTATTCATGTTATAACCCTCCCTTTTTATGCTATTATTATATCAATTATATTTGTTTATATCTTTTAAAAATAAGCTCTGTTTTTTCGTTTTTGAGACATCATTACGTTTTCCTATCATTCAGGACTTTCTTCTATAACAAAAAAGCAGCTATTTATTGTTTCCAATAAATCTAACTGCTTTTCATTGTAACTGTGAGACTGTCACAAATTTCGATATTCTTTTGGGGATACCCCTGTTATCTTCTTGAATAGTGTAGAAAAATAAGAAAAATTGTCAAATCCTACCTTTTCGGCTACATCACCCACATTACATACCCCAGATTTTAAAAGTTCCTTTGCCTTTTCAATCCGGTACTCGTTAATGTAGTCTTTTATATTCACTCCAGTTTTACGCTTATATAGCTTTGCTAAATAGGATGGTGTTAAGTAAAACTGCCCTGCAATTTCATTTCTGGTTATCTCTTCTCTATAATGTTTATGAATAAAATCATTGATTTTATCAATAATGGTTACGAACCTGGCTATCTCTTCCTCATACTGAAAAGTTTTCCCCAGCAGGTAATTGACCCATCTTATCATGTCCACAGTAGACTCCACCGCCTGATCAGACATTTTAATTGACAATGTGTCATGGAATAACTTCGTTGCCTGAATCCCCTGCTTCATTAAATCTGCATATACTACCTGAACAATTTCCTGTTGCATAAGATAAAGAGAATGTTTATTTAAGTTATTATATGCTGACAATTCCCCAAAAATATTTTTGAAATAATGCAGCACCTTAGCTTTCTCTTTTTTTTCTACCAAATCAACTAGCTTCTCCAGATTAATAATCTGGATTTTATTATCTGTCGGAAATTCCACTTCTTTTTCTAAAAATACTTTTCCAAAATGGCTTACATAATAGCTAAGCAGCTGTTCCAGATTCACTGCAACTTTAGGCAGCTCCATTATATCATAGAAATTACTGATACAGCAGGTAAGCGTTCCCTTAAAATAATGCTTGCACATAGCAGTCAGCTCATTACAGCCTTCTCGAAGTTTTTCCTGACTTGTTCCCTGGGATACGGTAATGAAATTCAAAGTATTTCCTGCATATAGCTTTACTACACTTTCATTTTCTACTTCACTCATTAATAACTCCGAATGAAATCCCTCTAATATAAACTCAAAGACACTTTTCCCAAAGCGCTCTATATCCGCATCAATATTGCTCAGTTTTGAAAAAACCAGTGTGTATTCCACATCAGTTGCAATGTTTAAATGTCTGTCTTCTATTTCACGCCTTAAATGTTTTCTATTACTAAAGTTACCCTCTATTACCCTTTTCCAAAAATCGATTTTCATAAGTCTAAGATTTTTTTCCATCCATATTCCATACTCGCTGCTTTTCTTTAAATTTCGCTCGTCCACTAATTTATCGACTATTTTGCGTAAAGTCATTTCCATAATATCAATATCAAATGGCTTGGTTAAATACGCCGCTGCATTTAGCTGGATGGCATCTGCAGCATAAGAAAAGCTTTCATGGCAAGTCAATAATAAAAATTCCGAATCTATCTTTTTGTTTCTTACCCACTTTAGTAAATCCAATCCACTTTCTTTTGGCATCTCTATATCACTGATTATAATATCTATATTTTTTTCCTCTAATATCTTTTTTCCTCCTGATACGTTATATGCAATATATACTTCATCAATCCCTAGTTTATCCCATCTCGTAGAATCTTTTATTACATCTACTGTAACCATATCGTCATCTACAATTAGTACACTTATCATTTTTAATCCTTTCTCACACCTGGATCAGAATTGTTCAACTTTTCGTTCATGCTTAACTTTTTGGGGGACATAAATTCTATTTATGCAGCCATGAGGCGTAATATTCTCAAGCACAACGAGTCCAGTTCTGTCATACATGAGTTCCATCATACTTTTAATCCCCCATAATCCAATCCTTGTTCCTTTATCAGTTGCCTTTCTCGTAACACCATTCATATAGTCAAGTACTTCCTTGGGATATCCTTTTCCATCGTCTTCAATCTCTATTAAAAGCATTTCTTCATTATCAATCTCCTGCTTACTGATTTTTATTAAAATCGTCAATGTCTCCTCTATGGAAACTGCATATTTGTATTCATTTTCAATAAACGTATGAATTAGCATCTGAGGGATTTTCCATTCTTCTAGTTCTGATGGCATATCAATTAAATAAAAAATGCAATCGGAATATTTTAGTTCCTGCATTTCGAAGTAATTGATTATATGCCGTATTTCCTCTCGTACTGTAACAGTATGAAATCCAGCCCGAAACATATATCTGATATTTCTAGATAGCGCATTGATATATTGCCTGATTTCTTCGTTCTTATTCTGACTGCTTAAACTGGAAATTGTAGTTAATGCATTTAAGAAAAAATGTGGTCTTAGCTGCAGGCGAATACTGTATAATTCCATATCCTGCAATTCAATTTTCTTTTCGTAGCTTTGTATTTTTAATCCCACAATTTCATCGATCATTTGATTTGTAGTGTCCTTAAGCATTTGAAATTCTCTTGTGCTGAATTCCGCTGTTATACGATTGTTATATTCACCATCTTTAATTCTTCGCATGTCATGATTCATGATCTTCATTGGTGTGGCGATTTCTTTTTTGGAATATTTTAATAGGAACAATATAAATAGAAACGTGATAAGCGATACAATAATTACCAAAATCATGCTTGAATGCGTCTGCTGAAAGATATCAGATCTGCTTTTAAAACAATACATAGTAAGTTGATTTTCTACAATACTTTTATGAATACTATAATAATTATTGCTGTTTATCTCCATAATATTATGTCCCGCAATAATATCTTTTGTTTCATTTCCCCATATCTTACCAATACTTCCCTCCTGATTAACAAGTAGCATAGAGCGATTTCCGTTCTCTTCTTCGCCAAGGGCAGTCAATAGATTATCTGAATCCACATAGACCGCAATTGCCTGATCATTTGTTTTCATTATTTTATATAAATATGTTTTATTATATAGTTTAATAAAGTTCCAGACATTACTTTCTATTGTTTTGTCCTCTATTGACTTAGAAGTATACTCTCTAATATTTTTCTTCTGGTCGTATGTCACACTTGATCTAACCACATCAAGGCAAGTCCCATTGTTTTTTTCAAATACAATTATAGCATCTGCCACATTATTATTAGCAAATATATTTTTCAGATAGCCATGTAACGATATTCCTGCCAGACTTCTCTCGTTTTCATTACTACTTTTTATCTTAGCTATATCTACTTTTTGTGATGCTATACTTTTTAATAATCCATTTAATTCAGTAATACTATTATCAAATTCATTGCTATATATTTTTAGGAAGGCATTCGAGGATTCTTTTATTTCATTATTTAAAATTTCAAATGAAGAAATCATAAATATCCCTATGACCGCAAGAATCAGACCTGTTAATGCCATTAGATATTGTAAAAATATACGAATAAATGATTTTTTTTCTTCCATTTTTCCTCCCATACCTACATATATTATTTATATTAGCATATATTTTCTCTATTTACTATTTGTATCAAAAAGAGACTAAGCTAATGGGCATTTTTTCCCGCTACTCAGTCTCTTATTTAATATGGCCTAACATAGGCTAATTATTCTATCGTTCTTCTGTCCACAAATGAATCAGTTCCTTTCTGATCTCACTATAATGTTTCTCTGTCAGTCCAAAATCCATCTCTTTATAAGTCCATATAGAACATCCAATCTGATAATTCTCAAATATAGCATACACATCACGGAACCATCGCAGTGTGTCCAAAACAGGCGCCTGGTCGATGACTCCAAACTCTCCGCAGTACAGCTGTGTGCCCGCCTTTTCCGCAGCCAGAACAGCTTCTCTTACCATCTCCTCTAAGAACTCTTTCCCCATGGTCTCAGACGTTGAATGTAAGACAGCTTCTCCCTGCTCACCCAGCACAGCCGAATGTAACCGGTAATAATTCATGCTCTCAGGATAAAATACCTCCTTTTGCGGATCCATTTGTTTGACCCAGTACGCCTTCTGATGAGTAAACAAAAGCGGCTCATAAAAGTGAAAGGTAAAAATAATATTTTTATCTTCCGGTATTTTTAGTAGTTTTAAAGTGCTGGCACTATTCCACTGAATTCCTCCATAAATAATGGGCACATATGAATCATTTTTTCGTATTGCTGAGACCGTTCTGTCAATCAGATCATTCCAAAGCAATGCATTTTCCTTTTCAACAACCTCATTCAGCAATTCGTAGGCAACATTATCACTTTCTTTAAACTGAGTAGAAATGCTGTCCCACAGATTCACAAATCGATCCTGCAAGTATGGATTATGAAACAAGTCATTCTTCTCCTTGTTTCCGGCATCATTAAAATCGTAGCCGTATGCCTTATGCAGATCCAGGATTACATCAAGTTTGTTTTCCCTGCAGCAGTCACATATACTGTGGACAAGCTTATATCCTTCGTCTTTGCGATTGCCTTCTTTATCTTCAAATACCTCGTAATCAACCGGTAACCGGATATGGTCAAACCCCCATGCTGCTATCTGTTCAATATCCGCTTTTCCGATAAATGTACTGTAATGATGCATATTGTGAGTACACTGAGATAAATATCCCCCTAAATTAAGACCTCTTTTCAGTTTCATACTGCCTCACCGCCTTTCCTTAAGATAGTTTTATACTATCTGATATTGCTTGTAAAGGATATCATTTTCTTATCTTAAATATTGTTTTCATGATATAATATTTAAAGAAAAACGCAGAGGAGGTCTTACCAATGAATATTAATAAGGAACTTGCTTTTCAGGAATTTGTGAGAAGAGAAAGCAATCTTATCCGGGCACCTTATACACCGGAGCAGGAATTCTACTCTGTAATAAAATCAGGTAACACAACAAAAGTAAAGGAATTATGCCAGGAGTCTCTTTTGTTCAAAAAAGGACTTGGCACACTCTCTCTTAATTACCTTCAAAATATAAAATACCATTTTGCTATTACTGCCGCTCTGATCGCCAGATATTGCATGGAAGGCGGAATGGAACTGTCAACTGCCTATGGCCTCAGTGATTTTTATATTCGAAAAGCTGACGGCTCCACGAAACCGGAGGAGGTTGCCTTGCTTCATCCTGTCATGTGCCTGGATTATGCAAAGCGTATGAAGAATCTGAGGAAGGGCAAAGTGACATCCAGGCATATTTCAGCCTGTATTGACTACATATGGGATAATCTGCATACCCGGATAACCATAGAATCACTCGCGTCTGCCGTAGGCTTAAACTCTTCTTACTTATCCCGCCTGTTCAAAAAAGAGGTGGGCATGACCGTCAGCCAGTATATACGGAATAAGAAAATCGAGACTGCCAGGAATATGCTGATTTATTCTGACTATTCCCCCTCCCAGATCTCCTCTGTATTGGCATTTCCCAATCAAAGCTATTTCACAGAGATTTTTCATAAGGAAACGGGAATGACTCCTTCGAAATATCGAAATCTTAACTTTCGCAATACAGAGATTGGAAATGAGGGTTAGATGCCTGAAGATATCTTTTTTCCAAGGAAATCAATGAGCATTTTCATTATCTTTCCAAAGACACGTTTTACCAGATTTATATCCGCATCAAAAAAGTAAGAAGCATCAATCCAGCCCTTATCTCTCCAATAGTCACGATCTGCATCTGATGTATATATTTTACTTCGCAGGCAGTTAAATAGAAATATATCATAGTATGTAGGTACTATCTTATTGCTCTGCCCCATTTTTTCATATAACTTTTTTGCCAGAGTTTTTATTCTCAGCTGCCCTTTCACATACGTACGCTTATTAAATTTAAAAACACCTTTGGGTTCTCTATATTCAAAATACGCTGGCGAAATAATTTGTACATCACCCACCAGATCCATTGCCCAGCCGGATACTGTCATTTTTAAGTACTTGTAAACCTGCTTACTCCCTCCACCATCTGTAGTAACCACTATAATAACAGGTTTTCCGCATAGTTCCTGTCTGTGAAACAGATAAGATAAACGATCAATAAACGTTTTAATCTGCCCGGTAACCTGATAGGCATAGACCGGGCTGGAAAAAATAATTGCATCTGCTTCCTTCATCTTTTCTTTTATTTTTTCAACCTCATCCTTTCTGCAGGGACATAATAATTCACTTTTTTGAAAACAGATACCGCAGCCTTTACATTCCTCAATATGAGACTCACTCAATTGTAAATACTCAAAGTCAATTGCGGAATCGTACTTCTTTAATTCATTACCGATCTCCATGCATATGAGGTAACTGTCTTTTTTTCTCGGACTTCCTGAAACAACCAGAACATTCATATTACCTTCCTCACTATCCAATATTGGATACATTCTTATTTTTTTACACCAAAATGATCTTTCCCATCTTGGTGTATGTCTATTTACTTATTATTCATATTTCATAAAATCTGTTTCTTTAATCAGCTTTACAATCTTATTTGTATCCTGAATTATGTTGTCCAGATTTTCTAACATCATTTTATGCCAGATTATCTGACTGTCTACAGTTGTCAACATATAATCTAATGTAATAACTTCCATTGAACAGGATTCTTGTTCCTTCTCTTTTCTCCAATCATTAATCCGAAACTTCTGCTTTTCTAAGTCACTGATATGCTTTTCCACACATTGTATTATTTCTTCCTTTTGAAGACCAGCAATAATAGGATATAAAAGAAATTTTTCTGATGTCGCTCCCTGCAAAGGCTTTCCCATCTCGTTATATGCCATTGACTTCAGTATGTCTCTGCCTCTTTCCGTTATTTCATATATCTGCTTTTTCTTTTCTCCTTCTTCCGGTTTATCAATCATGTGGATGTATCCGTCTTTTTCCAATTTTTTAATTGCATAATAAATCGATCCGGATTTTATATTATTCCATTCAGACATACGGTTCAGACTAATAAACCTTTGAATCTCATAGCCGTGTGTTGGCTTAATACTAAAAAAGAAAAGAATAAATAACTGTACCATGGAATGCACCTCACCTGAAAAGTTAAATTAATTATATATCCAACATTGGATATTTTCAAGTCTTATTTGCAGATTAAATGATACTCTTTTCCATATAAAGTATCACATCCAATAATGATGACAGTATCATTTCTGCCATTTTATGATATTTTATGGTTGGTTTTTTCATGTCTGGTATGCAGATCACAGGAATCCGGGCAGAGTATGAAGCTTGTATTCCGGCTTCACTATCTTCTAATACAAGACAATTTTCAGGATTGACTTCTAATTTTTCACATGCCTTCAGAAAAATTTCCGGATTAGGTTTTCCCTTTTCAACTTCTGTACCAAAGACCATTTCATCAAAATAACAATCAATTCCATGTTGCACCAAAGCAGACAATGCTCTGTCTTTTGTACTGGATGATGCCAAAGCTATTTTATATCCATTCTTCTTTAAATAGTCCAACAGTTCTCTGGCACCTGGTTTTAATGGAACTCCTTTTATAAAATACTCTTTTTCACGTGATAAGGTGTAATCCAGTCCTTCCTGCACAGTAATAGGAAGCTGATAAAGATTTACGAGAGCTTCCATATTCCCCAGCTCTGTTTTCCCACTGTAGTTCTGCGCATAATTCTCTATGGTAAAGGAATATCCATATTTGTTTAGTACTTCCTGGTATAATTGATATGAAATCACTTCACTATCAATTAACAATCCGTCTAAATCAAAAATAACTGCTTCGATCATGCTATGTTCCTCTCTCTTTTTAAATATCTTGAACCACCTTAATTATATACGTAAATAATAGTTGTTGCTTTCACGATAACGTCATATACTATAAGAAAAGCGACAAAAAGAGGACTCGCATGATACGAAACAGAAAATGAATTACCAATATAATTATAATCTTCTACGGTGTTGCATCATTCTCCTCTTCGTATGCATCCTCCATTTTTACTGTATCTTCCATCTGTTCCTCAATGAATTTCACACGAATAACTGCCTGGGGCCAGTTAATAGAAATCTGACTGTGTCTGCCTTTTCCCCTGGCTTGCCCTGCAATAATCTGCAATAATTCTTCCATAATAACTTTAGTGAGATATCCTCCTCTCCAGTGAAAGGTTAAGATTCTTCCTTTTTTGATTGCCTGTTGGCATCGCTTTGCTATATCTTCCATTTTGGTAAATGAAAGTTTTTTATCCTTATAGAAGAAATGATCACCATCTCTGCAAGACGGAACCTTGTATATCACAGGCTCATGATCCTTAAAGATAGCCTTATCATCCAAATTGAAGTAATCATATCTCAATTCCTTTTTTCCTAACGTATTATCAAACGTGGCATCCAGATGATACCACACCCCATTGATTCGAACTACATTCCAGGCATGCCTGTATTTAATATTCTTTTCAGGATTGTTTTCTGAAATGACAACAATACAGGGAACAGAAAGCTTGTCACAAAGAACCTTCACTGATTTTGCAATTCCTTCACAAACGCCTACTCCCTGCCCCAATGGACCAAGAATTTCATGTGAATATTGTTTCTTTAACTTGTCATATGTCACATTTTCACAGATAAAATCATGAATATATTGTTCTTTTTCCCAATCACTTTTATCTTTTACCACTCTGGCAAGCTTCTCCACCCTGGCGGTCATTGCCACCTGATGCTCTCTGATTTTATTCTTATCAAATAAGTAAACCGGCTTCATCTTCACCATTGTGGAATTATCATAAAAAGTATATTGAAATGTTGATGCATAAAATATCTCCGGGCAATCCAATCTTAACTTAAAAAAGATCTCACTCAGTTCAGCACCATCAATTCTTTGTACATCAAAGCTCTGCAATTGTGACTCCAGACCGCTCTTAATGACCTGATAAATTCGTTGCTGCTGCTTATTCATCTGACTATAGTAATATGGTTCCATATAATGTTCTCCAAAATTGTAAAATTATTTTATTATATCATTTCCTGTAATCACACAGCTGTGAGTATTCTTAATAAGCCCCAGTGCTACTACCGTAACGGGCAAGAAAAGCAGCGATTATTTCGTCAATAATGGGATCGCTCTGTATTAAGGAATCACCAGCAGTTAATAATGCATTCCAAGTTAGGCAAACATGTATTAATCCATTTTAATAATGTTACAATATTAATATTTAATGTTGCCACCTTTCAATTTATACGATACACTATAGATATTCCAAAAATCACGTTATCACAAAAGGAGGCAACCAATACGATATACCAAATTATACATGAAGAGTTAGAAATAATCCATCAAAAAATCGAGGCTATACAGGATCAATTGAGTGACTTACCTCCCGGTAAACTTACTGTTACACAAAATCAATCCAGATACAAATGGTATATTTCCAACCAAAATAAGCAAAAGTACTTACCCAAATCTCATAAATCTTTAGCTGAAGAACTTGCGAAAAAGAAGTATCTATCTTATAAGTCGGAGGAACTTTTACTAGAAAAAAAAGCGTGTACTCTATATCTACAACATTTCGCTAAATCTTCTAACAAATCTGAGCAGCTTCTAGCCAATCCCCGCTACTTTCCTCTACTAGAATCATATTTTAAACCAAAATCACAAACTCATGATGAATGGGTTCACACTATATATAGTAAAAATATAAATCATCCTGAGCATCTGATTCATAAATCCCTCTCAACAAACCTCGTTCGCTCCAAATCAGAAGCCATGATTGATACAGCTCTATTTCAAAACAAGATACCATACCGTTATGAATGCCTGTTACAAATAGGTGATCTCCCGTTCTTTCCAGATTTTACTATTCTTCATCCAATCACAAATCAAATCTACTATTGGGAACATTTCGGTATGATGGACAATCCTGCCTATGCTAAAAACGCATTTTCCAAACTCCAGATCTATTGTTCAAATAATATAATTCCCTCTATAAATTTAATTACAACCTATGAAACTCGTAATGCACCTCTGAATATTTATCAGATCGAATCAATCATTCATTATTATTTTACGTAAAATGGGGCATAGATAACTTCTTTTTCATCCCTGTGCCCCATTTCTCCAATTTTTCGAACTTCTATATCTCCATGTGGGGCATATCAGCAGACGGCTCTTTAAATATGCCCCGCAAATATGAGCTCGCGGGGCATATTTAAAATCTTTTTCCTATATATACCCCTTTTCTTCACTTTTATAATCCCTACTGTAATATCGGGGGGCATAACATCAGATGGGTCACTGCCTATGCCCCCAATTAAGGATACTCAAAACCAAGCTACCCATAACAGCAAAAAATCCCCAGAACATCTCTGTCCTGAGGATTCGAATTTTGCAATTATTATCTCTTTGAGAACTGCGGCGCACGACGAGCTGCCTTTAAGCCGTATTTCTTTCTTTCTTTCATTCTTGGATCTCTTGTTAAGTATCCTGCTTTTTTAAGAACTGGACGGAATTCGATGTCTGCTTTAAGTAAAGCTCTTGCAATACCGTGTCTTACAGCACCTGCCTGTCCGGTGAAACCACCGCCGTGAACGTTTACTAAAACGTCGAATTTATCAACTGTCTCTGTTGCTGTCAATGGCTGACGAACAACAACCTTTAATGTCTCAAGACCGAAGTACTGGTCGATGTCTCTCTTATTGATGGTGATCTTACCTGTACCTGGTACTAAATATACTCTAGCGATAGATTTTTTTCTTCTACCTGTTCCGTAAAATTTTGCATTAGCCATGATAACTTCCTCCTTTCAGCACCTCTGATTAAAATTTGAATTCTAAAACTTCTGGTTTCTGAGCAGCGTTATCATGTTCTGCGCCAGCGTATACGTGAAGTTTTGTTATCATGCTTCTTCCTAAAGGTCCTTTTGGAAGCATTCCCTTAACTGCTAATTCAATAACTCTTTCAGGCTTTTTAGCCATCATTTCTCTTAAAGTTGTTTCTTTCATACCGCCAACGTAATCAGAATGGTGGTAATAAATCTTCTGATCTAACTTCTTACCGGTAACTTCAATCTTATCTGCGTTTACTACGATTACATAATCACCGCAATCCATATGTGGTGTGTAAATCGGTTTGTTCTTTCCTCTTAATACTTTAGCTACTTCTGAAGCCAAGCGTCCTAATGTATATCCTGTAGCGTCAACTACGTACCATTTTCTTTCAATTGTTGCTGGACTAGCCATAAAAGTCTTCATTGGACAACCTCCTGTAAATTATGGTGTTTTTATATTACAAAATGCTCATTCCGGGGCTTGGCTTGAACATTTTCGTCTAACGTCACAGTTATACATTATATTACATTTCCCCCTGTGTGTCAACCTTTTTTCCTGCAAAAGAAGGGGTTTTTTCCTTTAAAATCAAGGCTTTACACGCTGACTCCCAGTCAACATCCATCCATTTCCTGTTTCGTACGGATAAAAGGTGTAAAATCCATATGCTCTGCCCGAAATAATCCGGCCTTTACGTTCTTCATCCTTAACCAATACAGTATGAGCTCCGTTTCTTACTGCCTGATGAACCACGCGGATCAAAAGGCGTTCAAAATCCTCCTCCCTGCATCTGTGTATTACCAGATCTGCCTCCCCATGAGAAACAATCCGATCCTGGTAAAGAGTATAGCTCCACTCCTTGTTTTCTCCATGAATCTCTTTCTCAGGTTCTTTTTCATACTCAAGGTTCACCAGAGTCAGACCTTTCGCTGCTGTTTTCGGTCCTGCCGCATTCCGGTCCCTGGCATCTAAAATCTCTTCAACATGCTCCGGGGGATAAACGCCCATCCCAACCTTCATCAATGTTCCTGCAATAATTCTTACCATATTATATAAGAATCCATTGCCTTTTATCCGGATTGTTATGAGATCACCGGACTTAAATACTTCCATGCTGTAAATAGTCCGGACCGTTTCTTCTGCCTGCCCTCTGGCGGTACAGAAGCTTTTAAAATCATGTTCTCCGACCAGATAAGACGCTCCTGCTTTCATCTTCTCCACATCAAGAGGAAAGTAACAGAAATAGCTGTACAGCCTCATAGTAGGAACTTCGATCTTCCGGTTCATAATTTTATATTCATATGTTTTAACACAGTTTTGCTTTCTTGGGTGATAGCCTGACGGAACCTCTTCCGAGTGAAGCACCCGGATATCATCCGGCAGCCTCTGATTCAAGGCAAAGCAGATCTTGTCTGCGGGCATTCGGTTCTCTGTATCAAAAACTGCCACATTTCCCTCTGAATGCACACCAGAATCCGTCCGGCTGGCTCCCGTAACAGTGACAGGCTCTTTTAATAAGTCTGTAAGTGTGCGGTTTAACACCTCCTCAATGGTAATTCCATTGTTCTGTATCTGCCAGCCGCAGTAATTGGTGCCATCGTAGGCAACGATCATCTTAACCCGTTTCATAAGTCCTCCTTTGTTCTAAAAGCTCTGTACGCTCAGGATACGGAGACCTATGATGACTGCAAGGTAAAGAAAATACACCAGATATGTGATCCTGTCCCGCTTTCCATATTGGAGAGGCTTCATTTTTGTCCGGCCTTCTCCCCCCCGGTAACATCTGGCCTCCATTGCCATGGCAAGGTCCGTAGCACGGCGGAATGCAGAGATGAACAGCGGAACCAGCAGGGGAATCATATTTTTCGCCTTCTGAATCAGATTTCCGGTCTCAAAATCCGCGCCTCTTGCCATCTGCGCCTTCATGATCTTATCGGTTTCTTCCACCAGAATGGGAATGAACCGCAGCGCAATGGACATCATCATTGACACCTCATGAACCGGAACACGAAAACGGTTTAAAAAGCCCAGGCTTTTTTCCAGACCATCGGTCAGCTGGTTGGGCGTGGTGGTAAGAGTCATGATGGAAGACCCTACTACCAGATAGATCAGACGGATTCCCATAAATCCAGCCACCATAATTCCTTCTTTTGTGATTTTTAAAAATCCCAAAGTCAGAACTGCCGTACCGGGTGTCAGAAACAGATTGAAACTGACACTGATCAGCAGCAGAAATACGATGGCTTTTAAGCCTCTGACCATAAACTTAAGAGGAACCTTGCTGAGCTGAATGGCTGCTGCAAGAAACACAGTAGCTGCCACATAAGCCCAGATATCATTTGCAATAAATAGGGATATGATAAATATCATGGTCCCAAACAGCTTAGTCCGCGGATCCAGCCTATGAAGAATGGATTCCACCGGATAATACTGCCCTAATGTAATATCTTTCAGCATATATATCTCCCTGTCTATTTTCCCAGAAGCTTCAAAATCTCGTCTCTGGCCTCTTCTATTGTTGTAATACTGGTATCAATGGGGACTCCATGGGATTTCAGCGTCTGAACCACATAAGTGATCTCAGGAGCAGCCAGCCCCATCGCCTCCAGTTCCTTATAATGCTGAAATACTTCCTTTGGTGTATCATCAAACACTTTCTCCCCCTGGTTCATCACCAGAATCCGGTCCACATACCGGGCCACATCTTCCATGCTGTGAGAAACCAGAATAATTGTCATCTTCCGTTCCTCATGAAGCCGTTTAATCTGATCCAGGATCTCATCTCTACCTTTGGGATCCAGCCCTGCTGTGGGCTCATCAAGAATCAGAACATCCGGATTCATAGCCAGAACACCAGCGATTGCTACACGCCTTTTCTGACCTCCCGAAAGTTCAAATGGTGAACGCTTATAATAACTCTCATCAAGCCCCACCATGGTGAGCGCTTCTCTCGCCCGATTAGCTGCTTCTTCCTTATTCAGACCCTGATTTTTAGGTCCAAAGCAGACATCGGTAAATACATCAATTTCAAAAAGCTGGTGCTCCGGATACTGAAATACCAGTCCCACATGGCTTCTCAGAGCCCGAAGATTATAACCTTCCTCGTAAATATTTCTTCCATTATAATATAGTTTTCCATCTGTAGCGCGGAGAAGTCCGTTTAAATGCTGGATCAGGGTTGACTTTCCGGAACCGGTGTGACCAATCAGTCCCACGAATTCTCCATCTCGTATCTCCAGGTTCACATCCTTTATGGCATGCTGCTCAAAGGCTGTCCCTTTTCCATAGGTATAATTAATATGCTCTGCTTTAATTGACATGGCTTCCTCCGCTCTCCAGAATCACTTCTCCAGGAAAACGTTCTGCAAACCGGGGTAAAAGAGTCTCCATCAGCTCATCAAGAGTCAATATCCCATCCGGCAGATCAAGTCCCCGTTGTTTTAACTCAAATGCAAGCTCCGTTACCTGTGGTACATCCAACCGGTAGGATTTTAATGTCTCCACCTGGGAGAATATCTCACGAGGAGTACCATCCATAACCACCTTGCCTTCATCCATAACAATCACCCTGTCAGCTCCCGTAACCTCTTCCATGTAATGGGTAATAAGAAGTACAGTGATTCCCTCTTTCCGGTTCAATTCATGAACCGTTCTAACAACCTCTTTACGTCCATTGGGATCTAACATGGCCGTAGGTTCATCCAATACGATACACTGGGGTCTCATGGCCATTACACCGGCTATTGCTACCCGCTGCTTCTGCCCTCCGGACAGCCTGTTTGGTGATTTTAACCGGTATGCTGCCATTCCCACGCTTTTTAAGCTCTCATCAACACGTTTCCAGATCTCTTCTGTGGGCACTCCCAGATTCTCAGGACCAAATCCCACATCTTCTTCCACTATATTTCCAATAATCTGATTATCCGGGTTCTGAAAAACCATTCCTGTCCTTTTACGGACTTCCCAAAGATTCTCATCTCTGGAGGTATCTAAATCCTGAATCCATACCGTGCCCTCCGTAGGCAGCAATATGGCATTTAGCTGTTTGGCAAAGGTTGATTTACCAGATCCGTTATGGCCAAGGATCGCTATGAACTGGCCCTTTTCCAAATCCAGGCTCACACCATCAATGGCACGTTTAATTTCTTCAATATTTTCTTCTTCATCTTTTCTGATATAATCAAAAATCAGTTGAGACGTTTTTATTATTCCCATAGTATGCCTTTCTTTAAAAGTGAAACATCCGTATGCCACATAATTTTAGTTGAATATTGCATAACAGTCAAGCTTCGGGAAGTATCTTTTCCAAAACACAGGGTGAAAAATACCGATATTAAGTCGTAACACCATTTTACCTTATAAAAAACAGATAGATGGCACAGATGTTTCCATCTATACCATCTATCTGTTTTATTGTATCCATAAGCCCGATTCATTAACCTTATAAGTTCCATCAACCGTTGTATTCATAGCCAGGCTTCCATCTCCATTGAGATAATACCATTTACCCGGAGACGGCTGAATCCAGCCGATTGCCATATCTCCGTCGGTATTAAGGAAATACCACACTCCGTTCAGCTGCTGCCACCCGGTCTTCATCACAGCGTCTGAATCCATATAGTACCATTTATCATCAATCTTCTGCCATCCGATCGCAGCATAACCATCTTGTTTAAAATAATACCAGTTGCCGCTGATCATCTTCCAGCAGTCAGTCACGTAGTTACCGTCTTCTGCCCGGTACTTCTTACCATTCGGGTAGTTGGACCATACACCCAGAGTCTCTCCCAGTTCCTGAACCACGGAGTCATCAGAGGTGATAGTATCACCCTCTCTTAAATAATCCTCCTCCGAGGAATCCTTTAATATGGCTTTTACGGTGTAGTAATATTTATAACCGCTGTTCATATAAGGTAGAAGATCAACCGATGTGGAAGAGGTTGTCAGGCTTTTTATCCAGATTCCGTTTTCCTGATAAAGAACTACCTGATATCTGGAAGCAAATGGCACTTTTTTCCAGGACGCCCTGGTCTTTGCATTATCACTCCAGCCAGCCCGTTCCGGAGATTCCAGTTTTGCAACAGGGATATAGGAGAAGGTAATGACAGTCTCTCCGTCTTCATTCTTCACTGAAATCAGATTCGCACCTTTTATAGTGCAATCCCCTCTCTGGTAAGTACCAGATATCTGAATGGTGCCCTTCACCTTTTTACCAGGCTCCCAGTCTTCCTCATCCTTACTCCAGCTAGGACTCTCCTCCGAATAGTTCACCTTTACAGTCGGTACATTAATTCCATCCGTCCATGAACTTTTACTGCCATTCTCCACATAAACCTTTAAACTACCTGAAGCTGATGCTGTTATTCCGGTACCAAGGACCATGATCATGCATAAGAGCAGTAACCATGTACATTTCCCTTTTCTCCTAATCATCGATCTCTACTTCCTTTCTCCCCTACTTTCGCCAGATCCCTTCTCCATCTACTGCAAAGCCGCTGATGGTGGTGTTTACTGCCTTAGATCCCTCTCCAGGATAAAAATAGAACCAGTTGCCGTCAATCTGCTTCCAGCCTTCCTGCATAACACCCTGGGAATCAGCGTAATACCACTTATTATTGTAGGAAATCCAGCCAGTTATCAGTGCGCCTTCAATTCCGTTTGTTGTGGAAGGGTTTAAATAATACCATTTATTATCAGATTTAAACCAGCCTCTAAGCATCGCCCCATCACTGTTAAAATAATAGGTTTGGTCACCCTTTTTCTGCCAGCCTGTCAGCATCATGCCATTACTGTCAAAGAGATACCAGATGTCATTAATTTTAGACCAGTTATTCTTTAAATAAGTTCCATCCGGGTAGCGGTAATACCATGTATTTCCATTCTTAATCCAGCCAACTTCGCCACTGGATACAATACTGTCCTGACCTCTTCCATCGGATACTTTCTCTTTAGGTACATATACCTCACCGGATTCAGTCCAGTCACTGTTCTTTCCGTATTTATCCTCAGTATCGCTGTAAGGTACTGTACGTACCTTAAAGCTGTAGGTACCTGCTTTCGTCATATACGGATAAAAATTATAAGAAGTTGCTTTCAGTTTCTCTACCTTCTTAATAATGGAGCTTCCGCGGTATAAATATACATCATAGGCTCCTGAGCCGCTATCCGGTTCACTCCATCTTGCATTGCCAAAACCAGAATCCCTCCAATCAGCATCTTCCGGAGATTCATAGGTTCCCTTAATTGGCTTGAACTTTAACGTTACATACAACGTATCGGTACCGGAACGGTTTGAGGAAACATAGGTACCGCCCTTAACTGAAACATTACTGGACTGATAGCCTCCTTTAAATGCATATTCATCAGAATCCGTAGCATGCAGCGTTACCTTCATCTTCGGTTCATAACCAATCTTCATTTCCTTGTTGTCAGATGTAATCCAGTTTAAGTCTGTCACTTCATATCTGTTGTTATTGGAGTAAACATAATTTTCACTTCCCGATGTTGTAGAAAAAGAAGCTTCAGAAGGAAGTGTATCTCCCATTGTGATATCTTCCAGACCTACATTAATCGTTACAGACGATATAGTTTTCACGGAAGCTGCCATTGTATCAATTGGTATACTGGCTGTCAATACCCCCAATGCAGAGACAATAGTCACCAGTCTCTTTAAACGCTTCATACTTAATACCTCCCGTTTTTATTTTAGCGCATTATAACATTAGAACCATAATATTCTACATTTAACATTATAGCCCTGAAAGTAATTGTCCGTCAACTTACGATATTCTTTCTTTATTCTTTAGTTTCTTAAGGGGTGGGTGGTCATTCATTTCTGAGATTGTGATGTAGTCACTGATAATAATTCTTTAATCCCTTATGATTGCCCCAATTACTGTATCACTTTTTAAAGGACGCTACTGGTATGGCAACCTCTGCCCTAGGGGAACGAGATTGCATTTATTGCGGAAAATGTGTTTCAGCCTGTCCAAAAAGTGCAATTGGTTATCACAAGTAATATACCTTTTTTAAAAGGGCCTTAGCGTGTTGCAGAACTGTTTCTACGAATAGTTTTGCAGCACGTTCTTTATTTATAACAAAAAATTCCCGATAAGGAATTTCTTCCATATCGGGAATCTGAATGTCATTTATACAAGCTCCAGAACTACTTCCATCGCTGCATCACCCTTACGCTGGCCGATCTTAACGATACGTGTGTAACCACCATTGCGGGAAACATACTTTGGTGCAACTTCATCAAACAGCTTCTTCGGAAGATCAACAGACTTTGTGTTTTTCTTTCTACCAGCTGCTTCAGACGGAACTTCTGTTACGTCGTAAAGGACCTTTAACATCTGTCTTCTTGCATGAAGTCTGGAAGGAAGATCTTTTTTGATCTCTTTTTCTACTTCATCATAAACAGTTACTTTCTTGCCGTTTACAGTTTCTTTCACTCTCTTACCGTCTTTATCTTTACGTGCAACTTTCGCAGTAACCTTAACAGTTTCGAAGTTATCCTTCTCTTTTACTGCCATAGCAATCAGGCCTTCTGCAACTTTGCGGATTTCCTTTGCTCTTGCTTCTGTTGTCACGATTTTGCCATTATATAATAATGCAGTTACCTGGTTTCTGATTAACGCTTTTCTCTGACTGGAAGTTTTTCCCAGTTTTCTATATCCTGCCATCTCAATATTCCTCCATTTGTGGAACACTGATACATGCTTCATCGGTCTTACTGTATCAGTGCTTAATCTCCATAAATCAACTGCTTAAGCGGTCCAATTATGCATTGGTATCATCGCTTGGGTTAAGCTGTAATCCCAGTTCCTTTAACTTTGCCAGTACCTCTTCTAAGGATTTGCGGCCTAAGTTACGAACCTTCATCATATCTTCTGAAGTTCTGTTGCACAGTTCTTCTACCGTATTGATTCCAGCTCTCTTGAGACAATTATAGGAACGGACAGAAAGCTCCAGTTCATCAATATTCATCTCCAGAACTTTTTCCTTCTCATTGTCTTCCTTTTCTACCATAACTTCTGCTGTCTTGGCGTTCTCAGATAGATCAATGAATAAGTTCAAATGCTCACTCAGTACCTTTGCAGCCAGGCTGACTGCTTCATCCGGTGCCAGAGTTCCATTTGTAAATACATCTAATGCCAGCTTATCATAGTCGGTAACCTGACCTACTCGGGTGTTTTGTACCGTCATGTTGACACGTTCTACTGGTGTATAAATAGAATCAACAGCAATCACACCTATCGGTAAATCTTCACTCTTATTCTTGTCTGCACTCACATAGCCACGACCTTTTGTGATTGTAAGCTCCATATAGAACTTACTGTCAGTACCGCCGCTAAGTGTAGCGATAACCTGCTCCGGGTTCATGATCTCGATATCGGGATCTGCCTGGATATCCGCTGCAGTTACCACACCTTCGCCTTCAAACTCAATGTATGCAACCTTGGCTTCATTGGTATCGCTGTTGTTTTTAATAGATAAGCTCTTGATGTTCATAATGATCTCAGTCACATCTTCCTTAACTCCAGGAATCGAACTGAATTCATGCAAAACGCCGTCGATTTTTACCTGGCTGACTGCAGCGCCCGGTAAGGAAGAAAGCATGATTCTTCTTAAGGAATTACCTAAAGTCGTGCCATAACCTCTTTCAAGCGGTTCAACTACAAACTTGCCATATTTTTTATCTTCTGAGATTTCAGCAATCTCAATGTTTGGTTTTTCAAAATCGAACACTAATAGCCCCTCCTTTTGGGTATTTTGTATCGAGGGTCTTATACTCAAACCTTGCCCGGAAGCAAAGCGCCCCCGGGCGAAAGCCAGCTTCTATCAACAGACTTTCAATTATTTGGAGTACAACTCGACGATAAGCATTTCATTCACTGGAACATCAATCTCATCTCTTGTTGGTAACTCTTTAACAGTACCACGTAAATTCTCATGGTCAACATCAAGCCATGCCGGAACCATACGACCTGCTGTAGATTCCTGAACACTTTTAAATCTTGCATTGGTTTTGCATTTTTCTTTTACTTCGACTACATCGCCAGCCTTAATTAAATAGGAAGGGATGTTTACGCATTTGCCATTCACAAGAATGCTCTTATGGTCAACCATCTGTCTGGTCTCTCTTCTTGTTCTTCCGAATCCCATACGGAATACTACGTTGTCAAGTCTTCTCTCAAGAAGAATCATAAGGTTTTCACCAACCATACCATTCATTCTCTCAGCCTTGGCATAATAGTTACGGAAAGGTTTCTCAAGCACGCCGTAGATGAATTTAGCTTTCTGCTTTTCTCTCAGCTGAATGCCGTATTCACTCATCTTTCTGTTTGCTCTTTTTAATTCTCTGTTTGATTTTTTATCTATTCCTAAATAGATCGGATCAAGACCAAGGGATCTACATCTTTTAAGAACAGGAACTCTGTCAACTGCCACTGTAATTACCTCCTAATTAGACTCTTCTACGTTTTGGTGGACGACAACCGTTATGTGGTACAGGAGTTACGTCCTTGATGCTGGTTACTTCTAAACCGCATGCCTGAAGTGCACGAATAGCTGCTTCACGGCCTGAACCAGGACCTTTAACCATAACGTCTACTGATTTTAAACCATGTACAAGAGCTGCTTTAGTAGCAGTTTCTGCCGCCATCTGAGCTGCATATGGAGTAGATTTCCTTGAACCTCTAAATCCCAGACCACCAGCACTTGCCCAGGATAATGCATTACCCTGTGTATCCGTTAATGTCACAATTGTGTTATTAAAAGATGACTGGATATGTGCTTGTCCGCGTTCAACGTTTTTCTTTACGCGCTTTTTTGTCACTTTTTTAGTAGTGGACATTTTTTTAGCCATTTTAAACTAACCTACTTTCTTTATAGTTGCTCCGCCCTGCCCGCAGCCGCGTAACGCAGGGAACGAAATCTGAATCTTGTTATTCCTGTTTTTAAAACATGTAACGTGATTCTGTATTGTTGGTTTTAATGATGTTCTTTTCCCTTGCGGTCAAAGAACGGCTTTCACACTAAGTTCGTGAGATACCTCACTAAGTGTTCAATGCCTGCCTATTTCTTCTTATTTGCTACAGTTTTTCTAGGACCCTTACGAGTTCTTGCATTGGTCTTAGTTTTCTGACCACGAACCGGAAGACTTTTTCTATGACGGATTCCGCGATAGCAACCGATTTCCTGAAGTCTCTTGATGTTCATTGCGATTTCTCTACGTAAATCACCTTCTACAGTCTGAGACGCTGTAATTACTTCTGCAATTCTCTTTACTTCGTCATCGGTTAAGTCCTTAACACGAGTGTCAGGATTAACGCCAGCAGTTGTAAGAATGCGGTTTGAACTGGTTCTACCGATACCGTAGATGTAAGTTAAACCGATCTCAACACGTTTTTCTCTTGGTAAATCAACACCTGAAATACGAGCCATGTGTGTAGTACACCTCCATTAATTATTTTAACCTTGTCTCTGCTTATGCTTAGGATTTTCACAGATTACTCTGATACTGCCTTTTCTTTTGATGATTTTGCATTTTTCGCAAATCGGCTTGACTGATGATCTAACCTTCACAGCAATTCTCCTTTCCGTTATGCGCCCTTCGCATTGAGCACTCAGCCTCTGTCTTATAGACGCTTACGTGCGAAAGTGCTCCCCGACACTTAGTGAGGTCTCTTACGAGCCTGGTGACGATGGAGTCTCCTCTTGCAAAGAGCTTTCTGAGTATACCCGCAGTGTGTTTTTATCTTAAAACCAGTGCTGCCCATATGGGCATAATACACCCAGTATTTCAACAAAGTCGCTATAGCATTATAACACTGTTTCTTTTAAAATGCAAGCGCTTTTTCCTATATATTTCTTAACCCTCTGCCCTGGCGTGTCGCGTTCCAAATCTGGAACGCGCCGGACCCTGGACGCTTTATTTATCTCGCCAGATGATTCTTCCCTTGCTTAAATCATAAGGGGACATCTCGATGGTTACCTTATCACCTGGTAAAATACGAATGTAGTTCATGCGAAGTTTTCCGCTGATATGAGCTAACACCTGATGCCCGTTTTCCAGTTGTACCTGGAACATGGCATTGGGAAGTTTCTCCACAACGGTACCTTCAATTTCAATAACATCTGCTTTTGACATAAATCTTACCTCCTAACAACCTGATCTTCTCTTTTGAAACATTGGATGAAATGTTTGATCTCTTCATCGGTGACTCTTTTATTTTCCCTGATCTTATCTCCTGGAGATTGTTTCTCCCACAACAGGGGGATTACATGCTTTTTCTTTTTTTTCTTGGGGCAGTCTAGACGTCTTATTTTTCCGTCCACCAGATATATATATTCGCCTTCCTCACGCAATATGAAGAAATATTCTCCTTTGTCGTGGCCTGCCGTGGATTTTACGAATAAACCGGTGTACTCATTCATCGGCCTATTCCCCGCAGACTTCGGAAACCAGACTTAATATCTCCGGTTCACCTTCTGTGATAAGAATCGTATTCTCATAATGAGCGGAAAGCTTTCCGTCCTCTGTTACTACGGTCCAGTCATCATCAAGCCAGACCACTTCCAGTGTTCCTTCATTAATCATAGGCTCAATTGCAAGTGTCATGCCTGGTCTCAATTTGATTCCCCGTTTTCTTGTGGAAAAATTGGGTATTTCCGGATCTTCGTGAAGGTGGGTACCGATTCCGTGACCAACCAGATCCCGTACAACGCCATATCCGAATTTTTCTGCATATTTCTGGATTGCCGCAGATATTTCACCTAAATGATTGCCAGATTTTGCATATTTAATCCCTTCAAAGAAACATTGTTTCGTCACTTCCATAAGTTGTCCCGCTTCAGGAGTGATCTCTCCGATCCCGTAAGTTCTTGCTGCGTCGGAATGATAGCCTTTATAAATCACTCCCGCATCCAGGCTTACAATATCTCCTTCTCTCAGTACGCGCTTCTTATTTGGTATTCCATGAACTACCTCATCATTGACTGATACGCAAATGGAGGCAGGATAACCGTTATAATTTAGGAATGAAGGCGTACAGCCATAGCTTCTTATGATCTCTTCACCCAGATGGTCAATATCCCAGGTTGTCATTCCCGGCTTTAAGGCCTTCTTCAGTTCTTCATGAGTGATGCATAGAATTCTTCCGGCCTCTCTCATAAGTTCTATTTCTCTAGCAGATTTAATCGTAACTGACATAAACTATGCTCCTAGGATGTCAGTGATATCGGAGAACACTTTATTTAATGCTTGTGTTCCGTCAACATTCACCAGCACGCCGGCTTCTTTATAATAATCAATCAATGGTCTGGTCTGAGCATGGTAAACCGACAGTCGCTTTTTAACGGTTTCCGGTTTATCATCATCTCTTAAGACAAGTTCTGAACCACAAACATCACATATTCCAGGCACCTTACTTGGATTATAAACGATGTGATATGTAGCTCCGCAGGATATACAGGCACGTCTTCCTGACATTCTGTTGATTATATTCTCATCAGGAATATCAATGTTTATCGCAAAGTCTATCTGCTGGCCCATTTCAGTAATCGCTTTCTGAAGGCTTTCTGCCTGGGGAATGGTTCTTGGAAACCCGTCCAGTACATATCCGTCTTTGCAGTCTTCTTTCTGTATACGGTCCATCAGCATACCGATGGTCAGTTGATCTGGTACAAGAGCGCCCTGATCCATATATTCCTTCGCTTTTTTTCCCAGCTCCGTTCCTTCTTTTATGTTAGAACGGAAAATATCTCCGGTAGAAACGTGAGGAATCTGATATTTCTCAGCAATTTTTTTAGCCTGAGTACCTTTGCCGGCACCAGGGGCACCTAACATGATGATTTTCATCAACAGTCCCTCCATTAATATAAGGTTTAAATAGCACAAATTCCAAGGAAAAACACGCCACGGCGTGCCTCCCTTGGTTTGCTTTCTAATCGTTCAAAAATCCTTTATAGTAACGCACAAGCATCTGGGATTCAATCGCCTTTAATGTCTCCAGCACAACACTGACAATGATTATCAGAGATGTACCGCCGAAGGAAAGTCGGCTTACACTGAATAAGCCGGAAACCATAATCGGAATGATACAGACGATACTCAGACCGCATGCTCCTATAAATACGATATAGTTTAATATTGAATTAAGGTAATCACTGGTTGGCTTACCTGGGCGGATACCCGGGATAAAGCCGCCGGACTTTTTCATATTGTTTGCTACTTCAAGGGGATTAAATGTAATTGAAGTATAAAAATATGCAAACACAATGATAAGTGCAATATAAACCAAAAGACCAATGGAATAAAGCGGTCTCTCCGGCTTGAACCAGTTGGAAGAACTGAGTGCAGATAAAATATGTCCTCCGATGCTGTCGTAGTTAATCCTGTTTCCAAGAAACTGGGAGATCACCACGGGGAAAGACATGATAGAAGAAGCGAAAATAACCGGGATAACACCGGCGGTATTAACCTTCAGCGGAATATTGCTTGCTTGTCCGCCTACCATCTTGCGTCCCTGCATCTTTTTGGAGTACTGCACAGGTATTCTTCTTTCACCATCCTGAAGGATGATAACAAATACAACAATTGCGGCAGTTATTGCAATGATTATGATAGCAGCTACTGCTGCCACTGCAACGGATTTACCAGACATAAATTTGGTATAAAGCGTAAACGCATCGGATGGAAAGCTGGATATAATGTTAAATAAAAGGACTATGGAAATACCATTTCCCACACCTTTTTCCGTAATCCGCTCACCGATCCACATGAGGAGTGCACTTCCTGCCGTCATAGTAACCACTACAATAATAACGCTTAATATATTGTATTCTTTTAACAGACCCTGGCCTCCGAATCCGATCGCCATAGCGATCGACTCGATTAAGGCCAAAGCAACTGTAACATAGCGGGTGTATTCTGCAATCTTCTTTCTTCCATCTTCACCGTCTTGCTGCATTTCCTCTAACTTTGGAATTGCAATTGTGAGAAGCTGCATGATAATGGAAGATGTGATGTAGGGGGTAATGCTCAGTGCAAACACGGACATGTTTGTAAAGGAACTTCCTGTCACTGCGTTAAAGAAACCGAACGCATCATTGTTCTGCTGAGCAAAAAAATCTTTGAAAAAACTTGTTTCAACTCCTGGAATCGGCAGCTGAGAGCCAATTCTGGTAACCACCAGCATCATGAATGTATAGATAAGTTTCGTTCTTACATCCTTGATCTTGAATGCATTACGGAGTGTTTTAAACATATTAGATCACCTCGCAGGTTCCACCTAAAGCCTCGATTTTGGTTTTTGCGCCTTCGCTGAAAGCACCTACCTTTACTGTAAGCTTTTTGGTTAATTCTCCATTTCCAAGGATCTTAACTCCATCACGCGGATTCTTAACAATACCGCTCTCTAATAAAGTCTCAACAGTCACTACTGTGCCGTTGTCGAATGCTTCTAAAGCGCCTACATTAATGCCGATAATTACTTTTGTATTTCTATTTGTAAAGCCTCTCTTCGGAATACGTCTGTATAAAGGCATCTGACCACCTTCGAAACCTGGTCTGGTAGCTCCGGAACGAGCTTTCTGTCCTTTATGACCTTTACCTGCTGTCTTACCATTACCTGAACCATGACCGCGGCCTCTTCTGAAGTTATCGCTGTGTTTGGAACCTAACGCAGGCTGTAAATTTGATAAATCCATCGCTTGCACCTCCTTACTGTTTTCTCTTAGATCTCTTCAACTTTTACTAAATGACGTACGTTGGCAATCATACCTCTGACTGCACCATTGTCCGGCATCTCAACTGTTTTATGAAGCTTTTTTAAGCCTAATGCTAAAACGGTTGCTTTCTGCTTTGGAATAGCGCCGATCGGGGATTTCACCAATGTGATTTTTAATTTATCTGCCATCTTCTTATCCTCCTTAGCCTAAAATCTCTTCAACAGATTTGCCGCGAAGTCTAGCAACTTCCTCAGGAGTCTTTAACTGAGTTAAACCTTCGATTGTTGCTAAAACTACGTTTGTTTTATTATTAGAACCTAAGGATTTAGTACGGATGTTCTTAATACCTGCAAGCTCTACAACTGCACGGGCAGGACCTCCCGCAATAACTCCTGTACCTTCGGAAGCTCTCTTAAGAAGTACGGATGCACTTCCAAATTTTCCTAACAGGTCGTGAGGGATACTGTTGTTCTCATCGATCGGAACAGTAACCATATTCTTAACTGCAGCCTCTTTTCCTTTACGGATTGCTTCTGGAACTTCTCCGGCTTTGCCAAGACCAGCACCAACACGGCCGTTGCCATCGCCTACGACTACTAAAGCAGAGAATCTCATGGTACGTCCACCTTTAACGGTTTTAGATACACGCTTGATAGCAACCACTTTGTCGTTTAATTCTAACTGACTTGCATCAATAATTGTATGTTTCACGCTGTGTTCTCCTCTCTACTAGAATTCCAGACCAGCTTCTCTGGCTGCGTCTGCTAATGCCTGAATCTTACCCTGATATATAAATCCGCCTCTGTCAAAGACAACTACTTTAATTCCTTTTTCCATTGCTCTCTTTGCAAGTACGGTACCCACATATGCTGCAGCATCAACGTTGTTAGTTTTCTCTATTTCTGCCTTTACTTCTTTTTCTACTGAAGAAGCAGCAATTAAAGTCTTACCAACTGTATCGTCAATAATTTGAGCATACATATGATTATTACTTCTAAACACAGCTAAACGTGGTCTCTCTGCAGTACCTGCAAGACGATTACGTAATCTGTTGTGCTTCTTAACGCGGATTTCGCTTTTTGACTTTTTGCTAACCATCTTTACACTCTCCTTAATTATTTCTTACCAGTCTTACCAACTTTACGTCTGATCACTTCGTCAGCATATTTGATACCCTTGCCCTTATATGGTTCAGGTCTTCTCTTATCTCTGATTTCAGCAGCGTACTGGCCAACTTTTTCTTTATCGATACCTCTAACGAAGATGATATTCTGACCTTCCATGGCAGATTCGATTCCTTCAGGATCTTCCATTTCTACCGGATGGGAGTAACCAAGGGAAAGAACAAGTTTCTTACCCTGCTTCTGAGCTCTGTAACCAACACCGTTGATTTCAAGCTTTTTCTCATATCCTGCAGTAACACCAACGATCATGTTGTTGATTAAGGTTCTTGTAAGACCGTGTAAAGATTTCATTTTCTTTAAATCGTTTGGTCTTGTTACAATGATATGACCATCTTCTTCTTTGATTGTCATCTCTGAGGGTAATACTCTCTCAAGAGTTCCCTTAGGACCTTTTACAGTCACTTTATTATTTTCTGCAATTGCAACAGTAACGCCTGCTGGAATCGCGATAGGCATTCTTCCTATACGTGACATGCCGTTTACCTCCTTAAATTTTCGGAAGGAATCTGTGCGTTCCCTCTGTTTTCAGATGCATTGAGCCCTGCATCACACTAAGTTTCACAGGGTAGTTCTTCTCCCTTTGGTCGAAGAACGGCTTTACCCGATAATGCGGGGTACGCCGTCACACTAAATTCGCGCCTCGCCTTCGGCCAGCGTTCATTAAGTGTTCAATGCCTACCAAACAAATGCAAGTACTTCTCCGCCAACGCCCTGAGTGCGTGCTTCCTTATCGGTAATTACGCCCTGGTTTGTGGAAATGACTGCAATACCAAGACCGCCCAGTACTTTCGGCATTTCTTCCTTGCTTGCATATACACGTAAGCCAGGTTTGGAAATTCTCTTGATACCTGTGATAATTTTTTCGTTTTTATCTTTACCGTATTTTAATGTGATCCGGATTGTCTGGAACGCACCGTCTTCTACGATATCATATTTTTTAATGTATCCCTCTTTAACAAGGATATCAGCAATAGCTAATTTCATCTTGGATGAAGGTACATCTACTGTATCATGTTTTGCAGTATTTGCATTACGAATTCTTGTAAGCATATCTGCGATTGGATCGCTCATTGTCATTTTGAAATTGCCTCCTTCCTTATTTTACCAGCTTGCTTTTCTAACGCCTGGGATCTGACCCTTATATGCTAATTCACGGAAGCAGATTCTGCAAATTCCGTATTTTCTTAAATAAGCATGCGGACGACCGCAGATTCTGCAACGATTATATTCTCTTGTGGAGAACTTAGCAGGTCTCTGCTGTTTGATCTTCATTGAAGTCTTAGCCATGGATAATTCCTCCTACTATTTTGCAAATGGCATATTGAATAATGTCAAAAGTTCACGGGCTTCTTCGTCTGTCTTAGCGGTAGTAACAAATATAATGTCCATACCTCTTACCTTGTCAACTTTATCGTACTCAATTTCAGGGAAAATAAGCTGCTCCTTGATTCCAAGTGCAAAGTTTCCTCTGCCATCAAATGCGTTAGGATTTACTCCTCTAAAGTCACGTACACGAGGAAGTGCAAGGTTAATCAGACGATCAGCGAACTCATACATTCTCTTACCGCGTAAGGTAACTTTACATCCGATTGGCATACCTTCTCTGAGTTTGAAGTTAGCAACTGATTTTTTAGCCTTTGTTAAAACTGCTTTCTGACCGGAGATGATTTCTAAATCTCTTACTGCAGAGTCTAAAATCTTGGCATTTTCCTTTGCTTCACCAATACCCATATTGATGACAATCTTATCTAACTTCGGAACTTCCATGTTGTTTTTATATCCAAATTTCTTGATCATAGCTTCTACGATCTCTGACTGGTAGGTCTCTTTTAATCTAGCCAATTTTTATTCCTCCTCTCCGAATTAATCAATTACTTTGCCGGTTGTTTTAGCAACGCGGACTTTCTTGCCGTCTTTTACTTCAAAGCCGACTCTGGTTGCTTTTCCGTCAACAACAAGCATTACATTGGAGATATCAAGTGCAGCTTCTTTCTGTACGATACCGCCCTGTGGGTTTCCTGCGCCTGGTTTCACATGCTTTGTGATCATGTTTACGCCTTCCACTACCACTCTGTTGTTCTTCGTATCTACATGAAGAACTTTACCCTGTTTGTCTCTATCTTTTCCTGCGATAACCTTTACAAGGTCGTCTCTTTTTATTTTATGCACAGTCCGACACCTCCTTATAATACTTCCGGAGCTAAGGAAACAATTTTCATGAACTGTTTCTCTCTTAACTCTCTGGCAACCGGTCCAAAGATACGAGTTCCTTTGGGAGTCTTGTCATCTTTGATAATTACGGCAGCATTCTCATCGAACTTAATATATGAACCGTCTTTACGGCGCGCGCCTTTAACAGTACGTACCACAACGGCTTTGACAACGTCGCCTTTCTTCACAACACCGCCAGGTGTTGCATCTTTTACGCTGGCAACGATAACATCACCAATATTAGCATATCTTCTTGTAGATCCGCCCATAACACGGATACAAAGAAGTTCTTTTGCACCGGTATTGTCGGCAACCCTTAATCTGGTTTCCTGCTGAATCATGCCTGTTACTCCTTCCTGGAAATAAATTATTTCGCTCTTTCGAGAATCTCCACAAGTCTCCATCTCTTGTCTTTTGACAGCGGTCTTGTTTCCATTACTTTTACTGTATCGCCCATGTTGCAGTCATTTTTCTCATCATGTGCTTTTAATTTATACGTTCTTTTTACGATCTTGCCGTATAAAGGATGTTCTACATGGTCTTCAATCGCTACAACAATGGTCTTATCCATCTTGTTGCTCACAACCTTACCAGTACGGGTTTTTCTAAGATTTCTTTCCACGTTCTGTATTCTCCTTTCGAGTTATGGCCTCCGAAGGCCCCAATCTATAAGTTAACACACACTCGTGTGTGTCATGCTTTTTAAAATAAGCTGCAACTTAAGCTAATTTAGCCTTCTCAGTTATAACAGTCTGAATTCTGGCAATGTTTTTGCGAACATCTTTGATCCTGCTTGTGTTATCAAGCTGATTGGTCGCATTCTGGAATCTTAAGTTGAAAAGTTCTTTCTTTGCAGCTACTAATTCTACATTCAGCTCGGCAACTGATTTTCCTTTTAATTCTTCAACATATTTATTCATTTTCACTGTCATTCACCGCCTTCTAAATCTGCCTTAGCAGCAATTTTACATCTGCATGGTAACTTGTGCATAGCAAGACGTAAAGCTTCACGTGCTGTTTCTTCAGGTACTCCAGCGATTTCGAATAATACACGACCTGGTTTTACTACTGCTACCCAGTACTCCAGAGCGCCCTTACCGGAACCCATTCGGGTCTCTGCTGGCTTTGCTGTTACAGGCTTATCCGGGAAAATCTTGATCCAGACTTTACCGCCACGCTTAATATAACGGGTCATGGCAACACGGGCTGCCTCGATCTGATTTGATTTGATCCAACATGGGTCTAAAGCGACTAAACCGAACTCACCATTGCTGATTGTATTGCCTCTTAAAGCTTTACCAGCCATGCTTCCACGGAACTGTTTACGACGCTTAACTCTCTTAGGCATTAACATTATTTATCGCTCCCTTCCTTTTTTCCTTTAGTTGGAAGTATTTCGCCATTGTAGATCCATACCTTAACACCGATCTTACCATAGGTTGTATCTGCCTCAGCGAAACCATAGTCAATATCTGCTCTGAGTGTCTGTAACGGAATAGTTCCCTCGCTGTAGAACTCTGTACGAGCCATATCAGCACCGCCAAGACGACCTGCAACTGCAGTCTTAATTCCCTTAATACCAGATTTCATGGAACGTCCCATGGTAGACTTCATAGCACGACGGAAAGATACACGGTTCACTAACTGCTGTGCAATAGATTCAGCTACTAACTGAGCATCTTTATCTGGTCTTTTAATCTCTTTAATATCAACAAATATCTTTTTGTCTGTAAGCTTCTGAACTTGAGTTTTTACCTTCTCAATTTCAGATCCACCCTTACCGATTACTACACCTGGTTTTGCTGTGTGGATAACAATTTTAACGCGGTCAGATGCACGTTCAATTTCAATATTAGAAATGCCTGCGCTGTATAATTTCTTCTTCAGGAATTTTCTGATCGCATAATCTTCTACTAAGTTGTCTGCGAAATCAGCTTCAGCATACCATTTTGAGTCCCAGTCTTTAATAACACCGACTCTTAAGCCGTGTGGATTAACTTTCTGTCCCATTATTTGCCTCCTTATCTTTCATTAAGCACGATGGTGATGTGGCTCATTCTCTTTTCGATTCTGTAAGCGCGGCCCTGTGCTCTCGGTTTTACTCTTTTCATTGTCGGTCCCTTATTTGCAAAACATTCCTCTACATAAAGTTTTGCGGGGTCCATACCGTTATTGTTCTCAGCATTTGCGATTGCTGATTTTAATAACTTCTCTATTAAAGTAGAAGCATATCTGGGATTGTAAATTACAATACCAAGTGCTGAAACAGCGTCTTTGCCTCTGATGGCATCTAATACGAAGCATGCCTTCTGAACTGAAACCCTAGCATAGGATAACTTTGCTGACGGTCTTGTGTCCTTCTGGGCATTTCTTTCTCTCTTAATCTGGCTTCTATGTCCCTTAGCCATAGGTGAATCCTCCTTTCAACTTTAACGCCCTGTGGAAATTCTCAAACAAGAATATCTTGAGGGTGTCTGTTTCTATATTACTTACGACCTGATTTTTTCTCGTCTTTTCCATGTCCTCTGTAAGATCTGGTAGCAACGAATTCACCCAGTTTATGTCCAACCATATCTTCTGTAACATATACCGGAACGTGTTTTCTGCCATCATGAACTGCAATTGTATGTCCAACCATCTGCGGGAAGATTGTAGAACGGCGAGACCAAGTCTTAATTACCTGCTTCTGTCCTGCTGCGTTCATTGCATCTACTTTTTTCAGTAAATGAGCATCTGCAAATGGTCCTTTTTTAAGTGAGCGAGCCATAGGTTCTAACCTCCTTCATTTATTTAACGGTCTTTCCATCTCTTCTTCTAACGATCAGTCTGTTAGACTGTTTGTTTTTCTTTCTGGTCTTTAAGCCAAGTGCTGGTTTGCCCCATGGTGTAGATGGCCCCGGACGTCCGATACCAGTCTTACCTTCACCACCACCGTGAGGATGGTCATTCGGGTTCATAACAGAACCACGCACTGTAGGACGGAATCCCATGTGACGTTTTCTACCAGCTTTACCGATATTGATCAGGTTATGATCGCCGTTTCCAACAACACCAATAGTAGCTCTGCAGTTGATCGGAACCATTCTCATCTCGCCGGAAGGTAAACGAAGAGTTGCATATTTTCCTTCTTTAGCCATTAACTGTGCGCTGTTACCAGCAGAACGAACCAGCTGTCCGCCTTTTCCTGGGTAAAGCTCAATGTTATGAACCTGAGCACCAACCGGGATCTTGCTTAATGGAAGGCAGTTACCTACTCTTGCTTCTGCAGTCTCGCCGCTCATAACAGTCATTCCGTCTGTTAAACCAGCTGGAGCAAGGATATAAGCCTTTGTTCCGTCTACATAGCTGATCAGTGCGATATTAGCAGTTCTGTTCGGATCGTACTCTACACCGATTACAGTTGCTGCAATGCCGTCTTTGCTGTTTCTCTTGAAGTCAATGATTCTATATTTTCTTTTAACGCCGCCTCCGCGATGTCTGACAGTAATTTTACCCTGGTTATTACGGCCGGCTGTTTTTTTAATAGTTTTGCTGATTAAGGATTTCTCAGGAGTTGACTTTGTGATTTCGCTGAAATCAGATCCGGTCATTTGTCTTCTGGAAGGGGTATATGGGTTATACTTTTTGATTCCCATTTTGTATCTCCTTTCTACTTTCTAGTCCACGCCTTTTGGACATAAAGGGATGCCGTGAGGCGTTCTACTTTCTAGTCCACGCCTTTTGGACATCAAGGTATACCAGTATGGTGTTTCAACGTCTCCTGGCGTATCTTGTTTATTGTGATATAATGTTCATCACTCAGGTAACTGAAAATCGTTGACGCCGGGCCCGAATCACTTCATGCCAAGCGTTCCGATCTTACAGTCCTTCGAAAATTTCGATATCTTTGCTGTCAGCTGTTAACTGAACAATTGCTTTCTTTGTCTTAGCTGTCTTACCGAAAGTTGTACCTCTTCTTTTGGTCTTTCCATCTAAGTTCATGGTGTTCACGTTGGCAACCTTAGTGCCTGGGAACATCTTCTCAACAGCTTCCTTGATCATCGTCTTATTCGCATCTGTGTGCACTAAAAATGTGTACTTCTTGGACGCCATAGCGTTCATGCTTTTTTCAGTAACGATAGGTTTCTGAATCACGTCGTAATATTTAATATCTGCCATTATGCGTACACCTCCTCGATTGCTGCAACAGCAGTCTTGGTAGCAACAACTGTGTTATACTTTAAGATATCGTATACATTGATTGTGTTAACAAAAGCAGTCTTAACAGCAGCGATGTTTCTTGCGCTCTTTACCGTGTTAGCGCTGTCGTCTCCAACAACCACAAGAGCCTTGGATACCTTTAAATTATCTAATACAGCCTGGAATTTCTTTGTCTTGATTTCATCAAACTTTAACTCGTCAACAACAATGAACTTATTCTCGCTCACTCTGCTGGTAAGTGCGGATTTAAGAGCAAGTCTCTTTTCCTTCTTGTTCAGTCTGATTGTATAATCTCTTGGTGTTGGTGCGAATACTACTCCGCCGCCTGTCCACTGAGGAGATCTTGTTGAACCCTGTCTGGCATGACCGGTTCCCTTCTGTTTCCACGGTTTTCTACCGCCGCCGGATACTTCAGCGCGTGTTTTAGCTTTCTGTGTTCCCTGGCGCTTATTTGCAAGCTGGCTTACGACTGCCATGTGTACAAGGTGCTCATTAACTTCTACACCAAACACTGCATCGCTTAACTCTAATGTGCCAACTTCTTTACCTTCCATATTGTAAACAGATACGTTTGCCATCTGTGTAATCCTCCTTTCTTATAAAAGCATTAGTTAGCTGCTTTTACTGTTTCCTTGATTGTTACGAGAGATTTTTTAGGTCCTGGTACAGCACCCTTAACCAAAATCAGGTTGTTTTCAATATCAACCCTAACGATTTCAAGGTTCTGGATTGTGATCCTCTTATTACCCATCTGGCCAGGCATCTTTTTGCCTTTGAATACCTTGCTTGGGTCAGAAGCAGCGCCATTGGAACCAGCGTGACGGTGGAACTTGGAACCGTGAGCCATAGGTCCTCTGGACTGTCCGTGTCTCTTGATAGCACCCTGGAAACCTTTACCTTTGGAGATTGCGGTTGCATCAATCTTATCGCCTGCAGCGAAGACTTCTGCTTTGATTTCATCTTTCACAGAATACTCAGAAGCATTCTCGAACTTAAATTCTCTTACAAATCTCTTGTAAGAAACACCAGCCTTATCAAAATGGCCTTTTAATGGCTTGCTGATGAGTTTTTCTCTCTTATCAACATAACCAACCTGTACTGCATTGTAACCATCGTTCTCAACTGTCTTAACCTGTGTTACGACACAAGGACCAGCCTGAAGAACTGTTACTGGAGTTAATACTCCATTTTCATTGAAGATCTGTGTCATTCCGACTTTGGTAGCTAAAATACCCTTCTTCATGTTTTTACCTCCTGGTTGTTAATTCTACAGCGGATTGCTTTCGCAATCATCCTAGAACAGTCCAAATATACGTGGAACACTATGACTCCGCGGTCTGACGAATGAGTAATTACTTACCATGCGTTTCCGCTCATGGAGATGTTGATTCCTTAGAGGAAAAAGTGTTACTTCTATATTAAAACCCTTCAGGACCTTACCTAAATTGTTTCTTTCGATGAAGATTATTTGTTCTTCATCTTGATATCGATATACACCCCTGCCGGCATTTCCAGTCTGGATAATGCATCAACAGTTTTTTGACTTGGTGTAATGATATCGATGAGTCTCTTATGCGTTCTCTGCTCGAACTGCTCTCTGGAATCTTTGTACTTATGAACCGCCCTTAAGATAGTTACCACTTCTTTCTTTGTTGGTAACGGCACCGGTCCGCTCACTTTTGATCCTGTCTTTTTTACAGTGTCGATGATTTTGCCTGCAGACTGATCAACTAACTGATGATCATACGCCTTTAATGTGATTCTCATTACTTGACTTGCCATAAAAAAAGTCGCCTCCTTTTCGCACTTAGTAGAAGTACGACAAGCGGTGACTGTACACGTTCCCGTGTGTGTCATTCAAGACCCACACTGACCATCCGTTTGAAACAAACAGAATTTTAAATTGTACAGTGACTTGTCGCCAGTTTCCTAACTTGACATTCGCTCCACGGAAAACCTGCTTTTCAGCAGCAACCTCACGTTTCACAGCTATCATGCCACAGCCTTAACAGAATACCATATTTTCCATGGTATTGCAAGTACTTTTTTCAAAAAAACGCAAAATCTGATTTTTCCAGATTTTGCGCATTTAGGAGTCTGATTTTTACTTCCAGGCTGGTTCATAAGGTTCTCTTCCTTCATTACCAGAGGGCGTTTCATCATCCACTTTTAAAAGAGTTCCGTTGCTGCTTGTTTTGTATTTCACGCCATCAGCGCTCTTTACAGTAGTACCCCTGGAAACTCTTCCTGATGTATTCACGACATAAGTAGTTGTTGTACTGCCAGTGGGAATGGAGATTGGCTCATACTTGGAGCCTTCTTCTGCAGACTGAATCTTTCCCATATAATAGAGGTAGCCATCCTTCACTCCAGTATAGCCCCTGCCGCTGTTACTGAAATAATACATGCATTCGTTTCCATCTCCTTCTATTACCTTAACTCTTCCCGTCTGCATACTGCTTGTCTTTTTATCTCCGAAATAAAAAGCTGTATAATCAGAGCCGCTGCCGATGTGCAGCTTTTGAAGTCCGCACACAGGAACACCCAGATCATTAAACAAGTATGTATTGTCTTTAATCCTTACAAGATTGGAGGTACTGGCTTCGCCTTCCTTGGGACCTGCTTTTGGAATTCCTGAACTGGAAAAATAGAACCATTCCACACCCTCTTCGTATCCGGTTATATCCTCAGGTGGTTCTGTGGAATACCATCCCTCACGGAGCTTTCCATTTGTATCGTAATATTTGTAATTTTGAATCTCATATTCAGCGTTATCAACACCGACTTTCTTCCAACCTGACTGCAGTTCCCCTTTATCATTGAAACAATATGAAATTCCGTCAATTCTGTAAGAACCGTAATCTCCGGAAAAATCTTTTGGCACATATTTCTTACCGTTATCGCTAAAGTAGAACCAACTTTTTCCTTCATCTGAATCTCCGGGCGTGATCCGTCCGTCATCGTAGCTGTCCGGCGGTAAAAGCTTCTGCCAGCCCGTCTTCATGACTCCGTCCGCTCCTGTATAATACATGTCGTCAAGGATCCAGCCCGTCTGCATCTCGCCGTTGGGATCAAAATAGTACCACTTATTGTCGATTTTAGACCAGTTGTCCATAATCGCTTTTCCGCTGCTCCCAAAATAATACCACTTGTAATCATTACTACCTGAATCCTTAAATTTCATCCACTTATCCGTTACGAGAATACCGTTGGAATCCATATAATAAGTGTTCTCAACCCAGGTATTGACTGCCATATCACCATTGCTGTCTAAATACCTCCACAAATTATCCGCACCTTTTTTCCAGGTATTGCTTATTTTACCTCCGCTTGAATCATAATATACCCAGGTGCTTCCTGACTGTGCCCACCCCTCGGCCGCCCAGACGTCCATAGATGCCGCTCCGACTGTCAGTATGGCTGCTGCTGCCAGTGCAATGAGACCTTTTCTTTTCATATCTTCACTCCTTACAGGGATTTCCTTTTTTACTAATATTTATTTTAACAATTAATCTTAGATTATTCAACTGTTTTAATCTTTCAATTCTATTACAAAATTATTGTCTCCCCGTAATCTACATGTCAGACCCGGAAAAGACCAATGCCGGATCGGAGGGATAAAACCAGCTGATCCGGCATTGCCTGTCTTTCAATCTATTTCATATATCCTATCTGCAGCAGTTATTTCTACTGCAGCAGTTATTTCTGCATCCACAGTTTGGCCGGCAGCTTCTGCAGCATCTTGACCGGTTATTGCAGCAATTACTGCAGATCCAGCCACAGCCATTACAGCCCCGCCAGTTACACCAGTAATTACACCCACAGCAGCCGAAAGAAAATCCCATCCGGAAACAGCCCATAAGTCTTACACCTCTTTAATTATTATTATACTATAATATATAGAACCAGCAGACAAGGTGTGAATAACCTTGACGCTCAAAGCTCCATCCAGTATAATCATAGAATCATTAAGATAAATAAAGACATTTATATAGAAAGAAAGGCGGCAACAAGTATGTGGATTGCAGACGGCTGGAAAGATTATGAAGTAATAGATTGTTCAGAGGGGGAAAAATTAGAACGATGGGGGAATTATCTCCTGGTTCGTCCTGACCCCCAGGTCATCTGGTCCACCCCCAAAAAAGAACCGGGCTGGACAAAAATGAATGGTCATTATCATCGCAGTGCCAAGGGCGGCGGCGAATGGGAATTCTTTCACCTTCCGGAACAATGGACCATCAATTATAAGGAATTAACATTTCAGCTGAAGCCATTCAGTTTTAAACACACAGGTCTTTTTCCGGAACAGGCCGCTAACTGGGACTGGTTTGGGGACAAGATAAGACTGGCCGGACGGGCGGTAAAAGTTCTCAATCTCTTTGCATACACCGGGGGCGCAACTCTGGCTGCTGCAAAGGCAGGAGCTCATGTGACTCATGTAGATGCTTCCAAGGGTATGGTTGGATGGGCCAAGGAAAACGCCCGTTCGTCAGGACTGGAATCCGCTTCTATCCGCTGGATCGTCGATGACTGTGTTAAATTCGTTGAACGGGAAATCAGAAGGGGCAATCATTATGACGCAATTATTATGGATCCTCCGTCTTACGGCAGAGGACCAAAAGGAGAGATCTGGAAGATCGAAGACTCCATCTACCCATTCGTCAAGCTTTGTTCCCAGCTCTTATCCGATTCACCGCTATTCTTTCTCATCAATTCCTATACTACGGGACTGGCTCCTTCTGTACTGTCCTATATGATTTCTACGGAGATCGTACAGAAATTCGGAGGCAGTGTTCAGTCCGATGAAGTGGGGCTTCCGGTGAAAAGCTCAGGTCTTATTCTCCCATGCGGAGCTTCCGGCAGATGGTCGTCAGACGTCGTCTAGAATCAGCCTGGTCAACGCCCTCCGTTAAACAGGCACCAGATCAGAGGCAGATATTTTCTTAAAAGAAGGCTCACTGCAGTACTGATCAAAATGCAGAATAATGGCATAGTGATATAAAGGCCAACCGTTATGCCCGGTACCGGCGGGAGCAGCAATGCTCCCGTTTTATTAATTAACCGTACAACCGAAAAATGTATGGCATAGAGAAAAAAATTCTGTTTCATCCAATCCTTTACCTCGTTTAGGTATCTGCCTGGAATTATGAGCCATAAACTTACGGGAATCATCAGCCTGAAGCAGACTGTTGCAGCTGCATACTCTCCCCTCACATGACCGGGAATATCCACGTTCTTAACCAGACAGCCAGCAACGAAAAGAACGCAACCTGCCACAAGAGAATTTTTGTTAAAAGAACTTTCTGCTATCTCTTTTCCATGAATGGCAGCATATGCGCCAAATGAATAATAAAAGAGAGCATCCAGATTTACCAACGGAAGCGCTCCCCCCAGATAGATTGCAGCCAGAATACCTGCCAATAATGCTATTCCAGATGCCTTTCTTTTTACAACCATATAAATAACAGGCGCAATAAGGACCAGGAGGATCAGCTGATTCAGATACCAGAATACATAATTATAGGAAAAGTGAAGCACTGCCTGTGCTGCTTCCGGAAAGGTGAAAGGAATTCTGCCTTTTCCTATCACCCTGGATATAAAAGGAATTCTGCTCCCGATAACATAACCAAGATAATACAGAAAGTTCCACATAATATAAGGAACCAGAATACTTCGTATCCTGGAATTCCATTTAATCCATAACTTTTCCATTGTAAATCCCCGAAAAAACAAATAGGAAGATATTAAAAAGAAGCCCGGGACAGCAATCTGCGCTACTGTATTCCCCCAAAAACGCTCCAGTAAGTCTACCCGATAGGCAACGCCGGTCTTTCCTAAAAACAGTACTGCATTATAAGAATGAACCCAGATCACCAGTACACTGAATATAAATGTAAACCAGATCACTTTGTTGCGAAAATATTTTTCTTCCATTGGGTCCCCCCTCTCACTTTCATGCAATCAAATTAACACATCTTATCCAGTACTGATGAAGATACCCTCTCATTCACCTGATTACAGGTGTCAAAATATCGTCTGTAATATTCCGTATACATTAAATCAATCAGAAAGAGCTGACTGATTTCCGAGGATGTGGATCCTCCCTGCAAAGGTCCTTCGTTCGCTCCGCAAAGCAGCGTTATGTCGGCAAATGAGGTAAGAGGAGATTTTACAAAACGGGTGATACAGATAGTAGCCGCACCGGACTTTTTTGCAAGCTCTGCAACATGAATGGTATCTTTCGTAGCACCAGAATAAGAGAATATCACAGCTGCTTCTCCCTCCCTCAGCATGGAGGCTACCATCGCCTGCATGTGGGAATCTGATACACAGGATACCTTGGGTTCAATTCTTAAGAACTTGTTTGCAGCTTTCATGGCGGACAGCATACTGGCTCCCACTCCAAAAAAACATATCCTTTTTGCTTCGTGAAGATAACGGATTACCTGGTCAAAGCTTTCCTCATTTAATAAGGAATACGTTTCCTCAAGTGCGCTCATATTTGTGTTAAGAACTTTCCTGGATACTTCCGCAAAAGAATCTTTCAGGCTGATATCACCTTCTAAACGCCCCTGTCCCGTTGTTTCATCATGCAGACTTAAAGATAACTGCATCTTAAATTCCTGATAACCTTTCAGCTCCAATGTTTTGCAAAAGCGGAATACACTGGTATCTCCAACTTCACACGCTTCAGCCAGATCAGTAATGGACATAAACAGCACCTCTCTGTAGTTCTGGAGTATGTAATCTGCTACTTTCCGCTCAGCCTTCGTAAACTGATTATATTCTGCACGAATCCTGGTTAAAAAATCACCTTTCATCACTCTGCTTCTCCCTTTTTATCTGTTTTTTCTCCAGTGCGGCACTCTGCACCGGTTATAAAATCACGGGTTATCTCTCTGGGTCTTGTAATGGCACTTCCTACTACTGCCGCCCATGCTCCCGCTTTGAATACAGCTTTCAGCTGATCCGGGGTCTTAATACCACCTTCTGCAATCACGTGTTTCCCACTATCTGTGGACAGCCGCCTGATTAGTTCCAGATTTGGAAGAACGGCAGTCCGGGTATACTGGGTATAGCCGCATAAAGTCGTCCCTATCAGATCAATACCAATATGAGCAGCAGTCATTCCCTCTTCGTAATCAGAGCAATCTGCCATAAAAAGCTGATTAGGATATTTTAATCTGATCTTTCTCAAAAAATCCCCCATGCTCTCTCCATCCGGCCGTGGTCTGTCAGTACAGTCCAGGGCAATGATGTCCACACCCTCAGAAACAAGAGCTTCCACTTCCTTCATAGTAGGTGTAATAACAATATCTGCCCCTTTATATTTTTGCTTTATAATGCCTATTATGGGTAAATCCACATTTTTCTTAATTTCACGTATATCAGATATGGAATTAGTCCGGATACCAACCGCACCGCCTTCCATGGCCGCATATGCCATTCGTGACATAATATAAGAACTGAAAAGAGGTTCATCAGGCAGAGCCTGGCATGAGACTATCAGTCCGCCTGCCAACCGGTTGAATATTGCATTCTCCATTTTTCTTCCTCCCTTATCTAAACAAAGTAATCATATCACAGATGAAAAAGGTATTTCAATAAAAAGCCATAAGAGATTTGGATAAAATTAAGATTATTTTCACATAATTTTCCAGCAATCCCCGTAGGGTTTATGATATAATAAGGAAATCGTAAAGACAGTTCATTATATAAGGAGTAAAAAATCATGAAAAAGATAACACGCGCCGCATGCATATCTCTCGCAATTTTATTTGCAGGGATCCTTTTCTTAATGAATCCTGATTCAGCGGACAGCAGACCCGGCGCATCAAAAGAACTGCTTCATATATTTACAAACGAACAGGGACAGGATTTGCATGTTATGGCATTGGGACCCGGGCTTAATAACCTCTCTGCCTCTGATGAATTTTCCACGTATCAGTGGGGCTTAAAGAATGATGGTGAATTCCGCCTCATCGAATTGGTGCAGAAATTTAGAAACGTAGATAATCTATACAACGAAAATGACAACTCAGGTAATCTTGCCATTCCAACACCGGGTCCAGGAAACTATGAATCAAAAGTTACACATGCAGTTTCAGGAATTGACATTAACATTCAGCCTGCCTGGGCTCTCTATGATCAGGCAGAAAATAAGCGATCTGTTATCGTGGCAATCATAGATACAGGAATTGATATCGGTCATCAGGAGCTGCAGAATGCGATCTGGACAAACCCAGGGGAGACAGACGGAGACGGCATTGATAACGACGGCAATGGTTATGCAGATGATATCCATGGCTGGAACTTTTATTCAGGCAACAACCAGATCTTTGCCGGCAGCGAGGATAGCCACGGCACCCATGCAGCCGGAACGATCGGTGCATCAAGAGGAAGTTTTGGAATAGCAGGTATCACGGACAACAACTATGTCAAAATTATGCCATTAAAGGCTCTTGGAGGCAAAGAAGGAGTCGGTTCTCCTGTCGCTGTAATCAATGCGATTCACTATGCAGAACGAAATGGGGCATCCATCTGCAACTTAAGTATGGGAACAACCGGATACAGCGAAGAGCTCGCCCAGACAATTAAGAATTCCCATATGCTTTTTGTTGTCTCCTGCGGGAATGGCGGAATATCCGGTCTTGGGTATAATACGGACGTATATCCGGTTTATCCTGCATCTCTTCCATATGATAATGTTATCTCTGTGGCAAATATCCTGTTTGACGGTTCCTTAAGCAAGGATTCCAATTATGGAGCGGCAAGCGTAGATATCGCTGCACCCGGAACCTATATCCTAAGCACTATACCAGATAATTCCTATGGATATATGAGCGGAACTTCTATGGCAGCACCTATGGTTACAGGTGTTGCAGCCATGCTTTATTCGTATCGTACAGATATTACTTTAGCCGATGTAAAAAACACTATTATAAACTCCAGCAGAAAACTGGATACACTTTCAGGTAAACTGGTAAGCGGAGGTCTCCTGGATGCTTACAGTGCTTTAACCTGGAAATAATGCGTTTGATTCAAATAGAAAGCAAGAAAAAAGCTGCCATGAATTCATGACAGCTTTTTTTTATTTCTCTAATGCTCTCCACTTAAAGTTAGGAATCACATCAGACCATTTTTGTATACCAATAATTGATTTAGCAAACTCCGTTGTTTCTAATGTACTCTTTTTCTTATCTATCTCATGGAAGACCTGCCAGATCTTGCGCCGTCTGGTTGCCACGATATCATCTCCCTTATTCATGTCACATGCCCAGAGTCCAAAGGCAAGACCACTTCTGACTTCCAGGGGAGCATCCACCTGCCGGCTTAAGATATAAGCGTCAATATAAGGATTACTGTCAACCATGTAATAGGAATAAGCATAGGCTGCAGCCTGTATCTGGGAAACATCTTCACCAGACTGGGTTTTTGCCGTAAATCCCTGCTCTGTCAGAATAATATGTCTTACCTTTCCGGTAGGCGCTTTCAGACAATCCTGAGCCATATAGTCAGTCAGCGTATTTAAATTCTTAAAATTAATAACTGGTGAATCAAAATCATTGGTAATCAATCCGGTCTTATCATCATCCCAGAATTCCGGCTCAGTCATCGGGCATGGGTATGGGTGATACGATAATCCCCAGTCCATCTGCCCCTGCTCATTGGCAATGGCATTGAAAGCATTAATCACTTCTTTACCGCCGTATTTCAGTTTATTATCAATCTCATTGTTCCAGTTATAATCCAGGGAAAAGTAAACCCGGTCATTGGCACTGGTACTTTTAATTGCTGTGTAGAAAACGCGGAATGCATTCTGGTATGCATGAAGGTAGCTGGTTAAATCCCTGGCTCCTACGTAATTCCACTGCTGATTGTTGATTTCATTTCCTATAATCCAGTTGGATATCTTACCATACTGGGGATTGGTACCATTATAACGCTCAGCCAGAAATGATGCTATCGCTCTAGTCTGCTCATATCCTTCTGGTGTTGCAGTATTAAACATGTAATAGAATGCCTTGGAATTTTTCTTTGTCCCAGGATAAATCAGGTCAGGATTTGATGGATTCCAACCATTCAGAATAATCGCCGTAACGGTCATTCCTTTTCCGGAGAGAGCACTGATGGTCTCATCGTAACTCTTTATGGCGTTGGTATCAAAATGATAGGTCTTTCCGTCATACTGATAATCAATCCCCTGTCCCAGAATCTGGTGGAATGAAATATTCGTAGCTACATGTTTCACTCCCAGTTCAAATGCATCCCCCAGCATGTTAAGCTGAATGTTTAACCCTTTTTTGGTAAGAGGATCATTGAACTCCTTCTTATTAGCCGCTACTGCTTCCGGATTGGTGATGTAATGAGGTTTACTCACAGGTATATACTTGCTGCCATCCCAGACTGCCACAACAAACCTACTATAAAGTCTGTCCTGCAGGGTATTACGATTCAGGGAAAAAGTGAATGCAGCAGAGTCTCCTAAAGATGCTTTGGCTGCATAATCCGTTCTTCCTTCCAAGCTGTTTTGATAGGGCTGAAGCTCCACCAGATAAAGTACACCATCAGTTCCCTCAGCAGGTGCATGATTTGAAGCTTTTACCGTTACGCTGGTTAAATCTGAATTAACGAGACAGGACTGAATAACCACCTGATCATCGGTAAATACTTCATCCGCTAGCGAAACAAAAGCAGAGGCACAGCATAAAAATCCGGCTGCTAAAAATCCGGCAAAGACTCTGCTTATTTTAAATTTTATCATTTTCGCATTCCCTCCATGTAGTCTTAATCAAGATTCCTTACAATGATACCTAATTTCCCTGATTTTTACAATAACGTTTTTATTACGTATTTGTAATAAAACCTTAAGGCGATCATGATTTTTGTAACCCACCTTAAGAGCTGGTATAAGATATATCTCTCTGGTATTGTCACGCATATGCATTTAACCGGTATACTCCACCAGACCCGTTTGTTTAATTCTCATAAATATTCCATATACCTCATTTGGAGAAATATTTAATTACATTCAATCGAACAGCAAGGATTTTATTTCTCCTTATCATATCTCGTTTTTCTGCATATAATATACGATTTCTCGCTCCACAGTCGAACACAAGCGTTTTATTTCTCTTTACAACCATGCCGCTAATATGCTATATTATAACTACAAAAGGAACAACCGCCCACAAGGGGTTGACCTAGCTTAAGAGTTGAAAGAACCCCTGAACCGGTCAAGTTCACAGGGGTTTTTTCTATGTATTACTTCTTTGTTATAGTATAAACAAAGGTCAGTAACGCAAAAATGAATATTCCGAATTGCATTAGCTCTCCAAATGATATATTCATCTGCCTCACCTCCCTTCATGTAAAATGAAAAGAGGTCAACACACCCTGTAACACGATTGTTCCATGGCACTATGGTAACATATCTCGTTTCAATGTGCAATTACTTTTCCCTGCTGCAGGCCACAATGGTTCTGCTGCTTTTTTCTCGACTTTCTTTCGACTTCATCCCTTTTCTCGTAGTTGGTTTTACCTACTGACGAAAACCTCCTGCACTCTCCGGCTCAACTTTGAGCTCGGCTTCCGGTATGATCCGTATGTGATCGGTACAAAGTATCGCCCCTTGTTCGCCATAACACCTCTTAAAAGGTTCCTCCCCTCTTCTCATTGCAGAACGCCTGGGGCATGAGGATATTAATACTACACTTCAGACATACAGTCACCTATACCCAAATAAACAAAACGAAGTTGTTCAGAAATTCGACTCCTTAAAATAGTACCATTTTAGTACCACAAGACAAAAAGAAAAAGCCGAACCCCTCATAAACAAAGGGTTCGGCTTATTAATTTAATTATTCAACGATAGTAGCAACTCTACCTGAACCTACAGTACGTCCACCTTCACGGATAGCGAAACGAAGACCCTGCTCCATAGCGATTGGGTGAATCAGTTCAACAGACATTTCTACGTTATCGCCAGGCATACACATCTCTGTGCCAGCTGGTAAATCACAAACACCAGTTACGTCAGTTGTTCTGAAGTAGAACTGAGGTCTGTAGTTGTTGAAGAAAGGAGTATGACGTCCACCTTCATCTTTTGTCAGAACGTAAACCTGAGCTGTAAATTTCTTATGGCAGTTTACAGAACCTGGTTTAACAAGACACTGTCCTCTTTCGATTTCAGTTCTCTGAACACCACGAAGTAATGCACCGATGTTATCACCAGCCTGAGCCTCGTCAAGTAACTTACGGAACATCTCGATTCCAGTTACAACAACTTTACGAGTCTCTTCATGGATACCAATGATTTCAACTTCATCAGATACATGTAATGTACCACGCTCTACTCTACCAGTAGCAACAGTACCACGGCCTGTGATGGAGAAAACGTCCTCGATTGGCATTAAGAATGGCTTGTCTGTTTCACGAACTGGATCTGGAACCCACTCGTCAACTGCACTCATTAATTCAAGAACCTTGTCGCCCCAAGTACTTGTAGGATCTTCAAGAGCCTTTAAAGCAGAACCCTGGATGATTGGTGTATCATCGCCTGGGAATTCATACTCGTTTAACAGCTCACGGATTTCCATGTCTACTAACTCAAGTAACTCAGCATCGTCAACCATATCGCACTTGTTCATGAATACAACGATATAAGGAACACCTACCTGACGGGAAAGCAGGATGTGCTCTCTTGTCTGAGCCATAACACCATCGGTAGCAGCTACAACTAAGATAGCACCATCCATCTGAGCAGCACCAGTGATCATGTTCTTAACGTAGTCAGCATGTCCTGGACAGTCAACGTGTGCATAGTGTCTTTTCTCTGTCTCATACTCAACGTGAGCAGTAGAGATAGTGATTCCACGCTCTCTCTCTTCTGGAGCCTTATCGATGTTCTCGAAAGCTACTGCCTCTCCAGTACCTAATCTCTCATGAAGTGTTTTTGTGATAGCAGCTGTTAAAGTTGTTTTACCGTGGTCAACGTGACCGATGGTACCGATGTTACAATGGATTTTGTTTCTTTCAAACTTAGCTTTAGCCATTTTATAACGTCCTCCTTAATTTATGCTCTTTCTGAGCTTAATTATATGTTAGGCTGTTTTTTATTATATGCTATTTGTGCACTATTTTCAAGCCTATTTGAGGGATTCCGGGCGGACTTCGCAGCCCGGAATCCAGTGGAACCTGTTAGGAATTATTTGCCCTTTTTCTCTGTAAGAACTTTTTCCTGAATATTCTTCGGTACCTGCTCATATTTCTCAAAGAACATAGAGAAGTTACCGCGGCCCTGAGTTCTGGACCGTAAATCTGTGGAATAACCAAACATCTCGGAAAGCGGAACGTATGCTTTGATTAACTTACCGCCGCCGATGTCATCCATACCTTCGATACGGCCACGACGGGAGTTGATATCACCGATAACGTCGCCCATATATTCTTCCGGCATAGTTACTTCAACCTTCATGATCGGCTCAAGAAGAATGGAACCACCCTTGTTCATAGCATCCTTAAATGCCATGGAACCGGCAATGTGGAATGCCATTTCACTGGAATCGACTTCATGGTAGGAACCGTCGTATACAGTAGCCTTAACGCCTACTACCGGGAATCCACCAAGAATACCAGCCTTAGTTGCTTCCTCAATACCTTCCCCAACTGCAGGAATGTACTCTTTCGGAATAGAACCGCCGACAACCGCTGACTCGAACTTGAACAGTTCTTCGCCGTTGGCATCCATCGGCTCAAAGCGAACCTTACAGTGACCATACTGACCACGTCCACCAGACTGTTTTGCATACTTGCTGTCAATATCAACTGGCTTTGTAAAGGTTTCTTTGTAAGCAACCTGAGGAGCACCTACGTTTGCTTCTACGTTAAATTCACGAAGCAGACGGTCAACGATGATCTCAAGATGAAGCTCACCCATACCGGAAATGATAACCTGACCAGTTTCCTGATTGGTTTTCGCACGGAATGTAGGATCTTCTTCAGCAAGCTTTGCCAAAGCTTCGCCCATCTTGCCCTGACCAGCTTTGGTCTTTGGCTCGATCGCGATATCGATAACTGGCTCTGGGAATTCCATGGATTCAAGAATTACCGGATGCTGATCATCACAGATGGTATCACCAGTTGTGGTAACCTTGAAACCAACAGCTGCCGCGATATCTCCAGAATATACTTTGTCTAACTCACTTCTCTTGTTTGCATGCATCTGCAGGATACGTCCAACACGCTCTTTTTTGCCTTTAGTAGCATTCAGTACATAGGAACCGGAATTCATAATACCGGAGTATACACGGAAGAATGCAAGCTTTCCAACGAACGGATCAGTCATGATCTTAAATGCAAGCGCTGAGAACGGCTCATCATCAGAAGAGTGACGTTCAATTTCATTGCCGTCCATATCAACACCCTTAATAGAAGCAATGTCAGTAGGAGCAGGCATAAATTCAAGAACTGCATCAAGAAGCTTCTGAACGCCTTTGTTTCTGTATGCGCTTCCGCAGCATACAGGAATGGCTGTACAGTTACAGGTTGCAGCTCTTAAACCTTTCTTTAATTCTTCAACAGAAGGCTCTTCACCCTCTAAATACTGCATCATCAGCTCATCGTCTAATTCGCAGATTTTCTCTACTAACTCTCCACGGTAAAGTTCTGCATCGTCCTTCATATCCTCCGGGATATCAACGATAGAGATATCATCACCCTTGTCATCATTGTAGATATATGCTTTCATCTCAAACAGATCGATAATTCCTTTGAATTCATCTTCTGCTCCGATTGGAAGCTGGATGCAGATAGCATTCTTACCAAGACGTGTCTTGATCTGCTCTACTGCACCAAAAAAGTTTGCACCCATGATATCCATCTTGTTGATGAATGCCATACGGGGTACGTTGTAGGTATCAGCCTGACGCCATACGTTCTCGGACTGTGGTTCTACACCGCCCTTTGCGCAGAATACGCCGACTGCACCATCAAGCACTCGAAGGGAGCGCTCTACTTCAACAGTAAAGTCAACGTGTCCTGGAGTATCAATGATATTGATACGATGCTCTAATGCACCTGGTTTTACCTTGGTGTTTTCATGCATGGTCCAGTGACAGGTTGTAGCAGCTGAAGTAATTGTGATACCTCTTTCCTGCTCCTGTTCCATCCAGTCCATGGTAGCAGTACCTTCATGAGTATCACCGATTTTGTAGTTTACACCAGTATAATAGAGGATACGCTCGGTCAATGTAGTCTTTCCTGCATCGATGTGGGCCATAATACCAATATTTCTGGTTCTTTCCAATGGATATTCTCTTCCAGCCAAAGCTTTTTCCTCCTATTAGAATCTGTAGTGAGCAAATGCCTTGTTTGCTTCAGCCATCTTGTGCATATCTTCTTTCTTCTTTACAGCTGCACCGGTGTTGTTAGCAGCATCAAGGAGCTCATTTGCCAGTCTCTCTTCCTGAGTTTTCTCTCCTCTTTTACGTGAGTAAAGAGTAAGCCATCTCAGGGCCAATGCCTGTCTTCTGTCTGGTCTTACTTCGATCGGTACCTGATAAGTAGCTCCACCGATACGTTTTGCCTTTACCTCAAGTACAGGCATAATGTTGTTCATCGCTTCTTCGAAGATTTCAACGGCTGGTTTGCCGGCTTTTGCTTCGATACGGCCGAATGCACCGTATACGATCTTCTGAGCAACACCTCTTTTACCATCTAACATAATGTTGTTAATTAACTTGGTAACAACCTTGTTATTGTAAAGCGGGTCTGCTAATACGTCTCTTTTTTGAGTATGTCCTTTACGTGGCACGTTACTTCCCTCCTTAATATCGCCGTCTTTTCATACGAATAAACAGCTATTCATTAGATCCTCGGTACTCACAAACATTTTAGTTGCGTTCGCGCTCGGTTTCTATCTATATAATCCTGCAACCTACAGGTTCAATATCTAAAGTCCGGCACTAGAAATTCAAATGTGTGGTATTAATTATTTTTTGTCTTTAGGTCTCTTAGCACCGTATTTGGAACGAGCCTGTCTTCTGTTCGCTACTCCTGCAGTATCCAGTGTACCTCTGACGATATGATATCTGGTACCTGGTAAATCTTTTACTCTACCGCCGCGAATTAAAACAACGCTATGCTCCTGAAGGTTGTGACCCTCACCGGGGATGTAGCTTGTTACTTCGATTCCGTTTGAAAGACGAACTCTGGCGATCTTTCTGAGAGCAGAGTTAGGTTTCTTAGGGGTTGCAGTTTTTACTGCTGTACAAACGCCTCTTTTCTGAGGAGCAGAAATATCAGTCGCCTTCTTCTGTAAAGAGTTGTAACCCTTCTGCAGAGCTGGTGCTGTGGATTTCTTAACGCCTGTCTGTCTTCCCTTTCTTACTAACTGGTTAAATGTTGGCATTCCATTCACCTCCTGTGATATTGTCTGTGGTTGCTGTCATCTTCAGCTTAATTTACGCACAAAAACATGACGCGTTTATGCACGCCTAATTATTATATACATATTGTTTTTTTTTGTCAAGGTTTTCTTTTTTCAATATTATTGATTTAAAAAGGACCGCCGTAATAAGATATTTACGGCAGTCCAGGTTCTTTTTTATTACTCCTTCAGCTCTTTCAGCTTTTCATTGATCAGTCCATCCATTTCTTCTGTATACTGATCAACGGTCAGTTTACCAGCAAGAACCTCTACAAGCTTATCACGCAGATCACTCTGAACAGCTCCTGTCAGCGCCTGATACCCCCACTCTGCGCCGGGTCGGGAAGAAGTCGCAGCCAGTTCCTTTGAAAAAATATTAAAATAATCCTTGCCAAAAGCATAATTTAGACTTTCATTTCCCTTTACCTGAGATAAGTAGCTGTTTTCTTCGCAGTATTTTGCGTTATTCTCCGGCTTTGAGATCCATTCGATGAATTCTGCTGCTTCCTTTTCCACTCCTGTGTTCTTAAAAGCTGCCAGATACTTACCGCCAGGTACGGAAGAGCGCATTGCTTCTTTTGGAAGATACGTCACTCCCCAGTCAAAGTCCGTAATCTGATCTTTGTAATTGGCAATCATCCAGCTTCCGGAAAAGTGCATTGCTACCTGACCGGTACGGAATAAATTGTTTGGATTTTCAGAGCCGAGCCATACAGATGAGGGCACGATGCCTTCATCGTGAAGATCTTTAAAAAATTGTATGGCGTGTTTGTTTTCTTCTGTATTGAAATCTGAGGCATCTAACTCCTTATTTAAAAGTCCGCCTCCTGACTGGTAAAGTAGGGTTGTAAATCTCTGAGGCGATTTGTCGTAAACGAGACCGTATTTACAGCCGCCCTTTTCCATTACCGTTTTCATGGCTGCCTTCCACTCATCCCAGGTCCAGATCTCATCTTCTGACTGGGGAACCGAAACACCGGCCTTATCAAAAGCAGTCTTATTATAAATAAGTCCATTCGCGGTTACATCCATGGGGGCTGCCAGCGCCTTGCCGTCAAAAACAAATTTTAACCCCTCTCCAAAGCTGTTTACAAACGCATCCTTATCTGATACGTATTCCCCCAGGTCGACTAGCTGATTCTGAAATGGTCCTAAATTGGTGAGTCTGGCAATGGCAGGAGCTTCCTTTCCGTTAATCATATTTTTAATCTTGCTCTCCATATCAGAGTACGGAACCTCAATCAGCTCAATTTTGATATCCGGATGCTCTTTCATGTACTCATCAGCAAGCTTCATGAAAGATTCTCCTTCCTTGTTGTCGCTAAACCACACCACATCAAGCTTTTTCTCTTTGCTTTCCGCCTGTTCCCCCCCGCCGGAACAGCCAGTTAAAGCTCCTAACGCCAACACCCCCATAAGCAGCCACAATACCGTTTTTTTCATAAACACCTCTCCTTTGTTTTTTTGTATTTATATTTTATCATTTACAGCAGCTCAAAAACCCCATATTTCAGAGATGAAATCATTCTTTTTTGCTCATTTTCGACTGAGCGTATTTTTTCGGCGTAATTCCCGTCATCTTTTTAAATACAGCGATAAAATGGCTGTCACTGTTATAGGACAGCCTCAGCGCAACATCGGTAACTGAGTGTCCTTTCTTTAAAAGAGCTTTTGCAGCAATGATCTTCTGGTTTGCCACATACTGGGTCAGGGTGAACCCCGTCTCCTTTTTAAAATAGTGGCTTAAATAATACCGGTTCATATAAAACCTGCCTGAAATCTCATTTAAATCAAGCCGTTCTTCCACATGAGCTGTGATGTATTTTTTTAACTGCTCAATTCTTTCCCGGTAAAGTACCGGATCTTTAAATTCCTCTTCTGATTTTTCTTCAAACTCCAGAACAGACTTACTTTTTTCCTTTTCCATAAAAAACTGATACATTTCATTGACAGAGGCAATCAGCTCCAGTATGGACAGCTTCACCCGCACGGTTGATTCAGCCCTGTCCCTGTTCTCTGAATGAATGTTTTGTTCTATTTTTTCAAAAAGCTTTTCCACTTTCTGCAGATTTTCCCCGCATAAATGAAGCCGGTGAAGAAATGGATCGGGGCGGTTTTCAAAGAAACGGGAAAAATCGTAATGAAATACTTCAGCCATTTGGGTCAGCAATTCAGGCTCAAACATCAGGACGTACCTGTAATAAGTATTCCCTGTTCCACCGCTGGTCCTGTGGTATTCCTTGTTATTAATCAGAAACAAATCTCCCGAACGAACATGATATATGCGGTTGCCAATTTCCATCAGTGCCCCGTCAGTGAGAAATAAAATAATTTCATACTGGTTGTGAAAGTGGAACCCCTGCATTGCCCAGTTCTCAGAGCTTCCATGAAAATAATATAATGAGTCAAATTCTTCAAAAAAAACCCGTTCTTTCATCTTCACAACCAGTCCCTTCTAATGCCAATAAGAATTCATGGCCTCTTGCAGCACCAAAATCATAAGCGCCTGTCCATAAGTCATGGGACAGCACGGAATTGTCTTATAAAATTCCCCGTCAAGTCCAATCGGAGTGCCGTAGGAAACATTTTTAACCGTACCGTCTTCATCAATATAATTAAAAAGATGTGTCATGCTCTTTTCAATTAATCCAAGATACTCTTCTTTTTTTAATATTCCAAGGCGCACTCCCTTCATGATTCCATACAGGAATGCAGCACTGCAGGATATCTCTATATAGGAAGAGTCATCATTTATGATGGTATGCCATAAGCCGGTTTCCGGATCTGCATAACGTTTCAGTGCTTCTACCTGATTTTTGTAAACACTTAAAAAGTACCGTTTCAGACCTTCATCCATGGGAATCTCCTCCAGTAACTCCATAATGACAATGGTGTACCAGCAGTTTCCTCTTCCCCATAAAACTTTGCCGTAATTATCATTTCTCTGAAAGTTAAAACCGTGATAAAACAATCCCTCTTCTTTGTTTAATAAATATTTAATATGAGAAAGGATCTGATAGTCAGCCTCATCGTAATATTCCTTCCGTCCAAGAATCTTACCTGCCCTTGCAAGAAATAAAACTGCCATAAACAACGTATCTATCAAAATCTCATGATCATTGGCACTCCCTGTAATCATATGCTGGAAGCAGCCGTCTCCCGTCCGGATCAGTTTTTGATCCTTCATAATCCAGTCAGACCAGTCTCTTATAAATTCTAAGTATTCCGGCTTTCTGGTTTTCTCATACAGATAAGTCAGGGTGAGCATGGGAGAAGTGGTATTCACGTTATGCTCCAGAATCCCCTCCCTGATCCGGCTGTCATACCAGTCAGCGATAAAATCAAGAATCTCTTTTTTCTGACTCACCTCATAATACTTGTAAAGCCCGAAAATCCCCACTCCCTGAGGCCATTCCCAGCAGTTAAAATCAATCAGACTGATAGGGTATATTTCTTTCATTCCATTGTTTCTTAATACCATCATTTTCTCTGATACCAAATTCAGCTTTTCTTCCAGTGTCTTTGAATCTGTCACGTTGTTCTCTCCCTCCATCTGATTGTTCCCATGACCGTTTCCGGATAATGATATACCTCTTCTCCATTGACCTTTAACAAGGTTTCTGGCTCCAGAAGATATTCAGTACCTTTTTCATCTGTTACGAGAGTGCTGATACCATCTGTAATGATCTTCAGTTCTTTAAATGCTGAAAATACAGCATCCAGACTTCCATACTCGCTTAAGCTTCCGACCCGTACCACCCAGACATTGTCTTTTCCCTGGCTGATAAATTCACGGAACTGATTCGGTCCATGTTCCTGTATGATTAGTCCATGAAGGGCTTTTACTGCTATATACGCCCCATCCTTTTCCAAAACCACTATCCCTTCCTCGCCTTTATAACGGGTAAATGAGCAGATGGGAATGTAGGCATGAGTATAACCGATTCTCTCTTCTTCCTCAATATGAAATCTTAAAATTGCTGTATTTTCATATTGGACTCCCAGTGGAAGTACGCCGTTGCCTGCCCAGAAATTAGGTCTTCCGCTTCCATAAGGAAACGATTCCCCTGGGTGATTGATAAACAGCTGTGCGGTTTCATCTAACGTCGCCTGTAAAATATGTTCCTGATATCCCTTCTGAAAGGGCTTAAAGCCTACCGCTGTGGAAAGAAGCGCACGGCTGTTTTTGTAAAGATAGAGATTGACATGGTTTTCAAATCCCTGTGTATTCTGATAAATCATTTCTTCATTATCATTTAACAGTGCATATTTTTTATACTCCTCAGGCGGCTGGTAAGTCCCAAGTATGAGAGGAATGTATCCAATACAGGCCCGGTTTAAATAACCTGTATTATATGCCACATAAAGCAGAGATGTGGTTCCGGCATTATAATTCCCCTTCATTTCTTTTTCGTAGCTCCTTCCAAAGCTGGTCATAACAGCTCCTTTATGGGCATTCACTGCCAGGGAGTAAAAAATCATATCCAATGCTTTTTTCGCTTTTTGATGCAGCGGGTTACCTTCATCCGTCAGATTGTAAAGGGTACCGATTCCCAGTACATCCACAGGAATATAGGCGTTGGAATTCCATTCTGTAATAAATTCCCGGAAAAAGTCTTCAAACCACTGATGAAGCAGTTCCTCTCCTCTTGCCTTTACTTCTTCTCCCAATCTGCCGCTATTGACAAAGATTCGTTCGGGCAGATACGATCCTGCTAAATACTGGCAGCAATGGAACAACAGGGCGTGGTTTTCACTGAAGAACCACATAACATCGTCTCCCGGCTCATCAATCCAGTATCTGTAATTCACCATCGTCTCTTCCAGCGCTTCTTTCAGAGTATCTGAAAGCCGGCTGTTAAATATCCGGTAAATATAAATCATCATAATAAAATGGAAATCAGAACAATCCTTTCTGCTTCTGACCCCTTCCAGCTCTTCCAGTAATATCTCTTCTGCCCGTTGATATTCCCTCTCCATATAAAGCAGAGCCGCAGCCTTATATGTGTTATCCGGTGCAAAGCGAAGAACTGCGTCAAAGGCCAGTTTTTTGCGTACAGCCAGGTCATCATTTCCGCTTTGAAGAAATTCGTTTCTTACCAGCTGATTGCCTATCTTTCTCTTAACTGTAATTCCCTGATAGGTGACTACGGCTGTAAAATAATAATATCCAGGCGAAATTTCATCGGTATGAAACAGTTCCAGCCCCTTTTGTCCTGGTTCCATAGTATATTTTCTGGTTTTTATAAGCTTCCATGAATTTTCCATCTTTTCTATAAATTCTCCTGGCGTAATAATAACTTCCAGATCCAGAGAATTTTCAAATGGATTATTTAAATTCATTTTCAAAAGCTCACTGATATAAGCCTCTTTATCAAAGCTCATTCCATTAAGCATGTGTTCTATCTTTGATAAAACGGTCTCATCCGCCTCTTCTTTCACAGGTATGAGAATTTTTAAATCTGCTCCTCCCAGCCGTTTCATACGGAAATAGTAATCCGTATCCCGCTCGGCCAGATCATCGAGACATACCACCATCGTATTTTCTCCGTTTAACAGCGGGATGGATACTACCGTCTTCTTTACCAGGTTCCTGGTAAATGGTGTAAAATCACAGATGAGCTGCCCATTGACCCAGACCGTCAGGCCCCCACAGGTCTCCAGTTCGAAATCAATTTCTTCCTTTTGATCGGACCAGAGTACGTTATAACCGTACATTCTTAAATACGTGGGACGGTAATAAAAGCCAGATGCATCCACACCCGGATTCCCAAATGGGAAATATTGCTTCAGCATATCCCCATTTGTTACATCTGCCAGTTCAGGATAATCAGGAACTTCGCATTTCCTTTGATTAACGAATTCCTTTCTGCATGGGTTTTCGTGAATGGCAAATCCTTTTTTCAGCCATTCGTTCACCCTGCCGTTTAACGTTGATCTGGTAAATTCCCGGACCTGTGTGTGAACCTCACTTATGAGGAAGCGATTGACAAATCCTTCCGCAAACAGCGGATATTCCAAGTACTTCATGCTTTCTTTCCTCCATTTACTCTTTTACTCCGCCGGCGGTCATTCCTCCTATGATATGACTTTGCAAAGTCACAAATACAATAATAACCGGAATCATGGATATGACGGACATTGCCAGAAGACTGTTCCAGTCAACCGAGTATTCACCGGAATAATTCGCCAGTGCCAGCTGTATGGTATAACGCTCCTTACTGTTAATTACCAGTTTGGGCCAAAGGTAGTCATTCCATCTCCACATAAAGGAAAAAATGCAGAGCACTGAAATAACCGGTCTTGCCAGCGGAAGCATGATCCGCATTAAAATGCTGGTCTCTGACGCACCATCTATTCTGGCAGCTTCCATATAGGCATCCGGGATTCCTACATAATACTGTCTTACCAAAAATACGGCCGTAGGGGATGCAACCGCCGGAATGACCAAGCCCCATAAGCTGTTGTAAAGATGAACCGCTACAATCACCTTGAATATGGGTATCATGATAACTTCCAGCGGAATCATCAAAGTGGCAAGCACGATACCGAATAAAATCCTGTCCCCTTTAAACCGGTATTTTGCAAACGCATAGCCGGACATTACATTTACAACAACTGTAAGAAAGGTAGCAGCCACACTGGTAAACACCGTGTTGAAAAAATAGATGCCAAAATGACCTTCTTCCAGAGCCTGCTGATAATTGGATAAGGATGGATTCTTCCCGAACAGGCTGGGTGGCCAGGAAAACAGTTCACCTGTGCTTTTAAAGGAAGAACCAATCACCCAGAGAATCGGCATCAGAAACAAAAAAGCCAGAATCAGAAGAACGATCCATGTTACTCCCCGTACTAAGTATTTTCTGCTTTTAGTCTGCATCCTGCTCACCTCCCCTGTTTACCCGAAACTGGACTACAGTAAAGACAGCCAGCAGCACAAACAGAATCATAGTCATTGCACTGGCGTAGCCCATCCGGTTTTTTTCAAACCCGGTCTCCTGAATTGTCTGAACCATAAATTTCGTCGCACCTGCAGGTCCGCCCTGGGTGAGGGCATAAACCAATGGATAAGTTTTTATAATAGTAACCGTGGATAATACAAGAACCAGAAGACTGGTTGGTTTTAACAGCGGAAGTGTAATATAACGGAACTGATGGAAAAATCCGGCTCCGTCAATTCTTGCAGCCTCATAATACGTCTCAGAAATGGCCTTAATCCCTGATATGAACATAACCATGTAATAACCGGACATGCTCCATACCGTCACAAAGATCACCACGCCCATGGCATAATTCTGATCCGTCAGCCATTTAACCGGAGAATGTCCCATGGCTGTGAGAAGATAATTGATAACACCAAACTCCTCACCCAGAAGGAACCTCCAGGTCAGTCCTACAATAATACTTGAAATCATTACAGGCCAGTAAAATACTGCCCGAAAGAAATCATTTCCCCTTCTGGCACCTGACAGTAAAAGTGCAAGCCCCATGGCTGATGCATACACCAGAGGCACCGAAACCCCGGTAAAGAAAATGGTTCTCAGAAAAGAATCCCAAAATCCCCGGTCCGAAAAAAGCCTGATATAATTTTTAACTCCCACAAATACCTGTGGATTCACCCCATCCCACTTTGTTAAAGATATCCACATCCCGTTTAGTGCCGGATAGAACAAAAACAGGCCGAATATAAATAACGTAGGAGCAAGCAGCAGATAAGGAAATGCTTTCCGCTCAAACTTCCTCATAGTTTTTACCTCCTTTTTTATGATTATAGCATTAAAAAAGAAAGAAAAATTCAGTTTAATTATGCAAATATTATAGATTATTGTCATTTCTTACATGCAAAGAAGCCCTGACAGGCAAACCTGTCAGGGCTTCTTTAATTTTATTCTTCTATATCAACTTCACTAATGGCTAAAATCTCATCTGCATCCTCAAAACTGTCGTCTGATAACAGGATTTCATCATCTTCAGTCAGAAGAATCTCACCATCTTCCTCAAACTCAGCATCTGTACTTAAGTTAATGGTACGGTAACGCTTCATACCGGTACCAGCTGGAATCGGCTTACCGATAATAACGTTCTCTTTTAATCCGATCAAATGATCCACTTTTCCGTTGATTGCAGCTTCAGTAAGAACCTTTGTGGTCTCCTGGAAGGACGCTGCTGATAAGAAGGAATCGGTAGCCAGAGATGCTTTGGTGATACCAAGCATAACCTGCTTTCCGTCTGCGGGTTCCTTGCCCTCTGCAAGAAGCGCATCATTTAAATCATTATAGTCAAGAACATCCATAGAAGTTCCCGGAAGAACATCACTGTCTCCGCTTTCTTCTATCTTGATTTTTTTAAGCATCTGTCTTACGATCATCTCTACGTGCTTATCGTTGATCTCAACACCCTGAAGACGGTATACACGCTGTACTTCCTGGAGCATATAATCCTGTACGGCACGAACTCCCTTGATCTTTAAAATGTCATGAGGATTCACGCTACCTTCTGTCAGCTCATCACCGGCTTCCAGTACCTGGCCATCCTGTACCTTGATTCTGGACCCATAAGGGATCAGATAAGTCTTGGAATTGCCTGTTTCGTTCTCGGTCACGATAATTTCACGTTTCTTTTTCGTATCTTTAATGGCCACAACTCCGCCGAATTCTGCAATGATTGCAAGACCCTTTGGTTTACGTGCCTCAAAAAGCTCCTCGACACGGGGAAGACCCTGTGTGATATCTCCACCGGCAACACCGCCGGTATGGAACGTACGCATGGTCAGCTGTGTACCAGGCTCACCGATGGACTGAGCTGCTATAATACCAACAGCTTCGCCTACCTGAACCGGCTGTCCGGTAGCCATGTTGGCTCCGTAACATTTTGCACAGACACCTAAATGTGATTTACAGGTCAATACAGTACGGATCTTTACAGAATCACGCCCCTGTTTATTCAGCGCCTTCATCACTGCCCCTGCACGCTTAGGCGTACACATATGGTTTGCTCTTATAATCACTTCTCCGGTATCCGGGTCAGTTATTGTCTCTGCAATAAAGCGGCCTGTAATTCGTTCCTGAAGACTCTCAATCGTTTCCTGTCCGTCTGTAAACGCCTTGATCTCCATAAACGGAGAATCTTTTCCTTCGCAGCAGTCAATCTCCCTGATAATCATATCCTGGGATACGTCTACCAGACGTCTGGTTAAATAACCGGAGTCAGCGGTACGAAGAGCTGTATCGGAAAGTCCTTTACGTGCTCCATGAGCAGAGATAAAGTACTCCAGTACGTCAAGACCTTCACGGAAGTTGGACTTGATAGGAAGTTCAATGGTGTGACCGGTTGTATCTGCCATAAGTCCACGCATACCAGCCAGCTGTTTAATCTGTTTGTCAGAACCACGGGCTCCGGAATCTGCCATCATGTAGATGTTGTTGTACTTATCAAGGCCAGTAAGCAGATCATGGGTTAACTGATCATCCGTCGTTTTCCATGTGTCAATTACTTCTTTATAACGTTCTTCCTCGGTGATAAGACCACGACGGAAGTTCTTTGCAATCTGGTCAACCGTCGCCTGCGCATCTGCGATCAGCTTCGGCTTGCTCTCCGGCACAGTCATGTCGGAAATGGATACGGTCATAGCCGCTCTCGTAGAATACTTATAACCAATTGCTTTAATATCATCTAACGTTTCAGCTGTCTGAACAGCTCCGTGTACATTAATTACTTTTTCAAGAATCTGCTTCAGCTGTTTTTTACCTACATGGAAATCAACCTCAACAGCCAGTTCATTTTCCGGAATGGAACGGTCTACAAAGCCTAAATCCTGAGGTACGATCTCATTGAAAATGAATCGGCCCACTGTGGATTCCACGACTCCGGATTTTACTGTACCGTCTGGCATCTTCTTTGTAACTCTTGCCTTAATTCTGGAATGAAGGGTAACTGCCTGGTTCTCATAAGCAAGAATAGCTTCATTAATGCTCTTAAATACCATACCTTCACCCTTAGCACCAGGTCTTTCCTGTGTCAGGTAGTAGATACCAAGAACCATATCCTGGGATGGTACTGCAACCGGACCACCGTCGGAAGGCTTCAACAGGTTGTTTGGAGATAACAGAAGGAAACGGCATTCAGCCTGTGCTTCTACGGAAAGAGGCAGATGAACCGCCATCTGGTCTCCATCGAAGTCGGCATTAAATGCGGTACAAACAAGAGGATGAAGCTTAATTGCCTTACCTTCAACCAGAATCGGCTCGAAGGCCTGGATTCCCAGTCTGTGGAGGGTAGGCGCACGGTTTAACATAACCGGATGTTCTTTAATTACATCCTCAAGAACATCCCATACCTCTGTCTGAAGACGTTCCACCATCTTCTTCGCATTCTTGATGTTGTGTGCAGTTCCATTGGAAACAAGCTCTTTCATTACAAAAGGCTTAAATAACTCAATCGCCATCTCTTTTGGAAGTCCGCACTGATAAATCTTCAGTTCTGGTCCTACTACGATAACAGAACGACCGGAGTAGTCAACACGCTTTCCTAAAAGGTTCTGACGGAAACGGCCCTGTTTACCCTTTAACATATCGGATAAAGATTTTAAGGCACGGTTTCCAGGTCCTGTTACCGGTCTTCCACGTCTGCCGTTGTCGATTAATGCATCGACAGCTTCCTGAAGCATACGTTTTTCATTGCGGACAATGATATCCGGTGCGCCAAGCTCTAAAAGACGGGCGAGACGGTTATTACGGTTAATTATTCTTCTGTATAAATCATTTAAATCGGAAGTGGCAAAACGGCCGCCGTCAAGCTGTACCATAGGACGGATATCCGGAGGAATAACCGGTACAACAGTCATAATCATCCACTCAGGCAGATTTCCGGAGTTGCGGAATGCTTCCACAACCTCCAGCCTCTTGATAATTCTTGCACGTTTCTGTCCGGTTGCGTCCTTTAAGCCCTTCTTTAAATCCGCAGAATCTTTTTCAAGATCAATGGAATGAAGAAGCTCTAAAATAGCTTCCGCACCCATTCCAACGCGGAAAGAACCATAGCCGTACTTATCCACTTCTTCACGGTATTCTTTTTCTGATAAAACCTGCTTATACTGCAGTCCTGTACTTCCCACATCCAAAACTACATAGGAAGCAAAATACAGTACCTTCTCCAGCGTTCTGGGCGAAATATCAAGGATCAAACCCATACGGCTTGGTATTCCTTTGAAATACCAGATATGGGATACAGGGGCAGCAAGCTGGATATGACCCATACGTTCTCTTCTGACACTGGCCTTTGTTACTTCAACACCGCACCGGTCGCAGATAACGCCTTTATACCGGATCTTTTTATATTTACCGCAATGACATTCCCAGTCCTTGCTCGGTCCGAAAATCCGTTCGCAGAACAAACCATCTTTTTCCGGTTTTAATGTTCTGTAGTTAATCGTCTCAGGCTTTTTCACCTCACCGTGGGACCATTCCAGAATTTTCTCCGGAGATGCCAGACCGATCTTTATGGCATCAAACGTCATTGGGTGGTAAGTTTCATTATTTTCAGGCATGAGCGGTTCTCCCTTCTATTATTCTTCGTCTGAATCGTTAAGTTCTACGTCATCGAAATCCTCTAAAGAATCGTCGACACCGTCCGCTTCCTCTTCTTCATCAACATTTACCAGTTCAGCATCCTTGAATTCCTGTTTCTGATAACCGAATTCACCAAAAGATTCCTCGTCATGGTAATGTTTGTCGCCTTCAATGATGGATCTTAAATCAGTTTCTTCATAATCCATGCTTTCAGCAATCTGAACCTCTGTATTATCGTCGCGCAGCACTCTTACATCGAGAGCCAGAGACTGAAGCTCTTTTAACAATACCTTAAATGATTCCGGAATACCCGGCTCAGGAATATTTTCACCCTTAATGATAGCCTCATAGGTCTTCACACGTCCTACTACATCATCGGATTTCACTGTCATGATTTCCTGCAGTGTATAGGAAGCACCATAAGCCTCCAGGGCCCAAACCTCCATCTCTCCGAAACGCTGTCCGCCGAACTGTGCTTTACCGCCCAGTGGCTGCTGTGTAACCAGTGAGTATGGTCCTGTTGAACGTGCATGGATCTTATCATCAACCAGATGGTGCAGCTTCAGATAATGCATATGTCCAATGGTAACCTTACTGTCAAAAAATTCTCCGGTACGTCCGTCACGAAGGCGTACTTTTCCGTCTCTGGTGAGCGGAACACCTTTCCATAAGCCTCTGTGATCCAGATGTTCTCCCAGATATTCGATTACGTCAGGTCTTAAGGTATCTTTATATTTTTCCTGGAAATCTTCCCACTCCATATTTACGTAGTCGTTGGCTACATCCAGGGCATCCATAATATCAATCTCGTTAGCTCCGTCAAATACCGGTGTTGATACGTTAAATCCAAGTGCTCTTGCAGCAAGGCTTAAATGGATCTCCAGCACCTGACCGATGTTCATACGTGATGGCACGCCCAGAGGGTTTAATACGATATCAAGAGGGCGGCCGTTTGGAAGGAATGGCATATCTTCAACCGGAAGCACGCGGGAAACAACACCCTTGTTACCATGACGTCCAGCCATCTTATCACCAACAGAAATTTTTCTCTTCTGCGCGATGTAAATGCGGACTGTCTGATTAACGCCTGGTGAAAGTTCATCTCCATTTTCTCTGGTAAATACTTTTGCATCAACGATAATACCATATGCACCGTGAGGTACCTTTAAGGAAGTATCGCGGACTTCTCTCGCCTTCTCACCGAAAATCGCACGCAGCAGTCTCTCTTCTGCAGTCAGTTCTGTCTCTCCCTTAGGAGTAACCTTTCCGACCAGAATATCTCCTGCACGGACTTCTGCACCGATACGGATTATTCCTCTTTCATCTAAATCCTTTAACGCATCCTCACCGACACCAGGAACATCTCGTGTGATCTCTTCCGGTCCCAGCTTGGTGTCACGGGCTTCTGCCTCATATTCTTCAATGTGGACAGAAGTATAAACGTCTTCCTGCACCAGTCTCTCACTTAAGAGAACCGCATCCTCGTAGTTATAACCTTCCCAGGTCATGAATCCGATCAGTGGATTCTTGCCCAGGGCGATCTCGCCTTTTTGTGTTGAAGGACCGTCAGCAATAACATCTCCCTTTGCCACATGGTTATTCTTAAATACGATTGGCTTCTGGTTGTAGCAGTTGGACTGGTTGCTTCTCTTAAACTTGGTTAAACGGTAAACATCTTTTCCGCCGTCGGAATCACGTTTGATAATGATCTCGTTGGAAGCGGAACGCTCAACCACACCAGAGTTTCTTGCAACAACACACACACCGGAGTCAACAGCAGCCTTGGACTCCATACCGGTTCCTACAACAGGTGCATCGGTAGTGAGCAGCGGCACGGCCTGACGCTGCATGTTTGATCCCATGAGCGCACGGTTAGCATCGTCGTTCTCCAGGAAAGGAATCATAGCAGTCGCTACGGAAAATACCATCTTCGGAGAAACGTCCATTAAATCAATATTCTTTCTCTGGAATTCGGATGTCTCCTCACGGAAACGTCCGGAAATATTCTTATGAACGAAGTGTCCCTCTTCGTCAATCGGCTCATTCGCCTGAGCAACTACAAAGTTATCTTCTTCATCTGCGGTCAAATAAATAACTTCATCGGTAACCACCGGGTTGTTTACATCTATTTTATCTACAACACGGTACGGAGCTTCGACAAAACCGTACTGATTCACTCTCGCATAAGTAGCAAGGGAGTTGATCAGACCGATGTTAGGACCTTCTGGCGTCTCAATAGGGCACATACGTCCGTAATGAGTATAGTGAACGTCTCGAACCTCGAATCCGGCACGGTCTCTGGAAAGACCTCCAGGCCCTAAGGCTGATAAACGTCTTTTATGGGTAAGCTCAGCAAGCGGGTTATTCTGATCCATGAACTGGGACAGCTGGGAACTGCCGAAGAATTCCTTAACAGCCGCAGTTACCGGCTTGATATTAATCAAAGACTGAGGTGTAATGCCATCCATATCCTGTGTCGTCATACGTTCACGTACAACACGTTCCATTCTTGACAGACCGATCCGGTACTGGTTCTGGAGGAGTTCTCCTACCGCACGGATTCTTCTGTTGCCCAGATGATCGATGTCATCTGCGTTACCGACTTCTTCTTCCAGATGCATATTGTAGTTGATGGAAGCAAGAATATCTTCCTTCGTAACATGCTTCGGAATCAGCTCATTCACATGTCTGTGAATTGCCTTCTTCAATGCTTCTTCGTCGTCACTTCCAACTTCTGACAGGATTTTTTCGAGAGCAGGATAGAATACTAATTCTGTAATCCCTGCTTCCTTCGGATCAAATTTAACATGGGCTGACAAGTCAACCATTAAGTTGGAGAGGACTTTCTGTTTGTGCTCCACTCCTTCCAGCCATACGAAAGGAACAGCTGCGTTCTGGATATCTGTTGCCAGCTGCTTGTCTACAGTTGTTCCAGCCTCTGCTAAAATTTCACCGGTTGTGGTATCTACCACATCCTCAGTCAGAACATGACCGGTAATACGGTTTTTAAAATGAAGCTTTTTATTGAATTTATATCGTCCGACTTTGGCCAGATCGTACCGTCTTGGGTCAAAGAACATACTATTTAACAAACTTTCAGCACTATCAACAGATAAAGGCTCACCTGGGCGGATCTTTTTATATAATTCCAATAAGCCATCCTGGTAATTATCAGAAGTATCTTTACCAAAGCTGGCCAATAATTTGGGTTCCTCACCAAACAGTTCAATGATCTCTGCATTGGTACCATAACCAAGTGCACGGATCAGAACGGTTACGGGAACCTTTCTGGTTCTGTCCACACGTACGTAGAAGATGTCATTGGAGTCAGTCTCATACTCCAGCCATGCACCACGGTTTGGAATTACCGTACATGAATATAATTCCTTACCTACCTTGTCGTGTTCGATACCATAATATATACCTGGGGAACGTACCAGCTGGCTAACAATTACACGTTCGGCACCGTTGATCACGAAGGATCCGGTATCTGTCATAAGCGGAAGATCACCCATGAAGATCTCATGTTCATTAATTTCATCTTTATCTTTATTGCAAAGCCTTACCTTTACCTTTAAAGGAGCTGCGTAAGTTGCATCTCGTTCTTTGCATTCTTCTATTGTGTACTTGATGTCATCCTTACATAATGTAAAATCGACAAACTCAAGACTTAAGTGTCCAGCAAAGTCTGCAATTGGAGAGATGTCTTCAAAGACTTCCTTCAATCCTTCATCAAGGAACCACTGATAGGAATTCTTCTGAATCTCAATCAGGTTTGGCATCTCAAGCACTTCTTTTTGTCTTGAGAAGCTCATTCTCAGGCTCTTACCGGCCGGGACCGGACGCATTCTGCTTTTCTCCATTGACGTTTCACCCCTGTTTTCTTTCTAATCAATTCTGTTTTGGGCATAAATGTCCCATTAAGGCACACAAAGCCACAATAGTGCACATTCCATAATATCATAGTGCTGTCAAGGTGTCAAGCATTTTTTACTTGTATTTCCCAATAAAATGTGTTATACTATTACAGATAGGCCCAATTTACAATATGAACTATTGGAGGTATTCCCGGTGAGCACATTTTTAAACGTATTATTAGTGATTCTTTTCATCGTAGTGATAGCTCTGGCAGTCCTTTACTTTCTTGGAAGAAAGCTGGAAAAGCGTCAGGTAGAACAGCAGCAGGCATTGGAAGCTGCGGCACAGACCGTTTCCATGCTTGTGATCGATAAGAAAAAGATGAGGCTAAAGGATGCCGGGCTCCCGAAAATCGTGTATGATCAAACGCCAAAGTACATGCGCCGTACAAAGCTGCCGATCGTAAAGGCAAAGGTCGGACCAAAGGTTATGACGTTAATAGCAGATGCAAAGGTATTTGACGTACTTCCTGTTAAGACAGAGGCAAAGGTTGTGATAAGCGGTATCTACATAACCGAAATCAAAAGCCTTCGCGGCAAAGCAGTTCCCCCGACGCCAAAGAAGAAGTCTTTTTGGGACAGGTTTAAAAAGAAAAAAATTTAGACCATGTTACGATTCCTATCACCGGAACGTCTGTGATAGATGCCGATGAGCGATTAAATTCGTCCATCGGCATTTTTATTGCTCTTTAATGAAAATAATTCAAAAATGTCAGATAAATCTATTGACATACAGGAAATATATGATATAATCAAGCCACAAGGCAGTTAGCAATAACTAACCGAACTTCAAAATCAAATTTATATAAATGAAAACCCGAAAGGAGAACTATTATGTTTAATCAAATTTTATTACCTTATAAATATGAAGCTTTAGAACCCCATATCGATGCACTTACAATGGAAACACATTATTCCAAGCATCACGCTGCTTATACAAAGAACTTAAATGATGCGGCTCAGATTGCAGGAGTTGAAAATATGGATATTGTTTCCCTTCTCTCTTCTCTGGATCAGATTCCGGATGAAGCCTTAAGAAAAACTATCAGGAACAATGGCGGCGGCTTTTATAATCATAACTTATACTTCTCTGCTATGAGTCCTGATGGAGGCGGAGAACCGGAAGGTCCATTAAAAGCAGCTCTAGATGATGCTTTTGGTAGTTACTCACAGTTTAAGGTCCAGTTAAGTGCACTGGCAGCCGGACAATTTGGATCTGGCTGGGGTTGGTTATCCGCCGATAAGGCTGGAAAGCTTCATCTGTCAGCAAGCCCTAATCAGGATAATCCACTGATGGAAGGAGGCGGTATGGTACCTATTCTGGGAATTGACGTCTGGGAACATGCTTACTATCTGAAGTATCGGAATTTAAGAGCTGACTACATCAAGGCATTCTTCGATGTGGTAAACTGGAAAGAAGTTTCGAATAATTATGATAAAGTGATAAAAGGTTAAGAACATAATTTTGAGGAGGGAAAACAAAACTGTTTTCCCTCCTTAACTCATTTATTAATCACATATGAGGTCACCTTCACCTCCGATTTTCTTACGCCCTAATCTGTAAACAAATCGGTAAAATGCAGGAAGTAAAAGAAGTATCAGAGCGGTGGATGCAAGCAGTCCTCCTACGTTAACTAATGCGAGTCCCTGCATCATCTTACCGGATTTACCATATGCCAGCGCATTGGGGACCATGGATATAATGGTAGTTAAGGTAGTCATAAAAATAGGTCTCATACGGATTGCACCCGCTTCCACCAGAGCTCTGTCTAATGACATTTCTTCAATCATTTGGTTAACCGTCTCCACATAGAGAATACCATTATTTACAACAGTGCCCACAAGCATCAGAAATCCCAGCATGGATACCATGTCAATGGGTGCACCTGCAGAAAATAATAAGCCGAAGGAACCGATCAGACTAAATGGAATTGAGGTCATTACCATTGCAGAATATTTCGGTGACTCAAACTGAATTGCCATAACTATAAATACTAAAAAGACGCCAGTAAACAAGGCTCTTCCCAATGCCCCAAGCTCTTCATTTATTATTTTATCCAGATCATTGGTCATGGGCTTCACTCCTGCAGGAAGCTTCCAGTCTTTAACAAATTTCTTTACATCATTCTTGGCCGTTTTTAAATACTCGGACTGAGGCTGCATGGTAATTGCAACTTTGTACTGTTTATTCTTCCGTTCAATCTGCTGAGGGCTGTCTTTATAATAGATATCAGCCAGATCGCTTAGCGGAAGTGTTGTTCCCGCAGCAGTTGTAATCATCATTCCCTGCAGTTCTTCTATGGCATCATACTTATCGGGAGCATACTCAATCTTAACATCGATATCTTCTCCGTCAACACGAATCGTTGATGATTTAACCCCACTTAAAGCAGAATAAACATTAGAACCGATGACAGCTGGAGTCAGCCCCTCTGCCTGAGCTTTTACCGGATCAATACGTACCTTTATAACAGGTGCTGCGTTTTCCACACTTGAATGAACCTGCATGACATCTTTTCTTTTCCGCAGTTCTGTCACTAATTCTGAACTGGCCTTTTTCAGTGTTTCATAATTGGTACTTTGGAGATCGACCTCTATTTCATCACCTGACTTCATGGTGCTGGACATGGTACTGCTTCCTTCTTTTAAGGTTACGGAGCTGTCTTTAAAATCAGTCAGCTGTACTCTCCACTTATCGATTACCTGATCCGTGGTCTGCTTTCTGTCATCTTTCAGATAGGCATTTAAGGTTATAGCAGTTGAATCTATACTAAGTCCCCCTGAACCATACGTCACAAGATAATGATCCACATTTTCATCTTTTGTAACAAATTCTTCCATTCCTGCCAGAGACTGATTCATTGCATCAATGGAAAGGCCTGGTTTCATCTTTATTGTCATACTGACGATACCTTCATCCACCGTTGTCATCAGATCAACTCTCAGCTTTGATGCCATTCCAAAGGCAATTGCCAAAAGCAGGATGCTGACAGTAAACACCAGTTTTGTCTTTGTTATAACATAAGGCATATGCTTTCTATAAAAATTCTGCAAAGACTTGATAAGGCCGTTTACCGGTGCCTTTTCTTTCTCTGCCGGATGCCAGTGTACAAAGCTTAAAGGAACAATGGTTACTGCAGAGAACAAAGATGCAACCATGCAAAAAACAATCGTATAACCCAGCTGTCTGAAAAGCTGCCCTGACATACCGGTTAAAAATACCAGAGGAAGAAATACCACGCAGGTTGTAATCGTACCACCTGTAATGGAACCGATCATAATCCGGCTGCCTTCAATGGCAGCATCATAATAATTTCTGGTTTCTTTTGCACGAAAACAGCCATCTAAAACATTAATGGAGTTATCAACCATCATACCCACCCCCAGAACCAGTGAGGTCAGTGAGATAACATTTAAGGAAAAGCCCATGGCACTCATGCAGATTAGTGACAGTACCACAGATATCGGAATAGAAGTACCAACTATAACAGAAGCACGAAGGTCTCCGTAAAACAGCCACAATATTATCATGGAGAGGATAATTGCCATGATCATGGTCTGAACTACATTTGAGATTGATTCCCTGATGACATCGCTGGAATCATTGACAACTGTTATCTGTATTCCAGGATTAACAGCTAAAGTGCTGGCGATTTGTTCAGATACCTGTTTGGAAACATCAATAGCAGTGGAATCTGACTGTTTCTTTATATCCAGTGAAATAATATTTTCTCCGTTGTAACGTCCGATGGACTCCTCTTCTTCCAGAGCATCATACACCTCAGCAATATCCGATAAATGAATGGTATCTCCATTGTCTAACGGAATTGCAATTTTTTTAAGGCTGTCTGTATTGTCATAGTCATTTCCTGCACTGACGTTCAGCTTTTGCCTTCCCACATCAATATCACCAGCGGGAATCGTAAAATCTGCAGCACCAACAATCTGGGCAACTGTCTGCATATTAAGGTGATACTGTTTCATTTTTTCCGGATCCAGCTGAACACTTACGTAACTTTTTTGTCCTCCGGAAACAGAAACCTCGCTGACAGAACTGAGCTTTTCAAATTCCGGAACAATTTTGTTATCCACATATGTATATAGATTCTGTCCCACATTTCCACTGACCGCAAGTGTTACTGCAGCACCTGATGTAAGGTTAAGCTCCAGTATTCTGGGTTCCTCTATATTTTTAGGCATATCATTGCGGATTCCATCAATTGCTTTTTTTAAGTTAATATAAGCAGTATCTATATTCGTTCCATATTTATACTTTACCAATAAAATAGATACGTTATCTTTTGAATAAGAATTAATTGTATCAACGCTGTCAAGAGATGATATGGCATCCTCCTGCTTGGTTGTAATTAAGTCATTGATATCCTCTGGACTGGCACCAGCATAAACGGTACCAATAACCAGCATGGGAAGATCCATTTCAGGGGTAAGCTCCACTTTAGTCCCTAATAAGGACTGAATGCCAAAATAAGCAATCGTAATCAGACAGAGGATAATAGTCACAGGCCTTCTTACCGCGAATTTTGTTAAATTAACCATATTATTCACCTTCTTCCAGCAAAACCTCTGCTCCATCAATCAGTTCATTGCTCCAGCTGGTAATTACAAGGCTGTCATTTGTAATTCCTGATTTTATTTCCATTTTATCTTTGTCATATATTCCTGTGGAAATTTCTGTTTTGTGGGAAATTCCATTTTCGTAACAGTAAACAAATGGTACTCCTGCATCATAGCTTACCGCATCCACTGGAATTGTCATGACTCCTGCTGCCTTGCTCATAACAACCGTAATCTTGACCCGCGTTCCTGTGGTCAGGCCCTTTGAATCAGCAAGCAGCGCCTTTACATCATAAAGACCGGTCCCGGAATTAACAACGGAACTGATTTCTGTTACTGTTCCTTCATATTTCACTCCATTTTTTTCTACTGATACGGAATCGTTGACTGTCATATTCTGCAACGTTTTTTCCGTAATTCCAAACTGTATCTGTATTTGGTTTGTTCCTGAAATTTTACAGATTTCCGAGCCGACGGTAATATTATCATGTGGTTCAACCGTCCGTGACTCAACAACACCGCTTATAGGTGCTGTCACTGTCGTGTACTTAAGCTGCAGGTCATATTGGTTTTTTGCTGCCTCATATGCCAGCCTTGCATTGTTTGCCCCATTTTGAGCCTGTTCCAAAGACTGATGGGATACCGCGCCTGTAGAATAAAGCGCCTCTGTTCGGGCGAGTGTGTTTTGACTGTCGGTAACTGATATTGCTGCAGAATCCACGTTTATTTTTAAAGTAGTTAAAGCATCTGAATCAATTTTGCAAAGTGGCTGGCCCGCCTCAACCATATCTCCTGCACGAAAATAAACTTCAAGTACTTCCCCGTTCATTTTAGGCATCACATTGGCTTTCAGCTCAGGCTCTACCGTTCCTGTTAAATCTGTATATAAGGTTATATCCCCGGACTGAGGCTTCTCTGCCGACACAAGCGGCCGTGTCTCAAACGGAACCTCTTCCTTTTTTTTCCCAAAAATGCTAATTAAAGTGATAATGACGGCAATTATGATAACCGCAGCGAGAACCAGTTTTTTCCTACTCTTCATCTCATTTTCCTTTCTCAAAATCCCTTGATGTAAATTCAAGCCAATCATCTGAGTTTTAAATATCCAACAGCCCTTCTGTCGCCCAATAATACAGCTCCATAGCCTGGCGCAGAGAAAGATCTGCATTTGTTTTTTCTCCCTCTGCCTGATAGTAAGACAACATCTGTCCCAGGTATTCAATCTGACTTATGGAACCATTCTGCAGCTGGATTTCAGCTGCATTTTTTATAACCACAGCCTGATCATATGCAGTAAGAGCTGCCTCATAGTTTTTCTTTTTTTCCATAATCTCCTGATACAGCTGTTCTATTTCAATAGACAGATTTTGTTCTGTCTGTTCCTCATTTCGAAACTTTGATTTCACTCGAGTCGTGCTTCTGTCCGTTTTTTTATGGCGTTCATCAATAAGCGTATAATTATTGCAGATTGCCTTAGCTGTATCTTCCTGCAGATTCAATTCTTCTATTTTGCTTAGATCAACTGGGGAGATGGACTGTATCTGCGGTATGCTTTCTGCCGGCCAGCCAGTCAGAAGTTTCAGTGTCGCCCCCAGACTATCCACGGTATTATTAAGATTTTCAAGAGAACTTTCAGCATTCAGGAGATTTTTTTTTGCAGCTGTCACATCTGCCTCCGTAGCCATTCCCAGATTTTGCATGGAGACAGTCGCAGAATAAAGCTTTCCATACATCTCCTCCATGGTCTGCAGTGTCTTTAGCTGGGCCGCTGCCATATTATAGCCAATCATCGCCTGCTGGGCACCGCTTGTCAGCTGTTTTTCTCCTTTTCTCACCGGTTCATAGGAAGAGGCATCAGGTCTGGTATTATATTTGTAAGCCCTGCTGATCTTGTCACCGGCACTTTTCATTGCCTTTTCATAGGCCCGGAGAGTGGCATAAAGGGTCTGGCCTTCCTTGGTGGAAAGTCCGCCCTCATCCTTTAAATCCTCCGCACCATCTTTATAATCCCTGGAATCCTTATAGGCTGCCATATACTGGTCTTTCACATCGTCCATAGCAGAGCAGTACATTTCATTTGCAGAAATCATATCAGGATTAAATAATTTAATCCTGTCACCCAGTTCCTCATACTCTAAAATATTGTCCTGAAGCATTTCCCACTGTTCTTCATCATACCCGTCCGGAGCGGCATTTTCCGCTTTTCCAGGCTCCTTCGTTCCAGCTGCAAATGCCGGAAGTGACATGATATTCCCTGTAATGGAAACAAGAACTGTTATAAGCAGCACGGTCTGCCTCATGTTTTTTGTATTCCGATGCATGGTATTCTCCTCCTTACTGAACTGATGCCATACCATTTACCGACCAGTCATACATTTCCATGGTCCAAAACCAGTCCATATCAGCTATTTTTAATGCATCCTGTTTTTTCTCATAATCTGTCTGCTGCTGTAAATACTCAAGCTGGCCAATGGATCCCAATTGTTTTTTCTGATATGCAATTTCCATTTGACTTGTTGATTCCTCAAATGCACTTTGGGCCTCCTTGTAAGCAATCTGAGCCTGCAGAACATCCCGGTATTTTTTATCAAGATCCGTACCTATTTTATCTTTGATATCCTTTATTTTAATCCGATAAGAGTCTTTCACCACTTCTGATACTGCATTTTCCAGCTTCCTCTGGTTTATCTTTCGTTCATAATTATTATTAACCGCCGCAGGATAATCTGCATCGGGATTCATAATGGATATTCTGGCAGGATCGGCTGCCGGCACTGGTCTCATATCCGGCGAGTCCTGGTATCCCCACCCCAGCATGACACAGAGTGATTTCCTTAATTTACTAATAGAAGCATCTGTCTGTATGATGGCAGCCTCTGTCTTCTTAAGATTATTTCTTGCATTCAGAACTTCCACATCCGTTGAAGATCCAATCTCTCTTTGCACTTCAGTCACACGCAGCTTCTCTGTAAGCATCTTCTCATTCTGCTTTAATTCTTCCAGGTTAAGAATGGACTTATAATAGGAAACCATATTTGACTGAGCCATAATAGACAGATTTTTTTCTGTCTGGAGGTTGGAATAGCGCATTACCTCTAAGTCAAAGACATTATCATCTGCCTTTTTCTCCAACGACCGGGCCTGTGCCTCTGCCATGGCATCAGACAGGTCATCATCCCCCGTTATTCTTGATCGCAGATCAGCTGCATCATTGCGATAGGACCGTGCTACATCATCCGCCGAAGGATCATCTCTCTGTTTGGAATATTCCACCTGGTTACTTAAAACCGTTGCATTGTATTCATGAACTAAATCCTCAATTTCCTGGTATTCCATTGTATTATCGCGAAGTTTTTCCCACTCTGCATCGGAACGGGAAAACGCTGGGCTTGCATATGCTGGTTTTGAATGGGACAGCAAAACTGCCGATAAAAGAATTAGTACAAATTGCTTCTTTTTTCCATTAAACATTACTATTACTCCTATCCTGTCTTTTTAGTGTGTTCTGGCGAACCCCTTCTTCTACAATCTTAAACTGATATTTAATCCCATTAAGAACTTCATCAATATCTGCCGACTCCATAAAATACATCGCCATGGATTTCGCCACAAGAAAAAGCAGAAGCTCCAAAAGATCTGAAAGTTCCTTTGCACTTAAAACCGGACAGATATTATGATCCAGCTTATTGAAACAGCAACGGATTAGTTCCTGCTCTTTCTTATTTTTGTAGAATAATTCTTTGAACCCTATGATACTTGTTTCAGTCATCAGCTTTTCATTTAAAAATATATTTCTGTAAAATACAAAATCCTCCTGTTCCCGCCCAAAATGAATCAGCATCAGGATTGCATTCCAAAATACCTGATAAATATTTCCTTCACATAACTCCAGATTCTGAAAAAACCACCGTTTGCAGGAGTCCTGAAAATCACGGAGAAGATAAGCAAGCAAATCTTCCTTATCTTCAAAATATGTATAGAAACTCCCTCTGGAGATATCCGCCTCTTTAATAATCTGGTTAATAGAGACATCAGAAAAGGAAAATCTGGAAAACTCGTAAATTGCTGCCCGTTTTATTTTTTCACGCTTTAGATCAGGCAAATGTAAAAAACGCTGTGTTGGCATAAATCCTTCCACCTTCTTAATTATAAAAAATTCGTAAACTTTATTAAAAAAATGACAGCTTGTCATCTTATAGTCAAAACCTATGGCGGAAATTTTCCGCCATAGGTTTATATAATATCTTTATCAGAGCTCAATTAGCTTTCTACGTAGAGAGATACGATATCATTTCCCTTCTGATCATAGCAGCGGTCACTGCCATCTTTTGCTTTGTGTTTATTCTTCTGAACAGTACCAGAGGTATTCACAAGCTTATAGGTAATTCCGGCTTTTTTAGCCGCGTCGGAGTTAACCTTATAATATTCGTCATATTTGTCTTTGGAAGACAACATAGCGTTATCTTTTACAAGCCAGCTCTTGCCATCAGCACTTGCCTTGCCTTCTTTCTCCAGATCTTCCATGAACTCGTCTGTATCAAGAATGCTGTATCTTGTCTTTGTAACTCCGTCTTCTTTTGTCTCTTTGATTTTAACTACAGAGTACTTATCATCTTTATCTGCCTTTAAAAGCATACCGGCCATATAGTACTTGTTATCATCAACGCCTGTCTTGCCTGCACCCTTAAAAGTACCGGACTTGTTAAAGAAGAAGTTGAAAGATTCACCGTCAATTTCAACATTCTGCTTATTTGTCTTCATGGATCCATCGCTTCCACTGCCGAAGTTATATAAGTAGTAGCCTTGATCCAGCCAGTAATTTGCATTGTCCTTGAAACGGTCTTTTGTATCAAATGGGAAATCATCATCATCATCATCAATAATGTTAACAATATCTTTATTAGGGTTGTTATCCTCAAATTTATAGAATTTCATACCGCTCTTCATTCTTCCATTTGAATCAAACGCGTACTTTTTGCCATTAATGGTTTTGATTTCACCGGCAACCAGCTGTCCATCGTTGTCTGAATAATACCAATAATCCTCATCATCATTATATTTCTCTAAATGAAGATTCTCATCTGGTACAACTTTAAACCAACCCTTGGTTAATCTTGCTCCATCTTCAGGAGAGCCGAAATATCTCCATTCTCTGGTGTAATCATTGGCGCCCTGACCGGAAGAAGCTGTAGCAGCAGTTGCTTTTGAAGTTGTTGCAGCTGCATCCCAGAGAATCCATTCTGCATTCATACGGCCCCACTCATCAAAGCTGTATTTCTTGCCGTTGATGGTTTTTCCGTCTTTATTTGTCTGCTTCTTACCATTGTTCTTGAACCAGAACCAACGCTCCTGTTCTTCATCATCAAATATATTATGACTGGAAACTCTTCCGTTGCCATCTTTTCCGGCATCGTCATAATCACTGTCTTTAATATTAATGTTTGCCCACCCGATGGTTTTAGCGCCGTCATTTTCTTTGCCGCAGTAATAAATTCCCTCTTTCCATGCGTCATCGCCGGTTTCTCTTTCACCATCGTTGTTGACCCAGCCGTAAAGCATCTTTCCATCATCGTCAAAGATATACTCTTTGCCATTAATACTTTTGAAGGAAGCATTATCACTACTGGTAGAACTCTTGTAAGCTTTACCATTTGATCCGAAATAGTACCAGTGATTTACAGGTTCTTCATCATCGTCACCGCCGTCATAGTTATCATTCTCCATGGATACCCATTTGTTGTTTACCATAGCCCCGTTTTCATCTACATAATAGTAATCATCATTGTATTCAACAATAATATCGGTAGCCATCTCGCCGCTGTCATTTAAGTAGAACCAGTTGTCACCAGACTTTGCCCACTTCTCGGTTTCTTTATCTCCGCTTCTGTTGTAGTACACCCATGTACCGTTTTCTTCCTGCCAGCCGGTAGCTGCAAAAGAAGACATGGACGCACCTAATGCCAGCAGTGCTGCTGTAGATAATACAGCAACTAATTTAGTCTGCTTTCTCATAATTAATGCACTCTCCTTTTTTTCTTTTTGAAATATTTTAGGTGAAATTCCTAATTGCATCACAAAACCATTATACTTCTAATATTGGAAATTATCGAAAGTAAGCCCATATTTACATGCTATTTATGCTTTATTTTTACTATTTTTTCGAATTTTTCTTGATTTTTTTATAAACAGTTTATATACTTGTGTTAAACTGTTTATTGATTGATCCCAGAAGGAGATGGAAGAATATGACGAACGAAAAAAGTACGAATGAAATTTCAAAAGAGAACAAAAGCGTCGTCGATCAGAGCCTGGAGGATTTCCAGGAATATTTAAAAGTCAACAATATGTCTGTGAATACTATCCACGTATATTTATTTGCAGTCAGACAGTTTCTTGAACGTTATCATGTAATCAGCCATGACAATCTGATGCTTTATAAGTGTTATTTGATGGAGCACTACAAACCGCAGACAGTAAATTTAAGGATCCGGGCGCTGAATTGTTATATGGAATCTTTAAAACTTTCTACCTCCAAGATGCTGATGATACGCATCCAGCAGAAAACATTTCTGGAGAACATTATCAGTCAGGCGGACTATGAATATCTGAAAAGCTGCCTCATCCGGGATGGAAATATGCTGTACTATTTTGTGGTACGGTTTATAGCCGCTACCGGAGTGCGCGTCAGTGAACTTGTAATGGCAAAAGTGGAACATGTAAAATGCGGATACATGGATATCTACTCCAAAGATAATAAAATACGAAGAGTTTACTTCCCAAAAAATCTGCGTGTGGAAGCACTTAAATGGCTGAGTCAGATCAACCGTGTCAGCGGCTATATTTTTTTGAACCGCTACGGCGAACCTATCACTCCAGCCGGCATACGGGGACAGTTGAAAAAATTCACCGTTTTATACGGACTGGATCCGAAGGTCGTCTACCCTCACTCCTTCCGCCATAGATTTGCTAAGAATTTTATTGAGAAATGTGGAGATATTTCCATGCTATCTGATATTCTGGGCCATGAAAGCATCGAAACTACGAGAATTTATCTGCATAGAAGCAGTACAGAACAAAAACAGATTGTAAATCAGATTGTGAATTGGTAAAAATTATGTTTAATGATGACTTATTAAATGACTTTAAAAAATATCTAAAAAAAAAGAATTTATCAGGCAATTCCATCACCGCCTATGCAGGCAGTGTAAGACTTTTTTTCACCTTGTTCAAAGAAGTTACGCCTGAAAATCTCCAGCAATATAAAAGCTATCTGATCCCGCGTTTTCGGCCTGCAACTGTGAACCAGCGGATTTATGCCATCAACCATTTTTCCCGTTATCTGGCGGAGACGAATGAAGAGGATTCCATTCTATTGTCATCCTACCATCTTCCTTCTGTAAAAGTGCAGCAAAAAACGTTTCTGGATACTGTGATATCCAATGAAGATTATGAAACTTTTAAGGAGAAGCTGAAAAAAGAGAAGAATTATTTCTGGTACTTTATAGTACGCTTCCTTGCTGCTACAGGAGCCCGGGTCAGCGAACTGATTCAGATAAAAGAAGAGCACCTGAAGCTTGGTTATTTAGATTTATATTCCAAAGGAGGGAAAATACGCCGTATTTATTTTCCCGACTCACTCTGTGAAGAAGCTCTTACATGGTGCCTGGACAGCGGAATCCGAAGCGGCTTTCTTTTTTTGAATAAAGGAGGAAATCTGATTACCCCCCGAGGTATTAATTATCAGCTGAAACATCTCGCCACCCGTTATGGAATAGATCCCGATACAGTCTACCCTCATTCATTCCGGCACCGTTTTGCAAAGAATTTTCTGGCCCGCAATAATGATATTTCACTTCTTGCGGATTTAATGGGTCACGAAAGCATCGAGACAACCAGAATCTATCTTACCCGCTCCAGCCAGGAGCAGCAACAGCTGCTTGACGAAATTATCACATGGTGAGTGCATTTTTTTGTTATTCTTTATTTCTTTTTTCCAATTTTTGCGATATAATTTCAAAAAGGAGGATAAAATGTAATGCTAATCTCTTTTCGATTTAAAAACTTCCGTTCCTTTTTGGACGAGACATTTATTAATATGAGAGCGGTCACCTACAAAGAACTTCCTGACCACTTAATTCCAATCAGCAACCAGAAGCTGATAAAAACACTGGCTGTTTATGGTCCCAATTCAAGCGGTAAAACCAATTTATTTCTTGCCTTTGCCAGTTTTCACTCCCTGATATTCTGGCAGCTGTTCCCATCACAGGCATCTTACAAAAACCGCTTCCTCAACCTTTTACAGATGAATTCCATGGACAAGATTATTCCCTTTCGTCAAGACAATCCGGAGGTCTCTCCCACAGAGATGGATATATCATTTATCAGTAACGGCAAAATTTATGAATATGGTTTTTCCATCTGCTCCCAAAACATTATATCAGAACACTTAACAGTGGATAACCATCTGGTATTTTCCCGTACAGCATCAAAGCTGGCCTATGGCCGTCACTACGAAAAATGTATGCGTTTGAAATCAGGTATCCGCCCCCATGACAACCGGCTGTTCTGTTCTATTTTATCGTCCCTGAATACACCGGAGATAATTGCAATTATGAAGCCTTTTGAGAATTTTTTTTCCACCAAAATTTATTACTATTTTGATGATCTGGAACTGTTTCAGATTCTTGGCAATACGCTGATGGATGGAATGATGTTTAAAATATTGGAAAATCCGGAAGCGGTCAATTTCAGTCTGTGCCAGCTTCGTAAGCTTGGTATCCCGGTAGAGAATGTAATTGTTGATAAAGGTATTCCAAAACTTGGATATCTTACCATGTCCCGGACAAATAAACAGCCATATGTCCGGTATATGGATTTAACAGATATCTCTTCCGGTACGCTGAAAAATCTGTTCATGTTTTTAAGAATATATGAGCTGAACCAGAACGGTGGAATCCTGATGGCGGACAGTATCTCCAGTGAATTTCACCCTGCAGTAACCAAATTTATCGTTGATTCGTTTCAACAGGAATCCAACAAGAATGTGCAGCTTATTTTTTCCACTCACGATATTTCAATTTTAAATAACCAGCAATTCCGCCGTGATGAGGTGGCTTTTACAGATATTAACCAATACGGAGAGTCAAAGCTTTACACATTGGCAGATATTAAAGTCCGGTCGGATGCCAGCTTCTCCAAGGACTACCTATTGGGAAAATACGGAGCGATCCCCCTTGTTAAGGATACAATTTTCTGATCGAGAATGTATACGGAAATAAACTGCCCCCACAAGTCAGACCAAAAATCCAACTTGCAGGGGCAGTTTATTTTTTTAACTCAAAAGATGAATATTGGCAGCATCCTTCGAGCATACCTCCAACATAATATTACATTCCGAAACATGCTGGTAATTGATATCCAGAGAATAATCCACCTGAACCTTTAAGCGATCCTCTTCCTCCGCAATCCTGATATCATTGGTTCTGATCCCGATCATCAGCTCTCCAAATGGCGTTGCATAACAGGAAATGTTTTTCTTTTCCTTTTCAAAGGTCATATGGACGCTGGTGCCTCCTCGCTTTATAATATCCATTCCGGCAGGGTGGATCTTTATGGTATTCTTGGTAACACCTTCCAGCCCCTCCTGAACCTCATCATAAATAATATAATGATTGCCGTTTTTCATAAAATAATCACCTCTTGTGATCATTTCCATGGCCTGATTATCATTTTCCACAATCTGTGCGCCGCTGATACTGATCAGAACGTCTCTTGTCATAGTATATAACTCCTTTAGAACTCTTCTATATTAATTTGTCTCGTCTCTTTCACCTGACCTGGGAGAATGGAAGCTGCAAAACTCGTAAATTTTTCTGCCAGATCGCTGACATAAAAATGATATTTATCTATGCTGCTGCCGTTATCAGGGTCACAAATCAGTCCCTGTTCCTCTAATACCTGCTTTAATTCTAAAGCCGTTTCATAGGCTGGATTTACCAATGTCACTTCCGGTCCCATCAGTCTTCCCACAGTGGAACGAAGAAGCGGATAATGAGTGCATCCAAGTACAAGTGTATCAATATATTTGCCTTTTAATTCACTTAAATATCTGGATGCGATTTCATCGGTAACGGAATCGTGAAGCAACCCTTCCTCCACAAGAGGAACCAGAAGCGGACACGGCTTTCCCGTAACTTCAATGTCTTCCCGCATTTCTTTTATTACCCGGGAGTATACCCCACTTCTTATGGTACCTTCCGTACCAATGATCCCAATCTTTCCATTCTTTGTTGACTCGATCGCTGTTCTTGCTCCTGCATGAATCACACCCAGAATAGGAATATCCAAATCATTCTCCACTGTTTCCAGCGCACAGGCAGTCGCAGTATTACAGGCGATTACGATAGCCTTTACATCCTGTGTCATCAGAAAACGTATGATCTGCCTGGTAAAACGGATTACTGTACTGCACGATTTGTTTCCATAAGGAACCCTCGCCGTATCTCCGAAATAAACGATTTTTTCATCCGGCATCTGCCTCATAATTTCTCTCGCTACCGTAAGTCCGCCTACGCCGGAATCAAACACTCCAATGGGAGAATTTCTGTCTGCCATACCATCTGCTCCTTAATCATCAAATCTTCTCATCGCGTCTTCCATCAGACGGTCCACAAGCTCATCCTTGCTAATTCCTGCTGTCTCCCAAAGCATGGGATACATGCTGATTGCCGTAAATCCCGGCATGGTGTTGATCTCGTTAAATATTACAGTTCCATCTTTTTTTACAAAAAAATCCACTCTTGCAAGCCCACAGCCATCTACTGCCTGAAATACAGCCTTCGCTGCTTCTCTCACCTGCTCCGTGGCACCCTCCGGCAATTCCGGATCAAGAACCGTTTTTGAGTCTGCATTGTGATACTTTGCATCAAAATCGTAAAACTGCGCTGCAGCAAGGATCTCTCCTACCCCTGAGACTGTAACCGGCTGATTGCCTCCGCCCAGAACGGCACATTCAATCTCCCTGCCAACAATCATCTCTTCCACCAGAATCTTACGGTCATGTCTGGCTGCTTCCAATAAGGCTGTCTCCAGTTCCTTCCGGTCCGCAGCACGGCTGACGCCCTTGGAGGACCCTGCATTGGAGGGTTTTACAAATACCGGATACGAAAAACTTGCTTCCACTCTGGCAGTTATCTCATCCATCTCCTTCAGCTGATGACGCATAACCGGTACATATGCAGCCTGCCGGACACCCAGGTCATCCACAATAATCTTCGTATATAATTTATCCATGGAAACGGCAGAGGATAAAACGCCGCAGCCCACATAGGGAATTCCGGATAGCTCCAGAAGACCCTGGACTGTGCCATCCTCCCCTAAAAGACCGTGAAGCACTGGAAATACCACGTCAGCTTTAACAAGCTCTATTCTTTCCCCATCCAGTAACAGCACGCCTTTCATACCTGCGTCAGGGGAAAGGACGGCTCTGATTTTCCCCTCTCTCCATGATTCGTCTCTGATTTCCTTTACAGACTCTGTCTTAATCCAATGGCCTTCCTCTGTGATTCCGATCAAAAGCAGATCATATTTGTCTTTATTTATATGGTCTATGACATTAACAACCGACATACAGGAAACAACATGCTCCGATGACTGTCCGCCGAATAACACAACCGCAGTTTTTTTACTCATTCCAATCTCCTTAAAAAAATCTTGATTTACAGCGTTTATATTATAGCACATATGGTTACAATTACAAATAGATTCCAGAAAAAAGGAGGAACCCCATGAAACAGAAACGTGATTTATTCTTATGTATTACCTGTCTGCTCATCGCCTTATTACTTACACTGGCACATGACAGATCTGACGACGAAGCCCTCGCCGCCCGGATTGCCCCTGAAATCCTGCGGTTTCATGTTCTTGCAAACAGTAACAGCACCAGAGATCAGAATTTAAAGTTGAAGGTACGGACCATGCTTCTCAATTCAATATATGAAGACCTTGGCGAAAAGGCATCACTGGAAGAGACAAAAACCTATATCCGCTCCCACGAATTTATTCTGGAGAAAAAAGCAGAAAACTACATGAAGAAACTGGGATTTAATTATCCCGCACATATGGAGCTGACCTATAGTTACTTTCCAACAAAAGTTTACGGGGATATGGTATTCCCCTGCGGAACGTATGAAGCAGTGAGAGTAAAAATAGGCGAAGGAAAAGGACACAACTGGTGGTGCGTCCTCTATCCTCCGCTCTGTTTTACAGATTCATCCTATGCAGTGGTACCAGATACTTCAAAAAAGATTCTGGAGCACTCCATCGATGAATCCGATTATTTAAAATTAAGAAAAGAACCATTAAAAATCCATGTTCGGCTTAAAGTTTTGGATCTGTTAGCTGCCGGCAAAAAAGAAGTTACTTTGCCGAGTCCAAAATAATACCATCAACAGCCCACTGATAGGTGTTATATGCCTGGTAGAAGGTGTTGTATGCACTCTCCTTTTCCCCCTGTGCCTTTAAGTAGGCCATCTGGGCCTGAAGATACTGGATTTTGCTCAGCATTTTCAGATTATAGGAACGGTCTGCCTTCTCCTTTTCCAGTGTAGCTTTCTGGAATGCGGTATTCGCTGCCTCATAAGCTGTTTTTGACTGAAGAATTTCCTGATAATACGCCTGCATGGTAACGATTATATTCTGCTCTGCCTCTGATACATAATCATCTTTATTTTTCATTCCGGTTGTGGTTTTCCCGGAAGAGATATGACGTTCAGAAATAACATCATAATTATTGGAGACTGCCTTTTGGGTATCTTCTTCCAGATTCAGAGCCGATATCATCTCGTCGGTAAGCTGGGGAAGTCCTCCGATTGCAGGTGATGTATCCGCAGAGTATCCAGTCATCAGGCACAAGGAACTGCTTAAATTATCAATTGTGCTGTTGATTTTCAAAAGAGATCCCTGGGCAGACAGCAGATCTTTTTGAGCAGATAATATATCTGCTTCTGTAGCCAGCCCAAGACCTGCGCTTAATTTCTGAGCCTCGTATGCAGCATTACTTAATTCTACCACCTTTTCAACCATTGAACGGCTTACCAATGCACTATTATACCCAATCATTGTCTGATCTGCATAGTAGGTAAATGTCTTAATCCCTTTATCTATATCAGCTCTTGCAGATGAATCCGAACGATTCATGTAATCCAGAATTTTCTTTCCCATTTTCGCTTTTACTTTCAGAGTCCCAATCCCAATGTTTAAAGCAAGATACTGGTCTGCGCCACCAGGAGTGTTAATTGCTCCAGACTCTTTAATCTCATCTGCATTATCCTGAAGATCTTTAATCTGCCGTCTCATCTTGTCATAGACATATTGATAATCATCTACCGCCGTAGAGTACGAGACCTCTGCATTCTTCATGGTAGGATTAAAATATCTTACCAGATCCCCCAGCTCATCGAATTCAATCGTCTGATCATTCAGCCTGTTCCACTGCTCCTGTGTTACTTCCTCCGGTATGGGATCTTCTGTCTGTCCCGGGCCTGCTGCAAGTGCCGGAAACGCCATTGTTATTGAAAGCATGACAGCAAGCAAAACCGGTGATATCCATTTTTTTCTCATATCATCAGCCTCCCGTCGAAGCCAGACCGTTCACCGCATTATGGTAAGTCTGAACAGACTGAAACAATGCAAGCTGTGCGGTGTGTACGCCATTCGACTTTGTAATGAAGGCATTCTTCTGTTTTCTGTAATCCAGCTGGCTCATACTGCCAACTGAAACTTTTCTTTCGGCAGCTTCCATATTTTTACTTTCCAGATTGAATTCTGTAACTGACTGGTCGTATGCAGCCTTCGCCTGCAGTACTTCCTGATAGCTTTTCACCAGATCTGTACTGATATTCTGTTCGTTGCTGGCGATCGTCCGGTTCAGAGTGTCTTTTGTTACGTCTGCAGTTGCATTGGCCAGCTTCTGCTTATTGATTTTCAGAGTATAGTTGTTATTTAAAGCATTTTCCCTGTCTGCATCCGGATTCATGGCTTCAATCTGAGCCATATCCACCTCAGGGATGTTCCTGATTTCGGGAGAATCATTGTACTTCCAGCCCAGCATAATACAAAGCTTCTGTCTTGTCTGCTCAATGGAGGCGGTCTGTTTTTCAATAGAGGACTGGGTATCCTGTACTTTCTGCAATGCATCAAGCACATCTGTCTGAGTTACCAATCCCGCGCCCTGCTTTACCTGCACAGACTGGTAAAGTGCCTGTAACAGTTCCAGATTGTCTTTTAATGTTTCCAGCTCATATTTTTGCTGAAAATAGGAAATCATAGAGTTTTTCGCAGTTGCCACCAGATTGGCTTCTTCCTGGTCATAAGTAAGCTGATATACCGTCAAATCCTCCACGTTTCTATCTGCCTGTTCCTCTGCCTTTCTTGCCGCTACTGAATTGTTGGCATCTGCAACCGGATCATCTCCCGCAATGTTACTGCGTGCACTGTCTGCAGCATCCCGGTAATAGTCGGCATACTCATCACTGGTAACCCGGTCGTCTTTTTTCTTATCATTAATATCAATCTGATTTTTCTTTACCGTCACATTATATTCATGTATTAAATCTTTCAGTTCTCCATATTCCATTACATTATCTCTAAGCTTCTCCCACTCCTCAGAAGTCCTGGCAAATTCCGGACTTCCGGCCCAGGCTGTTGATGCCGGTCCGGAGAAAGCTAAAACAGCAGCAAGAACAAATGCTCCGGTCTGTTTCCATTTTCTCATCCTATATCCTCCTTAACTGGAATTTATATACTATGTTCTTCTATTATCATATCACAGGCTGTCAAAGGGTGGGAAACCACATTCTTCCATCATACATAGCTAAAACGGGTTCCCCCTCCCGCAGTATTTAATCCGGCAGCTGGGTAGTGTCAACCTTTCCGCTCATCAGAGAATAATAAATCGGCAGCATAAGCATTGATAATATGGTAGATGCAGCCAGACCACCCACATTAACAAGCGCAAGTCCCTGCATGGTCTCTGTGTTGCGTCCGATTCCCAACGCCATTGGAATCATGGATACAATGGTTGTCAGAGTTGTCATAAGTATGGGACGGAGTCTGGTAGCTCCTGCTTCAATCAGAGCAGTATTCTTATCCATGGTGGCACGATACTGGTTAACCGTATCCACATAAAGAATACCGGCGTTTACTACCGTTCCAATCAGCATTAAAAATCCAAGAAGCGATGGCATACTGATCTTAACATCTGCCGCCATCAGACAGGCAAAGGATCCAATCAAGCTGAACGGTATGGTGGTCATAACCATGAATGAGAATTTAGGTGATTCAAACTGAGCTGCCATTACCACAAAGATTAAGAATGCAGCGATGAGAATGGCTTTTACCAGATTCCCGAATTCTTCCTGCATGGATTCGTCTTCGCTGTTTTTCGCCCGGGAGACCCTGTCGTTTAAATATTTACTTACAACTTTACTGTCAAGGTCTTTAATTGCTGCTGCTTTCTCTTTCTTTGTCTTAATAACGTCGGTAAAGGAACCAGTTATAGTAACCTGGTACTGCTTGTTTTTTCTGTTAATCGCAGTTGGGCTGTCTTCGTAACCAATGCTGGCGATATCCGTCAGAGCAGCGGAGCCTCCTGAACTATTAGGCACAGTAACGCCCTCAACCTTTTCCAGAGTATCATAGGTACCCTCCGGATATTCAACCTTAACATCTACATTCTGTCCGTCAACATCCATGGTTGTTGCTTTCACCCCGCTTAACATTCCGTTCAGCAGACCTCCCACTGTCGCAGGAGCAACTCCTTCCGCAGCCGCCTTAATGGGATCAACACTTACTTTTATAACAGGGGCTGCATTCTCAAGATCAGAATGTACCTTAATCATCTCCGGGCGGCCGCTTAATTCAGCAACCATCTGATCAGACGTCTGCTTTAACAGATCCAGCTGGGCACTTTGAAGAATTACCTCAAAATCGCTGCTGCTGCCTCCCGTCTGGCTTACACTGGAGGTTGATTTCACAGTGACATTACAGTCCGGAATCTGGTTCATTGCCTTTTTCCATTTATTAACAACCTGATCGGTCGTAAGCGTTCTGTCACTCTTTAAATAGGCGGTTAAAGAACCATTGGTACCGCCGCTGAAGCTGAGCTCGCCTCCGCCATAGCTGACCATGTAGGATTTTAAATCTGGCTCACTGGTAACGATCGTCTCCAGCTTTTTTAATAGCTGATCCGCTTCTTCAACTTTCAGACCCGGCTTCATCTTTGCAGTAATGGAAATCGTACCCTGATCTACAGAAGGCATTAATTCAAACCCAAGCTTTGTTGCAAATACAAATGATGACAGAAGCAGTAATACGGACAGAATCATGACAAGTGCCCGTCTTTTTAACAGTGCTCCGACTACCTTTCTATAACCATTCTGAAGGGTCTTAACAATTCCTCCCATAGGAGAATTCTGTCTTTCTGAAGGGCAGAACCTGCTGTAACATAAAGGTACAACCGTTATTGCTGAAACAAAGGAGGCCAGCATACAAAATACGATGGTATATCCGAGGGGTTTAAACATCTGACCCGTCAGACCTTCTAAGAATGCCAGCGGAATAAATACCACGCAGGTTGTTAACGTACCTCCGAGAATGGACTGTATGACAAGTCCTGTTCCTTCCATGGCTGCTGATAAATATTCCCGGAATCCTGTTCCTTTCTGAGATCGGAAACAGCTTTCCAACACAACGATGGAGTTATCCACCATCATTCCGACTCCCAACACGATACTGCTCATGGTAATTACGTTTAAAGAAAAGCCCATGGCTGACATCATAATCAGTGATACCAGAATGGATACCGGTATGGAACTGCCGACAATCAGTGACGCTTTAATATCTCCAAAAAAGAGGAATATAATGATCATGGAAATAATAACAGCCATAATCATGGTATTCTTAACACTGTTAAGCGCGCTGGTTATCTGCTCACTGTTATCGTCTACTACAACAATATCAAGATTTGGATTCTCATTTTTTAAAGAAGTAATTGTTTTATTAACAGATCTGGAGACATCAACCGCACTGTTTTTCTGCTGCTTGTTAATGGATAATGTGATAGTATCCTCTCCATTATACCGGCCGATCGCCTTTTTCTTCTGAGAAGTTTCGGAGATGTCTGCAATATCCTCCATGTAAATCGTCTTTCCCTGACTGACTACAACCGGTACTTTTTTCAGACTTTCCACCGTCTTAACTTCCACTCCGGTACTGACAGATAAATCTCTTTTTCCCACTCCGGTATTTCCCGCAGGATAAGTGAAATCTGCAGCCTTGATCGCCTGACCGATGGAATCCATACTAAGATGATACTGATTCATCTTCTCTGGTGAAAGGGTAACTCTTACATATCCCTCTTCTCCTCCGCTGATGTTGACACTGGCAACAGAAGTTATTTTCTCAAGCTCAGGTACGATCTTATCATTTACATAATTGTATAAATTACTCTGTGAGGGATCGTTCACAGACAGAGTCATGGACGGCATATCATTGATGTTAAATTCCATAATGGACGGCTTTTCTGCATCCTTTGGAAGATCCAGACTATCCATTTTCTTTTTTAAATCATTATATGCCTTGTTCATATCAGTTCCATAATTGTATTCCATGTACACGATGGAAATATTCTGCTGAGAACTGGACTGAACGTTTTTAATACCGGAAAGAGTACCTACTGATTCTTCAATCGGCTTTGTAACCAGATCGTTGACATCTTCCGGGCTTGCTCCCACATAAGTAGATGTGACTAACAGCATGGGGAAATTCATTTCCGGGATCAGTTCCATCTTCGCAGAAAAAACAGAAGATAAACCGAATACCAGAAGGCATAAAACAGCTAATACGGCAGTTATGGGCCGCTTTAAAACAAATTTTGTAATTCCCATTGTACCGCCTCCTTATTGTGCAGAAGCAGAAGTCTCTACCTCGGTTCCATCGCCTTCTGTATTCTCTTCTGCTAAAGTCACTTTAGAGCCGTCATACAATTCGCTGGTCCAGGTCACAATTACCTGGTCATCTGCGGTGATGCCGGACTGGACTTCTGCATATTCATTGTTTGTCAGGCCGATGGTTACTGCATTTTTTTTCAAGGTTCCTTCGGAATATGTATAAATAAATGGGTTACCAGCATCATAATAAATGCAGTCAACCGGAACCGTAAGCACATTCTCTGCTTTCTGAGCCGTTACATAAAGTTTAACAGAGGTTCCTGTGGCAAGATTATCCCCGGAAGGAATAGAAGCCTTCACTTTAAATAATCCGCTGCTGCTGTCAACCATGGTGCTTACTTCTGTTATGGCTGCCTCATGATCGGTACCATTTTTCTCAACCCGAATGGAATCACCGGTTTTCAGTCCGTTTACAATTCGTTCAGATACATAGAATGTCAGGGATTTGCCGCCATCTCCTGAAATTACGCAGATAGGCGTCTGGGGTGAAATCATATCGTGAATACTGATATTGAAGCTTTCCACTTTACCGGAAATAGGTGCAGTCACCTGACTGCTTTCCAGCTGGAGGTTATAGGAAATCTTAGCATTTTCATATTGAAGTCTGGAGATTTCAACCTTATCCGCAGTGGATTGATAATCAGCATCAGAAACATCTCCTGCAGCATGAAGGACTGTATAACGGTCTAGATTCTTCTTTGCATCCTCATATGTAATTCTGGAGGTCTCCATGGCAATACGGGTACTTTCTACCTTTTTTGTGTCAATGACGCAGAGAAGCTGGCCTGCTGTCACTGTATCCCCGGTCTTCACTGCTACACTTGTAACTTCTCCTGAGTCAAGGGGTGTTACCTGAACAATACTGTCCGGTTCTATGGTACCAATCAGTTCATTGCTGATTTCTATGGACCGGATCTGTGGCTTCTGGGCTGTTACTACCGGTGGTTCCTCTGCTACCAGCTCTTCTTTGCTTCCATTTAAAATCTTTGGAAGTACAAGCCCTGCGAGAACAGCAACCAGTACGACTGCTCCTGCGATTATAAATATTTTCTTCTTTGTCATATCAAGCTCCCTATTATCCTTTCAGTCATAATATGATTTTAATTAGATTTTTCGAATTCCATATTGTAATATCTCTAATTTTTCCTGAAATATTTTCTTAATTTTTTCTTCATCTTCCGGATGATGGTAATACCAGCCCATACAGCGGGCAAGTTCAAAAAGAATCATGGAAACAAGTCTTCCAAAAGTTTCAATATCGGAATACCTAAAATTTGACGTATCAATACAACGATACATTACCTCACGTAATTCAGACTGTTTATCCTTTTTTCCCCGGCATAAATTATGTATCACACCGAAAAGTTTTTCACTATCAAGAATATTTTCAACCAGCCTTAATACCCTTTCTTGTGTATTATTAATAGAGTACCCTAGAAATATCTCCGCCGTCTTCCATAAATCACCATTACTTTTCTCTGCACATCTGACCCAAGACTCCTGAAAATTATCACCGGCATCTTCAAAAATATATCCCAGCACATCCCGCTTATCCACAAAATAAGTATAAAAACTTCCTCTTGATATTCCTGCGCTTTTTATTATCTTATTAATTGAAGCCTTTTCAAAGGGCACTCTGATAAACTCCTCGGTTGCAGCATCCCGTATTAATTTCTTTTTCTCCGCCGGAAGATTATAAAACCGCTCCGTAGGCATCCTTACACCTCATTTCCATTCTTATTCCGCATGTATTATGTATTAACTAAAAAAAGTGACAACATGTCATCATTATAATGACACACTGTCACCTTGTCAAGAAAGGTTATACTTATTTAATAATTTTTCAGTTTAGTTTATTTATTACTGTCCAGAAATTCTTTTAATGCTTCATCACTTTCCTCAATCCACAAGTCCTCTTCCTCTTCATTCAGTCCCAGGAACTTCGCAAGTGTGTCTGGAGTCGTGCTGTTATTCCATTCCTCAATATAATCATCAATTAACTCAAATTCGATTTCACCGGCCAGATATTTTTCTTTAAATGTCATACCATTCTTCTTTCTAATCCTGTCCCTTTATATTCTTGGACACTGTGATTTCCTGATTGTCGATATGTTCACGCATAGCTACTTTGGCTTCTTCCACTCTGCGCTGTCTTACTGCCTTTAGTATGTGGTCATGCTCCAGCAATAATACCTGCCGTTTGTCCTCATCCTTGATATACTCCAGACGGTACCGGTACATCTGCTCTCTTAAATTATTGATCATCTGTATCAGTCTGTCGTTGCAGGTTCCCTTATAGATTACATCATGGTACGCCTCATCTGTTTCCGCTATATCCATAGGTCTTCCATTGAGTACTGCGTCGCGGAACAGATCCTGCTTCATCTCCAGCTCTGCAACCTCCTCAGGTGTCATTCGCTGGCAGGCAAGCTCGATCGCCAGCTCCTCCAGCGATCTTCTGACCTCCAGTACATCCCTTAGACTTTTCTCTGATATCTTAGCTACTTCAGCGCCTTTTCTTGGAATCATGAGAACCAGGCCTTCCAGCTCCAGTTTACGGATCGCCTCCCTGATGGGTGTACGGCTTACTCCCAGGCGTTCGGCAAGCTGAATCTCCATCAGACGTTCGCCTGGTGCCAGCTCTCCTTTTAATATTGCCTGCCTTAAAGTATTAAACACCACATCACGAAGCGGCAGATATTCATTCATATTGACTTTTAGATCATTACCCATGGGGTACCTCCTTGGTATTATAAAAATTCGTTAAATATACTTGTTTCGCCAGATTTCTGCTTTCTCCATAACGCAGTTCCTCATACGCGTTTGAAGCTGCAATCGGATTGGTAAAGATGCCGAAAACGGTAGGCCCGCTTCCACTCATTAATGCATTAACCGCACCCAGCTCCTTCAGCTTCACTTTTATGTCTGCTATCACAGGATATTCCGGGATAGTAACTGTCTCCAATATATTCCCCAGGCGCTCAGACACCTGATAAATGTTGCGGCTCTTAATCGCATCTATGAGACCGTCTATATCCGGATGGTCTTCTTTTTTTAAACCGGCCAGATTCAGATGCTCATATACGAACTTGGTGGATACACTAACTGACGGTTTAGCAATCAGCACCTGGCACTGAGGCATATCCGCAAGGGGGGTCAGGATCTCTCCAATCCCTTCAGAAAGAGCCGTTCCTCTCATGATGCAGTAAGGAACATCTGCACCGATCTTAACGCCCCGCTTCATCAGTTCTTCTCTGGTAAGCCCAAGCTGAAACATCTTATTCACGCCAAATAAAACAGCTGCTGCATCGCTGCTCCCTCCTGCCATACCTGCGGAAACAGGAATAAATTTTTTTAAGTGTATGCGGATTCCATGGGGCACATGAAACTCTTCCATAAGAAGCTTGGCTGCTTTATAAACCAGATTGTTTTCGTTGACCGGCAAATAATATAAATTTGTAATTACCTCGATCCCCGGTGTTTCTTTTAAGTAAATATCAATTTTATCATATAGACCTACGGTCTGCATAATCATCCGAACTTCATGGTAACCATCATCCCGCTTCCTTAATACGTCTAAACCCAGATTGATCTTTCCATAGGCCTTTAATCCCAGATGTCTTATCATAAGCAAACATCCCTCACTTTTTGGTTTTCGGATTGTATTTTTCTATTATTTTGTATACAGTATTTATTATATAACGAAGTACATAAAAGCACAAGTGTTTTATAATCTTTTGTCCATTCTTTCTTTCATTAAATTTTTGTTAACTTTTCATAAAATTTTAAGCTGTTTCTATTAAAAATTTTTATTTGACAATCTCCAGGATCCATGTATAATGTTGTTATAACGAACGAGGGCGTTCCAAAGTGGAACTGCTCTCTTTTGCTGTTATTAAATCAAGGAGGTAGTGCTGTATGAAAAAATTGGAAATTATCATTAAGCCAGAGAAACTTGAAGACCTTAAGGCTGTACTGGAAGGCTGTAAAGTAAATGGTATTATGATCAGCAATGTCATGGGTTATGGTAACCAAAAAGGTTATACTCAGATGTACCGTGGTACCAAGTATAATGTAAACCTGCTCCCCAAAGTCAAAGTTGAGACTGTCGTACCAAAGGAACTGGCTGATCCAATTGTTAAGGCAGTCGTCGAAGAAATCAATACCGGTACATTTGGCGACGGTAAAATATTTGTATACGATGTTCAGGATGCAGTACGAATCCGAACCGGTGAGCATGGACGTGAAGCATTGTAGTTAAACCGGAATAAAATTAACTGAATATGGAATGTATATAAATTATCAAAGAGGATAATTGCTTTTCTTAAAGCGGTTATCCTCTTTTAATTCTACATTCCAGCTATTCCATTATAAAAATTCAGGAGGAGTTATAATTATGGAAAACACCACTTTATTACTAAACATTATGTGGACGATGCTGGGCGCGATTTTAGTCTACTTTATGCAGGCTGGTTTCGCACTGGTAGAAACTGGTTTTACCAGAGCGAAGAATGCAGGAAACATCTGCATGAAAAATATGATGGACTTCGTACTTGGCTCTCTTTTCTTCTTTTTACTTGGTTTCCCTCTTATGTTCGGAAACAATATCGGAGGAATCCTTGGAGGTTCCGGATTTTTCAATCCCTATTCTCTTGCAGATTCAGACGGATTATTTAACGGTCTTCCCATTGCCGTATTTATGATTTTCCATACAGTATTCTGTGCAACCGCCGCAACAATCGTATCCGGTGCCATGGCGGAACGTACCAAGTTTTCTTCTTATCTGATCTATTCTGCCTGCATCAGCGTACTGGTCTATCCCATAACAGGACACTGGATCTGGGGCGGAGGCTGGCTGGCTGATATCGGTTTCCATGATTTCGCAGGTTCAACCGCTGTTCATATGGTAGGCGGTGTATGTGCCCTGGTAGGTGCAAAAATTGTCGGTCCTCGTATTGGAAAATACAATGAAGACGGAACTCCCAATGCAATTCCGGGACACAATATTCCTTTAGGCGTTCTGGGCGTATTTATACTTTGGTTCGGCTGGTTTGGTTTTAACTGCGGTTCTACAACTGCCGCTACAACAACACTGGGTGATATCGCCATGACAACAAACCTGGCTGCTGCCGCTTCCACTTTGGTAACCTTGCTATTCACCTGGAAGCGTTACGGGAAACCCGATGTATCCATGACCTTAAACGGATCCCTTGCTGGTCTGGTTGCTATCACTGCTGGCTGTGACGTGGTAACCCCGTATGAAGCAATCATCATTGGTGCAATTGCTGGTCTGGTTGTTGTTCTTGCAATTGAGTTCATTGATAAAGTTATTAAAATTGATGATCCGGTTGGTGCCGTAGGCGTACACGGCTGCTGCGGTCTTCTCGGTACTCTTCTTACTGGTGTATTCGGCGAAGGCGTAAGCTTCCTTCCCCAGTTAATCGGTGTTACAGCTGTACTGGTTTATGCAGCAGTGATGGCATTCATTATCTTTACTGTAATCAAGAAAGTCTTCGGCTTAAGAGTCTCAGACCAGGAACAGATCGATGGTCTGGATATGCACGAACACGGCATGTCCGCTTACAACGGATTCCGTATGGATAAATAATTCGCTTTCCCTCATATTTATATATCATACTTCCAAAAACCCCGGCTAAACAGTGCCGGGGTTTTTCCTGTCCATTAATCAGAAAGAAATCCTTCCATTTCCTCCTCCATCTGCTTTAACGCAGCTCCATAGTTTATAAACTCTGCAGCGACCTCAGCCTTTTTTTCTCCCTTGTAGCAGATTCTGTGCTCCATACTCGCCCATAAATCCATGGCCATGGTGCGAAGCTGAACCTCTACCGGAAAGTACTCCATTCCATCTGTATGATAAACGGGAACACCAAACACGATGTGATAGCTTCTGTACCCGTTGGGTTTAGGATTTTCAATGTAGTCACTTTCCTTTATTACAACAATGTCCGTTTGTCTTCTTAACAGACCGATGATTCCATAAATATCTCTGATAAAGTAGCAGATTACCCGGATTCCTGCAATATCAGTCAGACATTCTCTGGCCAAATCAACGGTAGGAGCCTTTCCGTTTTTTATTAACTTATTTTCAATGCTCTCTTTTTGTTTCAACCGGTATTGTACATGATGAATGGGATAATTAAGTTTTTTTCTCCGATAGTCCTTATTCAGCACATCTACTCTTACCTGTATATTGTTCAGCGCATCCTCATAGGGCTGAATAAAACTCAAATACTCTTCTTCGGTCATACTCCACCTCCAAAACAGATCTCATATAAGACTTAAGTATATCTTTTTTTTGTGTCCATAGCGTGTACAAATTTTGAATGTTCCTTCCATCAAAAAAAGAACCGGTCCCATGCGGATCATTCAAGGGACCGGTGTATGTTCTCATTATTCTGTCATATCTTCTTTTGCTCTATCCTGATCTTCTGACTTCTTAAGCTGTTCATCACCTTTCGCCATCAGAATACTGCTTACCGGTTCACTTTCATCAGCAAACAGCGGCCTTAATTCTTCTTCCTCTGTCCGCTCTTCCTTCGGCATATAAAGATTAAATACCGGTGATAAGATGTAGGAATTGATAAATGCCAGCAACGGGAAACCAAACAACATGAAAATCATCAGCACAGGCGGTATCATAAATACAAAACCGGCTGCTACAAGCACACCATCAATCACAATCATTCCAATGGTACGGAATAAATGACGGATAGACATAAAGAATGCATTGAAAAAAGTACGTTTGATTGGGTTGTAAAATCTTGATTGCAGCGGGAAAATATACATAACTACAGCCAAATAGATCAGTGCCATAGCCAGAAATACCGTCAGCATAACAGTCTTAACCGTGGAAGAACCGTTAAAAAGGCGGGCAAAGAAATATAAATCCACTCCCAGAATAGCTCCTGCCAAAAGAAGGATCAGCCAGATCAGCGTAGCCTGTTTAAAATTTTCTTTAAAAGATTTAAAAAAGGAACGGATGGTATAGCCGTCATCGTCTCTTGCAAGCTTCATCGTTACATAATACACCGCAGTAGTAGAAGCTCCGATTGTAAAAACCGGCAGACTGCAGACAATCCACAAAACATTTAAAATAATAAGGTCTCCGAACTTGCCGATAAAACGCCAGACCGGATTATCATAATTAAAAAAACCAGATAACATATGTTATTCCCCTTCTCTCGTTAACGTCTAAATTATTATAGCGGATTTAGTTTTAAAAAGCAAATATTCTCTTCCATTTCATCAATTTTTTATATTTATATATAGAGGAAATTTTATCAATCTGTGATATAATCTAAAAAGTATATGGATTAATAACAGAAAGAGGCGCAGACTATGACCCCCTATGAAGACAAATCATTAAAAGACACACTGCAGGAAGAAAAAAACAAGTTAAAGACCATGAACTTAAAGGACCGACTGTGGTACATCTGGGAATATTATAAATTACCCATAATTGGAACTGCAGTGGCAGCTGCCCTTATTATCTCCATTTTCTCTGCAGTCCGAAGTAACAGTTTTGAAACCGCTCTCTCCTGCGTGATACTAAACAGCCATCCCACCAGCCAGGAGGATCTGGCAGGCGAATACTTTGACCAGGGCTTTCGTCAGTACCTCGGCCTGACCGACGAGACGAAAATCGATGTGGATCACTCTATGACTGTAAGCTTTGGCAACTCCGATATGACAGAATTCACCTATGCGGAGCTTGCTAAGCTTTCTGCACTTATCACCAGCAAAGAGCTTGATGTGATGATCGGCAGAAAGGACAGTATCGATCACTTTGGAGAAATGGGCGGCTTTTTAAACTTAAAGGAGGCTCTTCCGCCTGATGTCTATGACAAGGTGAAGGACCAGCTTTACGAGGTGACCAACCAGGAGACCGGTGAAACTATCGCATGCGGTATCCGGATCGGCAGCACGGATTTCTTAAAAAAGACAGGCTTAGATATAGAAGATCCCATTCTGGGAATCATCAGCAATTCCACTCGTACAGACAACGCGGTGAAGCTGATCCGCTACGTATTCGGCCTGTAAGCTGAAAACCCAGACTCTCCAAAAGTCTGACAGAGGCACGGTTTTCTTCCTGAACCCTGGCGTAGATTCTGTCTGTTATAGAGGATGCAGTATATGTTAAAATCGCCTGGCAGGCCTCTTTTGCATATCCCTGACGTCTATATGGTGTAAAAATATGATATCCCAGTTCCAGAGGGGTATCATTTTTTTTAATAAAAGTATATAACTCCTCATCTGCGCTGATATCCAGATTAAAAATACCGGCTTTTCCGACTATGATCTTACTGTCTCTGTCGCAAAGAGCCCAAATCCCATATTCGTAGAATCCATACTGATTTCTGATATAATCTTCTAACGACAATCTGCTGCAAAATACTGCACCATCCCGTCCTCCATCGGGTTCCCGCAGCATTTCATCTGCATCCGCTGCTGCAAACTCCCGGATCTGCAGACGTCTGGTATCTGTAATATGCCATGGAATCCCTTCCTTTCTTCTGACAACACGTTCAAGCAATTCAGGCGTAATATCCGCCAAAGATTCCACCAGGTAAGATGCCGGTGAAAGACATTGGTCCGCCCGGTTCCGGTCCCATAAACCAATAACAGCCCTGCCTTCTGCCAAAGCAGAGCGCAGGGCTTCATATTCGTCTGATATGGTAACCCGGAAATTCTTCCCTTCAAAGGTGATTTCCCGCTCCCATATCATAATTTATAAAGTCTCCGGTTGTGGATACTCTTCTCCAAAGGTATCTGCCGTCATTGACTGAATCTTCTGTTCCGTCATCGGGCGGTCATTGTAATCCGTTTTCACATCTGCGATCTGATTGACAATATCCATTCCTTCAATTACTTTTCCAAATGCAGTATAAGCGCCATCTAAGTGAGGAGCTGCCTTATGCATGATAAAAAACTGTGAGCCTGCGGAATCCGGGTGCATTGCTCTTGCCATGGAAAGAACTCCCTCTGAATGCTTTAATGTATTGGAAATACCATTCTGGCTGAATTCTCCTTTAATGGAATATCCGGGACCGCCGGTTCCGGTTCCCTGGGGGCATCCGCCCTGAATCATAAAGCCGTTGATCACTCTGTGGAAAATCAGTCCGTCATAGTAGCCTTTTTTAACAAGACTGATAAAATTATTCACTGTATTCGGTGCGATTTCCGGGTAAAGCTCTGCTTTTATCACATCACCGTTCTCCATTGTAATTGTAATAACAGGATTTTTCATGTTTTTTCCCTTTCTTGTATAAAGTTTAACATATGTGTGTATTTTATCAAATCCTTAAGTTTTTGTCTAGCTGTTCATACTTTGTTTCAAATTCATTCAAAAAGCTTTTACACAAACAACATGATTTCTTCACGTTTCATGGATATAATAAAAATGTAATTAAATAAGCTTATAAGATTTTTTTCATAATACATGAGCTGATAAGATTATTATCAGCTCTCCTCCCTTTTTTTATCACTAATATTGAAGGAACTGCCGTCAGACAGTTCCTTTTTTGTATCTGCAGCATTTATCCCAGATTCACCGGCTGTATAATGCCCGTATTTTTATCAAAAAGCCCAGCAGCACACACCTGAAGACTGTCATAGGTTTTAAAATAATACTCACAGGATGCTGTATTCATAAATGCAGTATACTTTGTATAATCATAAGAACCACTGCCTGTCACCACTGCCCCTTTAGGAATCGTCACGCCTTCCATGATGTGAAAGCAGGATACTACTGCCTCCCTCCGGTTTAGCGGCATCGGGAGAAAAGATTTGAAATACGCGGTCCGCACGAAACGGTCCGGAGAGGTATAACCTCCCGGAAGTGCCCTGGTTCCACCTGCCTGGCCAAATGGAGTAAGCCTCACACCACTCCAGCACGCTTTATCCATCTGATGTGGAGACGCCTCCATATAATTCCTTAAATTGGTCATATGCCATGGGAAGTCCGGACTGTTTGCCAGAACGCCAACAGGATTATTGATAACTGCAATCCCTGCCTCTGTCTGCTCAACTACTGCACAGTCACCAGTCCGGTCAACTGCAATCCAGTGGAGAGGTGCCGCGGTGCCGGTAACAGGGTCCTCCATTCCAATTATGGTTACCTGATTAACCAGTTTTTTTAAATCTTTTACAGAGGTACAGGCTCCCAATATATAATGAAGGAATTCAAAAGAAGCAACCGGAGTTGGATCCTTTGGGGTTATCCGATCTTTATATTTTGCATACCCAGCAAAATAAAGAGCTGCAGCAGCAAATCCTCTCTCATTTACTCCGTCGAAAAAGCCCAAAAGCCCATCTGTCTCCTGACCAATCCCAATAAATCGGTAATAATCCCTCATCTGAATTCCGGTCAGCGCATTGGTCCATAGATAGTCTGAAGGGACTATAAAAAGGTGTGGTTCGATTTCATATGAAAAATCCATATTCCTGCCGAAAAACACTTCTCCCTCTTTCGTCTGTAATGTCATAGCCGTGCACATAAATTTTCCCCTGGTTTTGGTTATTAAAATATATATATGGCTTACAGGCTGATTTATGATGGTACGGCCCTGATTGCTTCTTTTAATTCGTCAATACGCTCCACTGGTTTTAAACAGGTCCCATTTTTACAGAGGTAAAACTGGCTTTTTACGGAATCTGCAGGGTAGTCTTTTGTAAATGGAGCAATGAGTGACAACCGTTCTTCGTTCTCCGGAGTTTTGAGTATAAGATCAATTCCCGCTAAAACCTCTTTTTTTAAGCTGAGAAGTTCTCTCTCTATTCCCCTTTCCGGAGATACTGCAACAATCTGTGCGGCTGGATAGAGAACCATCTGAAATGCCAGCAGGCAAAAACAGTGGTTTGCAGGGCTGCGTTCTGCTTCTTTTCCCAGCCAACTTAGCTGCTTATTTAAAATCTCCTGCCATTTTATCTCACCGGTTAAGTGGTAAAGCTTACCAATAACATAAGCAGCAACGGAATTTCCAGATGGCAGTGCTCCGTCATAAAGCTCCTTGGGTCGGCTGATCAGCTTTTCCCCGTCATGTGCATACATATAGAGTCCTCCATTTTTATCATCAAAAAAAAGAGGAATCATCTTCTCACAGATTTTTACCGCTTTTTCAAGGTATGAAACCTCAAAACATGCCTGGTACATCTCTAAAAGACCAAATGCATAAAATGCATAATCATCCAGCTGCCCATCATGTCCGGCTTCTTTGTCCCGGTAACGGATAAACAGCCTGCCGTCCTTGTCTGTGAGCTTTTCTTCTATAAAAATCTGGGCATTTCTGGCAGCCTGTAAATATTCGTCCTCTTCAAGAAGCTGATACGCTTTTGCCATGCCTGCAATCATAAGTCCATTCCAGGAGGTCAGAATTTTATCATCCTTATGAAGTACGGTTCTTAGCAGCCGGTAATCATAGAGTATACTGCACAGCCTGCTTATTTTCTCACCCTTTTTCTCGTATTCTTCATTTTGTATAAGATTTGGAATGTTTTTTCCTTCAAAATTGCCCTCTGCTGTAACTCCAAACCACTGGCAGAAGAATGGCGCATCTTCTTTTAATACTTTTATGATTTCATCTTTTCCAAATACATAAAACTTTCCTTCCACGCCTTCACTGTCAGCATCCTCTCCGCAATAAAATCCCCCTTCTTTATCTACAAGAGATTCCATTACATAACCGAGAATTCCTCTGGCTGCTTCTTTGTAAAATGACTCACCGGTAAGCCCGTAAGCTTCCAGATAGGCATAAGAAAGAAGTGCATTGTCATACAGCATTTTTTCAAAATGGGGAACCAGCCATTTTTCATCGGTGGAATAACGGGAAAAACCGCCGCCAATATGATCATAGATCCCACCCCTGTACATATGTCTTAAGGTTGATTCACATATCGTGCGAACTGTCTGGTCCTGTTCAAAAAAGGAATGACGCAACAGAAATATCAGATTATGAGCCATGGGGAATTTGGGTGCACCGCCAAAACCGCCCCAGGTTTCATCATAGGAGCTCTTCAGCTGTTGTACCGCAGTGAAAAACAGTTTTCTGTCGGGTTTAAAATCATCTGACCCGCTGTCTTTTTCTTCATTTAAGTAGCGTGTGATTTCCTCTCCTGCCTGAAATACCTTATTCCTGTCATTATGCCATAGCCCGCTAATGGCATTTAAGACCTCTATCAGCCCGGTATTCCCCCATCTTGTATGTTTGGGTAAATAAGTGGCAGCATAAAAGGGCTTCTGGTCCGGAGTCATAATGATGGTAAGCGGCCAGCCGCCTGATCCTGTGAGTGCCTGACAAACCGACATATATACAGAATCAATATCAGGACGTTCCTCACGGTCCACTTTAATTGAAACATAATTTTCATTTAAAACGTCGGCTGCCTCCTGATCTTCAAAGGATTCGTGAGCCATGACATGGCACCAGTGACAGGTAGAATAGCCGATAGATAAGAATATGGGTTTTTCTTCTTTCTTTGCTTTTGTAAATGCCTCTTCACACCACGGATACCAGTTAACCGGATTGTATGCGTGCTGTAGAAGATATGGACTTTTTTCATGTATTAATCTATTGTGTATCTTGATAGTTGTCATAGTGCTTCACCTCCTTAAATAAAAATACAACCTTATTATACCCAAACAAAAAGAGGCTATGTAAGCACATAGCCCTGTTATTCAGAAATCGCCATGGTTTTCACTTATATAAGCTAATAAGGTCATTCACGCATATTTCTTCATTTGTAATTTCAATTATATTATTGCTTAAGAATCCATCCAATGATTGGATTGTTTTATCGGTAATTGAGATTTTCCATTTTTTGCTTAAATCTTTTTTAAAACTAATATAAATTTCATTTTTTATTGGTTCATATACTATTGAACACAGAGTATTCTCCTGACTAGTTTTACTTAAAACTTCAAAGGCTTCATTTATTCCAAAGCTATGAATATTATTATCAATATATTCATGAGCACAAATATATCGATCTGCACCTATACCATACACTTTATTATATTTTACTTCCTTAAAATCCCCATTTGGAAAATTAGTCATAATAATAAAATCCTTATGAATTGGCGTTACTATATTTGTTTCATTACCTTCTTCCAGAATAAATGCATCACCAGTTTTATCAGCGATAATAGTATGTAGCCCTAAATCGGGGAATAATGGATTTCTAGGATACGAGAGTACTCTTTTATTAAGAATTTCAAAAAATTCAGATGCTTTTCTTGTTTTCTTTAGCGCCTCATCAAAAGAGTCAAAAGCAAACCAATCATTTTCGTCACAATTTGATTTAAAACCAGGACTATATTCTACTGCTTGAGTACAGATAAAAAGACCCTCACTATTAAAACCAGCGATATCCCTGTATTTGTTATCCATTAAGCTTGAAAAGTAAAATAAGTTTATATCATTATAACTATAGACTTTTAGTTTTAAATCAATATCATCAGTATCGAAATTCATACCGTAAATAGCCTTTTCTTTACTGTATACTGCAAAACTTGTACACATTTTGGAACCTCCTCTTAATATGTAATTTTGTCATAATATGCTTAGAGTACCATTGGCTTCACCACTTTCTTAATCTTCTGTCCATATGATATCACCAGTCATCTCAATCGTTCAACCTACAACATTTTTCTGAATCAAAATTGTACCACTAGTTTTGCAGCCGATGGAAAAGAATATGAGTTTTCCCATATTATACACTACTGCGGAACTCTCACTTCCTTCATAAGAAATATAAGCGCAATTATATTAGGAACTGCCATAAGCCCATTCCAGATATCGGAAAATTCCCAGACTGTTTCAAGCTTCGCCAGGCATCCCACAAATACCGCGCACAGATAAAGAACAGTATAGATCTTTCCTCTTAATATCCGCTGCAGCAGATAGAGACAATTTCGTTTTTTCAGACTTTCTGCCAGATAGCCCGCTGCCTGCTTTCCAAGATAGTACCAGGCTATGATGGTGGCAAATGCAAACACCAGCATGGAGCCGGAGACCACATATTCTCCAAGACCGCCCAGACGTTTAGAAAAGCTGTACGCAGTGAGTGCTGCACCGTCATAACCGGATCCGGCTGCATCTCCTTCTGTCATACATAGTATGACAAATGCTGTCATGGTACAGATAATAACGGTATCAAAAAACACTTCAAACATCGCCCACATTCCCTGTTTTTCCGGTGTCGTATTCTCCGCTGCTCCGTGTAAAACCGCCATGCTGCCAAGGCCCGCTTCATTGGAAAAGACTCCGCGGGAAATGCCGTATTGAAGACTTTTGCTGATTCCAAATCCGGCAGCTCCTGAAAAAACGGAAACAGGCCGGAACGCATCCTTAAAAATAATTTGAAAAATATATGGAATTTTATCATAACAGGACATAATAACAACCATGGAAAACAACATATAAATTCCGGAAGCCAAAGGTATCATTCGTTCCGATACGAAGGCGATCCGGCTGATTCCTCCTAAAACGACGAGTAAAACCAGGCCGGTCAGTAAAATTCCGGCTAACGCAGTTGGAACCTGAAAGGAATATTTCATTGTTTCCGCAATGGAATTGGACTGGACCATACTTCCCATACCAAGTGATACCATGATGCAGAGAAAGCTGTATATCATTCCCAGTACCGGTAGCTTTAATCCTCTTTCCAGATAGACCATGGGACCGCAGATCCATGCCCCATTCTGATCCCTGTAGCGGTAGCGGATACCTAACATTGTCTCCGCATACCCTGTCATCATACCGATGCCCGCAGATACCCACATCCAGAAGATAGCTCCCGGACCTCCCGCTGTAAGTGCAGTAGCTACACCAACGATATTGCCAGTTCCTATGGTAGCTGCCAAAGCAGTGCAGGCCGTCTGAAATTTCGTTACATCTCCTTTCTCCTCATCCTCTTCTTCCTGTATACTACCGATAGTCTGTTTCCACCAATAGGTTAGTTTTCTGATTTGAAAAAAACCAGTTTTTACCGTATAAAAGATTCCGATTCCCAGAAACAGGACCAAAAGCCAGGGGCCCCATACCAGTTCATGTATGTAATGAATCATTCCTATTACTCCTTTATTGTCCTCTTTATCACATATTCCATCTGGGAGGATTGTATGAAAATTTCCATTCATTTTTATACAAATTTAATTTTACTATGATATAATCTTATTATGTGATGTACTATTTACAACAAATACGAGGTGAACAATATGCCGGGTTTTACCACCCACTACTTATTAGGTGTCAAGGCGTACAATACTATGCCGGGTACTCCGTTAAAACGAATTATTTCCAAATACCGCTGGCTCTATCAGCTCGGTCTCCAGGGTCCGGATATATTTTTCTATAATATCCCTATTCTCCGACACAGGGATTACCGCAACGTAGGCTCCTATATGCATGAAAATCATGTGAACAGCTTCTTCGTTAACAGCTTGAACCACATTGCTTCCATCGAGTCCAGGCAGCAGAGAGAACAGGCCATCGCATATATGAGTGGCTACTTCTGTCATTATATCGGAGACTCCATCTGCCACCCCTATGTATACGGAAGAATTGAATACGATATTAAGAATTCCGGAAATTATTATCATGGGCTTCATGCCATGCTGGAGAATGATATTGATGCATTATTATTAATGATCTATAAAAAGAAAAAGCCATCCCAGTTTAATCAGGCAGCTACCATCTGCTTAAATGGCCAGGAGATGCAGTTTATCTCCGGCTTTTTATCAACCTGTATTAATGATACCTACTATCCACTGAATTACCGCAATAATTATCAGGTTACCCCCCGCATGGTATCACGCTCCATCCTTGCGATGCGTTTAGGCTGCCGGACACTGGCTGACCCGAACAGCCGTAAGAAGAACAGCATTGAATTTGTGGAATCCCTGTTCCTTAAAACGCCTGTTGCATCACGGAAACTGGTTACTGATATTACCTCTGATCCTGTGATCACATTTAATCTGAATCATGAGACCTGGTGTAACCCCTGGGACCGGAGACTTGCCTCCAAAGCGTCTTTCCCTGAACTGTTTCATCAGTCTATGGCAAAATGCGGGAATGTATTTTTCCGGTTAAACGAAGAATTGACCTCTCCGGTTCCATTAAACAGCCTGGATCATAACAAACTTCTGCGAGAGCTGGGAAATTATTCCTATCACAGCGGACTTGCCGTAGATTAAAAAAAGCATGGAACATAGCGCCTGACGCGTTTTGTTCCATGCTTTTTTAACTGTTTTTACTTAGAAGCCTGTGTCTCCTCCGCTTCTGTTTCTGTTTCACTCTCATCTGCTTGCTCTGTATCGTCAGCTGCCGTTGTTTCCATCACAACCGCACCTTCTTTCGGTACAATTTTTTCGTCAGAACCTTTTGGAATATCCATATCAACCAGCCAGTACTGCTTCTTATTCATAGTATAATCCGGCATTACAATCAAATGCAGATCATATTGTTTAAAAAAACCTCCATATGAGGTCTCACTTGATCTCTCATAGCTGAAATCCTGATCAGCCGCTACATCATTCAAATATCGCACCGCTGCATTTGCAAATGTAACCGCTTCTTCCGGAGTCGTTCCTTCTTTAACAACCAATGTTAAATCAAGACTCTTTTCCTTTGGCTCCATGCTGTAGTTGACACTGAGAGCCATAGGATAGGCCTCATTATCCACAAACTCTTCATCCATATCATTTCCAATCTGAGTCCAGTCCAGTACAATTCCCTGCTGTGTTTCAAAAACAGGCTCCGCAGGACCACCTCCAGCAAGAATATGGCTCTGGGTACAGCCAGTTAAAAGTATGGCTGATACGGCAAATATCATTAGCACTTTGTTCCTCATCATAATATCCTCCTTAATGAACATCACCATTATATCCGATCCAGACTTTTTTTTGTAGTGCTTTCAGCAAAAAGTCAGAAAATCTTCACAAATTCATCAGACTTTTTGCTGGCATTAACGGCTTATTTTTCCTAAGATTCCATGTAATATATCAAATTATTTTTTTATGCCTGTACTTAATTTTAAAGTCATAATTTTATATGATTCAGCCTTGCATTTTTGTATAGTCCGTGGTATTATGTTCAATAATGAGTTTTAAATATATTTTTTGAACTTCGAAGGAGCCATAAGATGAACAACAAAGAGAATTTATCATTGATAAAGAAACTAGATATTATGACTACCCTGGTACCGTTTGCAGGGATTGTTTTATTATGCATTTTATTTCTTACATACCCCAAAGCCTCCGGAGCGGTATTAACCTCTATACGTTCCTTTCTGGGAGATGAGCTTGGCAGCTACTACCTGATTATCGGGCTGATTACGTTTTTCTGCTCCCTCTATATGGCATTTTCCCGATATGGAGCAATCAGGCTGGGAGAGTGTGAGAAACCTCTGTATTCTAATTTTAGATGGGGAGCCATGATGTTTACGGCAGGGCTTGCTGCCGATATCCTGTTCTATTCCCTTTGTGAATGGCTGCTTTATGCAGGGGAACCTCACATGAAGGAACTAGGCTCCGTACAGGACTGGGCTTCCACCTATCCTCTCTTTCACTGGGGTCCTATTCCATGGAGTTTTTATCTCGTTCTTGCTGTTGCCTTTGGTTTTATGCTTCATGTTAAAAAACGGACGAAGCAAAAATATTCTGAGGCATGCCGGCCAATCCTTGGTAAACTGGTAGACGGACCTGCTGGAAAACTGATTGATCTAATTGCTGTTTTTGCTTTGCTGGCTGGGACTGCCACTACGTTTTCCCTGGCAACGCCTCTGCTTTCCATGGCAGTCAGCCGGGTAACCGGGCTGCCCGAATCCAGATTTCTTACCATCGGAATACTGGTTATCATCTGTGCTGTATATACTGTTACGGTATATTTCGGAATGAAGGGAATTTCAAAGCTTGCTGAATCCTGTACTTATTTATTCTTCGGACTTCTGCTTTACGTTCTTATAGGCGGCGGACAGGCAAGATATACCATTGAAACAGGAATCACAGCAATTGGAAACCTTACCCAGAATTTCATCGGCCTGTCCACTTGGACTGATGCACTGCGGACTTCATCCTTTCCCCAGAACTGGACGATCTTTTACTGGGCATATTGGATGGTATGGTGTGTGGCCACTCCGTTTTTCATCGGTACCATCAGCAAGGGTCGCACGATTAAGCAGACGGTTCTGGGCGGTTATTTCTTTGGTCTTTCCGGAACCTTCACTTCCTTTATTATATTAGGAAATTACAGCCTTGCACTGCAGACGAAAGGAATCCTTGATGTCCTGGGAATCTATCAGTCAACCCAGAATCTTTATCAGACCATACTGGCAATCCTTGAAACGCTTCCTTACTATAAGATGGGCCTGGTGCTTCTGGCTGTTACCATGATTGCGTTTTATGCAACGTCCTTCGATGCACTGACACTGGTTGCTTCTTCCTATTCCTATCGGGAGCTGCCTGACAACGAAGAACCCCATAAGCACGTGAAGCTGTTTTGGGCCATTCTTCTGATGTTATTTCCAATTGCACTTATTTTCTCAGAAAATTCAATGGCAAACTTACAGACGGTATCTATAATCGCTGCGTTTCCCATCGGCATTATCATACTTCTTATTATCTTCAGCTTCTTTCGGGATGCGAAGGAATATTTAAATCAATCCTGAAAAGGGAGTGTTGCAAAATAATGGTAAATCTTTATAATCTCATATCAGGAGCAATGCAAAATTCCTCCAATATGTAGCTAAACAGATGAAACGATTCATTTATGAGAATCAAGCCTCCCATTTCTAATGGAATAAACAGTTGAAGTCTACCTTTTTTTATAATGATTATTATTTGCAACTCGGTCAACTACTTTTTTTATAAAGTTAAATATCCTTGCCCCAACATAAACACATATATAAACGATTACAAAATCCATGAGTAAATGTGATAAATCAATATTCATAGAACGGATAAATGATATTTTCATATCATCAAAATAAATATACCTATATGGAAAACCAAACGCCTTTTCATATCTATCATTAAAAGACCAATAGTAAGGAAAAAATATTGTTGAAACAATTAAGAAAATAGCAGAAACCTTTGTGTATAATTTATTCATAATCTTTGTCCTCATATAATATATTTAATAGACTCTACTAAACGTTAGCAGAGTCTATTAATTTTGTATATTCGCTTTTAAAAAGTATTGTAATCGTTAAAAGTATTTATCTCCCATTATCAGTTTCTATCAAAGGATATGTATAACCACTCTATCTGAATCTTTTCCTTTCGCTCTTGTTGTTTGCTTAATAGTCCGTTTTTGCTGTTCCAAATCATTTTTATATCTAATGTTAGAATTATTTATATCTTGCACCTTTTTATTATAAACCTTTGATAAGTAATTATAAATCTCATCATCTGACATTGAGGAATAAAAAATCAAATCCTTTTGTGAAAGAATATCTGTGCTAAATACAAGTTTAGGTTTAGTGAAACATGGCTTTATAGTCATTGTACCATCATCCGAAAATTTATAATCAGTTACACTTTTAGTCGCTGTTTCATTAAATCTCTTAATTTGGTTTTCAACTCTACGTTGTATACTCTGTTCAGAAGCAAAAGTATCTGCACCAAAATTCCATATTTCCTTGTTTGAGTTCAATATAGTGTTGCAGCAGCCATTTTCTCTATTCATAAATCTGAATTTCCGTGCTGGAGTGAGTGGGCACCTGTTTTTCCGCAGGTGGAAGTTTTTTATAATCTCCGTAAATCCAGGTAAGAACTTCATGCCACCCCTTTGGCGCCATCAATTTCGTATCTTCAAACTCCAGGTCCACGGTTTCCTCACACCATTCTTTCTTTAACGTCACATATAAATAATCAGGCTGATAATTACTGTAATAGCGCAGACCGCTTTTTCCCTTCCGGTCTTTGACAGCCGCCCAGTACTGAAGCTTTCTTAAAACGTTCATGGGAATCAGCTTACCTGTCAATGCCAGAATGCCTACGCATATTCCGTTTAACAGACTGTATTTTTTTAAATCAACCTTATATCTGTGACCCATGGCAAGACCATATATCACAGTATGAAGCAATAAAGTGACGGTTGATGACAATTTGTTTTGGGGCAGCTCATCTATGGTAAATAAATCCACCCAAAGATGATTTAATCTGCCTTCATAATACTTCATTTCATCTGTATTGTCATGGGTTCTGCTTTTCTTATAGATAATTCTGGCTGTAAAATCATAAAAGGCCTTCCCTCCCCGCAGATCCTTTGGTTCGAGAAGCTCCATATCATCCGGAAGTTCCGATCTCACTACCTGCAGAAAGGTCTGATAATCAGGACGTGTAAATGCCACATCTGCATCGTCATCCCACGGAATAAATCCCTTATGCCTTACAGCACCCAGAAGAGTTCCTGAATCCAGTAAGTATTGAATCCCATGCTTCCTGCAAATCCGGTCTATCTCTTTTAGAATCTTCAGGTTTGCCTGATGCACCTTTGTCAGATCATACTCCTTCATAATTCCTCCATTCTGACTGAGACAGAAAAACGATGCCTAAGCCTGCTGGTTTAAGCCTTCCTTTATGGTTTTTGCCATATAGTCAATCATGTCATCTGTCATGCCCGGATAAACACCAATCCAGAAGGTATCCTCCATAATCCGGTCCGTATTCTTTAAATGACCCACAATCCTGTATCCACTGCCTGACTCCCGCATCTGATTGAAGCAGGGATGCTTGGTTAAATTTCCTGCAAAGAGCATTCTGGTCTGAACACCTTTTGATTCCACGTACTGAACCAGCTGGTTCCTGTCAACGCCTTCTTTACATGTTATAAGAAATCCAAACCAGCTTGGTTTTGAGCCAGGACAGGGTTCTGGAAGAATCAGCTTGTCCTGTGTATCTTTCAGCGCTTCGTAAAGACGGCTGAAGTTATGGCGTCTGCGTTCCACAAAGGATGGGAATTTTTCAATCTGCGCACAGCCAATAGAAGCCTGCATATCCGTCGCCTTTAAATTATAACCAAAATGAGAATAAACGTACTTGTGGTCATACCCAAGCGGTAACTCTCCATACTGGCGGTCAAAGCGGTGCCCGCACAAATTGTCCGTTCCGGAAGGGCATACGCAGTCACGGCCCCAATCACGGAAGGAACGGATAATCCGGTTTAACAGGGAATCGTTGGTGTATACAGCACCACCCTCTCCCATTGTCATATGGTGAGGCGGGTAAAAACTGGAGGTTCCAATATCTCCGATGGTTCCCGAAAAACGCTCTTCCCCATCTATTGTATAAACGGTACCAAGTGCGTCGCAGTTGTCTTCCACAAGCCATAAATTATATTTATCGCAGAACGCTTTAACTGCAGATAAATCGTATGGATTACCCAGGGTATGAGCGATCATAACTGCCTTTGTCTTATCAGAACGCGCCGCTTCTAACATCGTCACATCAATATTGTACTGGGGAATGGTCACATCAACAAAAACCGGTACTGCACCATATTGAATTACTGGATTCACCGTAGTGGGGAATCCGGCTGCTACAGTAATCACTTCATCTCCTCTTTTGATCTGACGCTCCTTTAAAAGCGGAGAAGTAAGTGCCATAAATGCAAGTAAATTGGCTGAGGATCCTGAATTAACCAGAGAACAGAACCTTACATTTAAATATTTAGAAAATTTCTTTTCAAATTCATCCGTATAGCGGCCGGAGGTAAGCCAGAACTCCAAAGAGCTGTCTACCAGATTGACCATTTCCTTACTGTCATATACTCTGGAAGCATAGGGGATTCTGTCACCATCTTCAAAAGGTTTCTTCTGATTGTGATAAGTATCACAGTATTCCTTTACAAGTGCCAGAATTTCTTCCCTTGCTTCTTTTTCTGTTTTATTATTGATCATAGAATAAATTTCCTCTCTTACACTATTAATTAAAGAATTCGCCAATCTGCCGGTCCATCACAGTTATCATATCCGATCCGGCCAGATACTCTCTGGTCCATTCCACAGTCTTATTAACAGCTTCCTTCACTCCATATCTGGGAGTCCAGCCGAACACCCTCTTTATCTTCGAGCAGTCCAGCTTTAAAAAGTTCGCTTCATGGGGGCCTTCATCCGGTTTAGCGGACCATGTAATCCCCTGTCCCCATGCCTCGCAGAACAGATTGGTTAATTCGCCGGTTGTAACACAATCCTTATCATCAGGACCAACATTATAGTATCCCTGGTAAGAGGAATCCTCATACTGTTTCATGGCGATGGTCATATAAACAGCCAACGGCTCTAAAACATGCTGATAAGGTCTTGTGGAATCAGGATTTCTTAAAATAATTTCCTGATTTTTAATGGCAGAACGGATACAGTCCGGAATGATTCTGTCATTAGCAAAATCTCCGCCTCCTATGACGTTGCCAGCCCTTGAAGTGGAAATCGCCGTTCCTCTGCCGGAAAAAAAAGATTTGGCATAACTGTGAGTCACCAGCTCAGAACAGGATTTACTGTTGGAGTAAGGATCATAGCCATCCAAAGGATCACTTTCCCGGTAACCGTATTCCCATTCCTTATTCTCATATACCTTGTCAGTTGTTACATTAAGAAAAGACCGGACGGTCTCGGTAAGTCGGACGCACTCTAAGAGATTGACCGTACCCATCACATTGGTCTCATAAGTGTAAACCGGGTCTTTATAGGAATCTCTTACAATGGGCTGCGCCGCCAGATGAAATACAATTTCCGGTTTTGTATCCTGAAAAACATTTTTTAAATGTTCTAGATCCCTGATATCCCCAATTACAGAATTCATCTGCCCGGATAACCCTGCTACTTCAAACAGAGCAGGATCGGTTGGTGACTGAAGTGAATAACCGGTTACCTTAGCACCAGCTTTTAACAGCATACGGCTAAGCCACGCTCCTTTAAAACCGGTATGCCCGGTAAGAAGTACTCTCTTTCCATTATAAAATTCAGAAAATTCCTTCCATCGGTCCTTTGTTCTGTTCTCCATATTAATTCTCCCATATCTTCCAGGGCGCATTCCCTGACTGCCATAAATCTTCTAGTTTTTTCATCTCTCTCTGGGTGTCCATACATTGCCAGAAACCGGTATGGTGGAAGCTCATGAGCTGCCCTTCTTCTGCCAGTCTCTGCAAAGGTCTCTGCTCCAGTACTGTGGAATCGTCTTCCAGATAAGAGAAAATCTCCGGATTGAGTACCATAAAGCCACCGTTGATCAGGCTTGCATCTGTCTCATCCTTTTCTCTGAATGAACGGACAACATCCCCCTCATCAATGTCTAACACACCCTTTAGCTGGGCAATGTTAACCGTTGTCATGGTTGCTGTCTTTCCATGATTTTCATGGAACTTTAAAAGCTCATTTAAATCCACATCACAGACCCCGTCACCGTAGGTAAGCATAAAGGGTTCGTCTCCGATGTAGGGCTGAATACGTTTCACCCGCCCTCCAGTCATGGTGTTCAGTCCCGTATCCACAAGTGTCACCTTCCACGGTTCTGAATAATTATTATGTACCTCCATGCTGTTGTTGGCAAGATCAAATGTTACATCTGAGGTATGCAGAAAATAATCTGCAAAAAATTCTTTTACCACGTACTGCTTGTATCCCAGACAGATCACAAAATCATGGAATCCAAATTGGGAATAATATTTCATTATATGCCATAAAATTGGCTTTTCACCTATTTCAATCATTGGCTTTGGTTTTAAATGGCTCTCTTCACTGATTCTGGTCCCAAAACCTCCTGCTAATAATACCACCTTCATTGCACTGCTTCCTCCTGACATTCCTTTATTCATATTCGTGATAAGCCTTACGGTAAAAATGCATCAGCACCTTAACAACCGGTTCCGGCCACATCTTTCTAAACATCTCCGTCTCTTCCTTTAAACGGCTGTTGTCTTCTATCGCCGCCTTTGTCGCCGCCGCCTCATGAACCCGGTAGGAAAGAAGCGGTCTCTCCACACAAATAAAGCGGCCGGGCAGCTTAGACAGCTTAAAGAGCGTATCCCAGTCCAGGGCAAAATGATAAGGGGAGGTAAAAAGAGGTTCCCCCAGTTGTTCTTTATTATATGCACAGGCAGGACAGCAGATGGAATTTCCAAAAAGCAGGGCACTTTTTTTTACCCAGGATAAATGACTGATAGAGCGCAGGCGCAAAGGCAGACGCAAAATCCGTTTAATCAATTCAACCGGCTCAAGTACTGAAGGCCTGTCCTTTTTTAATACGGTATAACCGCCTGTAAACAAAGTCATGTCCGGATACATTCTGTAACAATCCAGAAGCTTCTTCACATAATCCTTCTGATAAAGATCATCCTGATGGGCGATTGTTACAAATACGGCGTCTGCCATGTAATAGGCGAAATTCCAGTCATCCCTAATGTTGCTTTTTTCATGCCTGATAAAAAGAGAAATCCCATACTTGTCTGCCAGTCCACTTATATAGGAACTGGGCGTTGAAGTACATAGTATAACATCGGATTCCGTACTCTGGGTCATAATAGATCGGATACAGGATTCCAAATAAGGAGAATCCCTGTAAGCGCAGATTGCAAATGCATGTGGTTTCATTATTTACCTCTAAGAATCAATTGTTTTAGTCTGGGTATGATTATATCATAAAAACAATCAAACTTACTACCAAATTCATTATTTTGAAAGAAATTACCTGTTGCCTATTCTAAACTTTTTATAAAATTAGCACTCACCTGTTGACAGTGCTGAAAATGCGTGTTATATTACACATATAACAATTAAACATTTTTTTTGAGGAAAGGAGATATGACCTATGATGATGCCTAGTATTTTTGGAGATAACTTATTGAGTAACTGGATGGATTTTCCGTTTGACCGTTCCTTTTTCGGAACGAAAGAAACTATGAAAACAGATGTACGGGAAGTTGATAACGGCTATGAACTGGATATCGATCTTCCAGGTTTTAAAAAAGAGGATATCAAAGCCCGTCTTTCAGAGGGTTATTTAACTATAACTGCTGCAAAAGCAGAGAACAAAGAGGAAAAGGACCAGAATGGCCGCTATATCCGCAGAGAACGTTATTCCGGTAGCATGAGCCGCAGTTTCTATGTTGGGAATGGTCTGAAAGAAGAAGATATCCATGCTAAATTTGAGAATGGAATTCTTAAGCTGTCTGTTCCCAAAAACAAGAAAAATGAGATTGAGCAAAATAATTACATCTCCATTGAAGGCTAAAGAGGTATTGAGGGCTGTTGTAACACTGACAATCAAGTTAGTGTTACAACAGCCCTCTTATTTTAAGTATTAAATCACTTCTATATAGGCCTCAACAAGCTTTAACGTCTGCTCCATTCCTTTTACATGCGTCCGTTCTGTTCCATGGGAAGCATGTACCCCCTGTCCAATCAATGCAGCCCTGATGTTGTGACCTCCGCGTATTGCAGCTCCTGCATCTGAACCATAATGAGGGAACACATCTACTGCGTAGTCTATATTCTTTTCTTTTGCAAGAGCGATGAGGCGGTTTGTCATCTCGTAATCATAGGGTCCGGATGAATCAAGGGCGCAGATCGATACCTTACGTTCATCTCCTGATAAATCATCTCCAAGTGCTCCCATATCCACAGCAATAAATTCTTCAATATCCTCCGGTATCCAACTGGCACCAAAACCAACCTCTTCATAGTTGCTGATCACAATCTTTAAAGTCTTTCTGGGTTTTATTCCAGATTCTTTTATATCCTTTAAAACGCCTAAAAGAACTGCGACTGAAGCTTTGTCATCTAAATGACGGGATTTGATATAGCCGCTGTTGGTATGTACAAACATGGGATCAAAGCTCAAGTAATCACCAGGAGCAATCTCCAGCTTTCTTACATCTTCTTCGCTGTCAACCATCTCATCCAGACGTACTTCCATATTCTTTGGTTTTCTCTCCAAAGTTCTGGCATCGTCATAGGTATGAACTGACGGCTCCCTGGTCAGAATCGTACCGGTATAGGTCTTCCCGGTTCTGGTATGGACTTTGCAATACATGCCTTCTATCGACTCCATCATAAATCCGCCCACAGGAATTATAATGAGCATTCCCTTTGAGGTAATAGATCGCACCATGGCTCCCAGGGTATCAACATGAGCGGATAAGCCTAAAACCGCCTTCTCTTCTCCCGGAACTTCAATGATTAAGCCGCCTTTTTTATTATAACAGGTGTCATATCCAAACCCTGCTGCCTCCTCCTCTACTGCTTTTTGCACTTGTCTGGTATAGCCGCTGGGACTTGGGATATTCACAATTTTTTCCAATATGGTTGTTACATAAGTCATGGTTTCCATAATATCTGCCTTCTTTTCTTGTTTTTTCTATTTTAGCAGATCTATAAAAGGAAATCTACTTAAGAATAAGGAAAAAGGCTGCAAAGCCCAGACGGATTAACCGTATCTGGCTTTACAGCCTGTATTCATTGTTTATTATACTTCAAATATCAGATCGCCGTAGCTTGGAAGCGGCCAGAAATCCTTATCCACAATCATCTCCAGCTTATCTGCCGGATCACGAAGTGCTGCCATAGCAGGAACTACTTCGTTGTGGTAAGCAGCAGCCTGCTCTTTGTTCTCTCCGATTGCTGCACACTTGTCAGCGATATCAACCAAAGCGGAAAGTGCTACCTTCATATCAGACAGATATGCGCTTACCTCAGTCAAAAGCTCTTCCTGTACGCTGGTATCTGCAGTCGGACATGCTGTTTTTACCTTACTAAGAGAATCTGCAAGAACTGTTGTATATTTTATAACTGACGGAATGAGCTGTTTGCCAGCCATATCAATCATAGTTCTTGCTTCAATATTAATAGCCTTTGAATAGGACTCATATTCAATCTCAACGCGGGATTCCAACTCAGCCTTAGTAAATACCTTGAACTCCTCAAACATGCTGATAGATGCGTCGGTGGTAAGTGCAGGAATTGCATCAACCATTGATTTAATATTAGGAAGTCCTCTTCTCTCAGCTTCTACTACCCATGCATCTGAATAACCATTGCCGTTGAAAATTACTCTCCTATGTGCTGCCAGCTGCTCTTTAATCATATCATGTACAGCCGTATCAAAGTCTTCTGCTTTCTCAAGTATATCTGCTGCTTCCTTAAATGCCTCTGCTGTAATGGTATTTAATACAACGTTAGGTGATGAGATGGAATCAGAAGAACCTACCATACGGAATTCAAATTTATTGCCTGTAAATGCAAATGGTGAAGTTCTGTTTCTGTCAGTTGCATCTTTGAATAAGTCTGGCAGCGTCTTAACGCCTGTCTTTAGCGTACCGCCGGACTTGGAGTGAGTTGCCTCACCTGTGCTGCAAAGCTGGTCTACTACATCCTCCAACTGCTCGCCGATGAAAACGGAGATGATTGCAGGCGGTGCCTCGTTTGCACCCAGTCTGTGATCGTTACCAACATCTGCTGCAGACTGACGGAGAAGTTCTGCATGCTTATCAACTGCCTTTAAGATACAGGATAATACCAGTAAGAACTGAATATTTTCATGTGGTGTCTCTCCAGGGTTTAATAAGTTAATGCCGTCATCACTGGTTAAGGACCAGTTGTTGTGCTTACCGGAACCATTCACGCCTGCAAATGGTTTCTCATGAAGCAGACAGTTTAATCCGTGACGGCCTGCCACCTTCTTTAAAGTCTCCATAACCAGCTGATTGTGATCAACTGCTACGTTGGACTGTTCATAAATTGGTGCCAGCTCATGCTGTGCAGGTGCAACTTCATTATGCTGGGTTTTTGCAGGTACTCCAAGTTTCCAGAGTTCTTCATTTACTTCCTTCATATACGCTGCAATTCTTTCACGAATGGAACCAAAGTAATGGTCTTCCAGTTCCTGACCCTTTGGAGGCATTGCACCGAATAAGGTTCTTCCGGAGTAAATTAAATCTTTTCTCTGTAAATATTTTTCATGATCAACCAGGAAATATTCCTGTTCCGGTCCAACAGAAGGTGTTACTCTCTTGGATGTGGTATTACCAAACAGTCTTAAGATTCTTAAAGCCTGCTCATCAACTGCTTCCATTGATCTTAAGAGAGGAGTCTTTTTATCGAGCGCTTCTCCTGTATAAGAGCAGAAGGCAGTTGGAATGCAAAGAGTTACGCCGATGGCATCTTCTCTTAAAAATGCTGGAGAGGTGCAATCCCATGCAGTATATCCTCTTGCTTCAAAAGTTGCTCTTAACCCACCGGAAGGGAAGGAGGAGGCATCAGGCTCGCCTTTTACAAGTTCTTTTCCGGAAAACTCCATGATAACCTTTCCTTCTGATGTAGGAGAGGAGATGAAGGAATCATGCTTCTCGGCAGTAATGCCTGTAAGCGGCTGGAACCAGTGTGTATAGTGAGTAGCGCCTCTCTCAATTGCCCAATCTTTCATTGCGTGAGCTACAACATCAGCAATAGAAGGATCCAGTTCTGCACCGTCTTCAATGGTTTTCTTTAATTTTTTGAATACGCTTTTTGGCAGACGCTCTCTCATAACGGTCTCGTTAAAAACATTCTTACCGAACAGCTCGGCTACATTCACAACTTCGCTCATAAATTATCCATCCTCTCATATTAATTTCCACTTAATAAAATTAAGTCTAATTGTTTTTTTTAGTCTCCTCATTATCTGAATATGCGCATAAATCAGAAAAGGCGCCCTCCTGTCATAAGGAGAACGCCATCGTTCTTAATTAAAATAAACCATTTTCCTAAAAAAATCAAGTACTTTTAGAAAAAAATATTAATTTTAATATGTTTTCTATGCTTTTCCAATGGAACCGAATAATTCCATCTTTTCTTTTACAGTTGCCTTAATGGCTTCTGTACCTGGCGCAAGAAGCTTACGTGGATCAAATCCCTTACCCTCTAAATCTTTGCCTGCTTCAATATATTTACGGGTCGCTTCTGCAAATGTAAGCTGACATTCTGTATTCACATTGATCTTAGCTACGCCAAGGCTGATAGCCTTTTTAATCTGATCTTCCGGAATGCCTGTCCCTCCGTGAAGAACCAGAGGCATATCGCCTACTTTATCTTTTACAGCTGCAAGAGTATCAAAGCTTAAGCCTGCCCAGTTTGCCGGATATTTGCCGTGAATATTTCCAATTCCTGCTGCCAGCATGGTTACGCCTAAATCAGCGATCTGCTTGCACTCATTCGGATCTGCACACTCACCCATACCAACTACGCCGTCTTCCTCGCCGCCGATGGAACCAACTTCCGCTTCAATGGAAATGCCCTTTTCATTGCAAACCTTTACAAGCTCTGTTGTCTTTTCCACATTCTCTGCGATTGGGTAATGGGAACCATCAAACATAATTGATGAGAAACCAGCCTCAATGCACTTATAACAACCTTCATAAGAACCGTGATCCAGATGAAGTGCTACCGGTACGCTGATCTTTAATTCTTCGATCATGGCCTTAACCATAGCTGTTACCGTTTTATAACCTGTCATGTATTTGCCAGCGCCTTCGGAAACTCCCAGAATAACCGGAGATTTCAGTTCTTCGGCTGTCAGTAAAACAGCTTTTGTCCACTCAAGGTTGTTGATGTTGAACTGTCCAACAGCGTATTTTCCATCTCTTGCTTTTTCAAGCATCTCTTTTGCTGAAACTAACATATCACAGACCTCCATATTTTTTATTGACTTACATTTTTTCATTATATACCATTTCCCGATATTTGGAAAGGCTATTTTTTACAAGATTGTATTTTTTATAACAAAGTTACATTTACTTTCAGGAACTTTACGTTAATCTAAAAAGCCCATAACAGCCTCTTTCATTGAATCCCGGCTGCACTCGGTCTGATGAAGAACCGGTGCGGTGCGGATCTCTTCAACTGCCTGCGGTATATCAGTTCCTGATACCTCTGATAAACGATCAATAATCTTAAATTCATCTTCTTCAGATTTCTTACCTTCCAAAGCTTCTAGAACATTTCCGGAAAACTTATATGGACTGGCTGTGGAGGCAATAACTGTTCTGGTCTCATCTTTTGTCCGTTCTTTATACTGATGATAAACAGAGGCAGCAACGCCTGTATGAGTATCAATCAGATATCCGGTGCAGTCAAACAGCGCTTTTATTGTTCTTTGATTTTCTGCTTCTCCTGCAAATCCACCAACAAAGTCTTCCATAAACTTTCTCATATCCGGTGTAACCGTATAGCTGCCGGTTTCCCCCAGCTCTTTCATAAGTTCTGCATTTTTCTTAGCATTGCATCCGGTGCTTAAATAAATGAGACGTTCTAAGTTACTGGATATCAGGATATCCATGGAAGGAGAACTGGTAAGAATGAATTCCCTGTTTCTGTCATAGGTCCCTGACTGGAAGAAATCATAAAGGACTTTGTTCTCATTGGAAGCACAGATTAATTTATCAATAGGCACTCCCATCTGTTTTGCAAGATAAGCGGCTAAAATATTACCAAAGTTACCAGTCGGAACAACCACATTAATCCGCTCTCCCTCTGATATCTCTTCCCCTGAAAGCAGTTTTCCATACGCATACACATAATATACCACCTGCGGCACAAGTCTTCCGATGTTAATGGAATTGGCAGAAGAAAGCTGATATCCCATCTCCTCCAGCTGAGCAGCAAAGTCCCTGTCACCAAAGATTTTTTTCACACCAGTCTGCGCATCGTCAAAGTTCCCGTGTATTGCCGCAACATGGGTATTCTTACCCTTCTGGGTTACCATCTGAAGTTCCTGGACACGGCTCACTCCGTTTTTTGGATAAAAGACGATGATCTCGGTTCCTTCTACGTCCGCAAAACCAGCCATGGCTGCTTTTCCCGTATCGCCTGAGGTAGCAGTCAGTATCACAATCTTATTCTTTACCTGATTCTTCTTTGCAGCAACAGTCATCAGATGAGGAAGTATGGAAAGCGCCATATCTTTAAATGCTATGGTACTGCCATGGTATAGTTCCAGATAGTATGCACCGTCTGCTTTTGAAATCGGAGCAATCTCTTCGGTATCAAACTTGCTGTCATATGCACAGTTTATACAAGTTTTTAATTCCTCCTCTGTATAATCGGTAAGGAACAGCTTCATAACTTCATAAGCAGTTTCCTGATATGTCAATGTAGAAAGTTCTTTCATGGTCTTGTCAAGCCTGGGGATAAAGCATGGCATAAACAATCCGCCGTCTGCTGCCAGCCCTTTTAAAATCGCCTGGGAAGCCGTCACATTGGCCTCTCTGCCTCTGGTACTCTGATAGGATAATTCCATGGTATCGCGTTCCTTTCCTGCTCTCTCTTAATAAGTATGAATCAAAAAAACCTTGCCAGCATTGTAGCACACTTTAATCCCAGGTGCAAGAAAAAACAGCAAAAAAGTTTTCTTATTGCGGACATATGTTTTTGTGCAATGGACACTCTTTGAAGTTTGCAACTCCTGTGATGATGTGATAAGATACTGTGAGAACTACAGAAAGGAGAGCTGTTTCATTGAACTATTCATATATTGTAAAGGGCAGTTTTATTAACCGGCCCAACCGTTTCATAGCTTATGTTCAGATATTAACAGGAGAATCAAAGGGAAATACCGTGGTATGTCACGTAAAAAATACAGGCCGGTGCAAAGAGCTTTTACTGCCGGGTGCCACAGTACTCCTTCAGTATCATCCGGAAGCTTCTGTCCTCGGCAGAAAAACAGAATATTCTCTGATCGGGGTCTTTAAAATGAGGGAAGGGGATACTCTGTTAATCAATATGGATTCCCAGGCTCCCAATCTGGCCGCATATGAGTGGCTCCTTGGCTGTGGATCTGTCTGTGAAATCAAAAGAGAAGTCACCTATGGTCAGTCTCGTTTTGACCTGGCTTTCCAGTTAATTGAAAAAGAAGAATCTGGAAATATAAGACATATCCCCGCATTCATGGAGGTAAAAGGCGTAACTTTAGAGGAACATAACCGCGCTCTTTTTCCGGATGCCCCCACAATCCGGGGAATCAAGCATATTGAAGAGCTGATTCATGCTAAAAAAGACGGATATGAAGCGTATCTTCTCTTTCTAATCCAGATGAAGGGAATGACGGGCTTCTCTCCCAATGAAAGAACCCAGCCGGAACTGAAAAAAGCGCTGCAAAAAGCCGATGCAGCAGGAGTCCATATCCTGGCATATGACTGTCAGGTTACGGAAAACTCAATGACTGTAGATCAGCCGGTTCCTGTTTATTTAGACTGACCAGATCTTTATCCCTCACTCCAGATAAAAATCCGGAGTGCGGGACAAAAGCTCTCCACGGTCAACAATCCGGTAAACCCTGTCTTCCTTTCTTATTACACCGTCCCTGCAAAGCGTATTTATAATACGAAATGTCTGACGGTAACTTGCTCCAATGGACTTAGCCGTGTCTGCCAGCGTTTCCAGAAAAAATCCTTCCTGCTCCGTAAACAGAATATACGCACACAGCCGTTCTTCACAGGAATGAAGAGCTGTAATCACACTCTTCTTAGAACTTCTTAACAGCTTTGACGCCAGTTCTCTTCCTATATCATTGACAAAAAGAAGATTTTGTTTTAGTTTTTCTTCGTATTTTCTATATGGAAGCCCAATGCAGATAAACTCAGTTACAGCACGGATGGTGGCATTTGCTATATGCGAACCCGTCATTAACTCCACATCTCCTATAATCCCTTCAGAGATATAATAGCAAAGCAGAAAATCTTTTCCATCTGCAGACGCAGAGCAGACTTTTGCTTTTCCTGAAACCACCAGAAGGAAATATTCCATATCCCTGCCTTCCTGCAGAATTAGTTCCCCCGGCATAAACCGAAGTACAACGGAATCGTCAAGATCCATGTCTGACAAATGAAAATGTGAAATCAGACGTTTTATCCGCTGCTCTGTGATATTCATCTTCATTGGCCTCCTTATCTTTTTTTGAAAGTATGACATATGTCATACTGCTTTGTCAACGGGCTGTGGTATCCTTAAAACCGAAAACGGAGGTAATATTATGTATAATTTTCTCTCACTGCTTGCCGGCACAGTCATAACTTTCATGATTGCTGTCAATGGAGGTCTTACCGCACAGTACGGTGTATTTGGAGCAGCTGTTATCATTCATGTGGTTGGGGTCTTATTTGCATTTTTTCTGCTTAAGATTCTTCCTTCCCAAAGCCGTAAAAAGGCCGAAAAAATTCCATATTGGCTGTACACCGGAGGAATGATCGGTGTGCTGACTACTGCATTCAGCAATTTTGCTTTTGGAAAAATCAGTATAACAGGAATAATTGCCTTAGGACTTCTGGGACAGGCAATCGCTTCCCTTGTTATAGATTGGCTGGGTCTCTTTGGAATGACGGCATATCCGCCCAAAAAGCATACACTGGCCGGGCTGGTACTGGCCTTTCTTGGCATTGCCGTCATGCTGAGCCACTCTTTCTATGGAACAGCTTTTCCGGTTCTTATTTCTCTTTTAAGCGGAATTACTGTGGTACTCTCCCGTACCGTCAATGCAGGCTTATCGAAACGGACCGGAGCTTTAAAAGGATCCTTTATCAATCATCTGGCAGGTCTTCCCGTAACACTGATCCTGCTCTTCCTTTTAGGAAGAAAAGAACCCATATTTGATAATTTTATTCCTTCAGCCCACATCTGGATCTACTTTGGAGGAATCCTGGGAGTTGTCACAGTTCTTCTTTTTAATGTGACAGTCCCCAAAATACCTGCCTTCCGGCTTACACTTTTAACCTTTTCCGGACAGATTTTTACTGGAATATTGCTGGATCTGATCACACGGAAAGGTTTTTCTGCGATTACCTTTTGGGGCGGTCTTCTGGTAGCCGCAGGTGTCGGAATTACCATGGCAGGAGAACAAATTTCTTTGCTTCTTTTAAATAAATCTTCTGTCTCCGGTAAAGCCAACTTATAAGTCAAAACAGGATAGAAGCTAAAAAGCTGCGTTGTATACAGACTTTTCTGCTTCTATCCTGTTATTCTCCTGAATCTTTCTGTTAAAATTTTCTTCCCCCGCCCCCCATGGTGCGTCCGGAAGATGTATGGGTGGTGCTTCTGCCGCCGGAAGACATTCCTCCACCGGATCCTCCGTTTCCTCCATTATTGCGTGGTACTATGACATGGGTAATGGTCTTGTTAATTAAGTTATCATTTTGAGCGGAGTAGCTGAATTCACAGTTAGCTCTGTAAGCCAATAGTGCAACTCTGGCTCTTCCTCTCTCTTTTTTCATGGAATACTGGCTGGTGACACCGCCACAGACTGCCGCTGCCGCCGCTGCCGCTGCCAGTATAGCCAATGCAGCTTCGTACCACTCTATGCTGCGGTAAACACTGATTTTCCCCGTTTCCTTGTCGTAGTTATACTGGCCTCCCGGTATCCCTGCCCGGTAGTATTTAATCACTCCGTCAAGGTATATTCTGGCACAGGCTGCGTACTCGCCTCCGCTGATCGCTTCATATGCATCGTCCAGGATCGCATTCCACCTTTTATCCGTCAGAAAACGGTTCATCTTACCAACAGGCAGAATATACATCTCCCGGTTATCCATATCGATCAGAAACAGCACGCCCCGGTAGTCACTTCCTTTTCCGAATTTTCTCTCAATATAGAAATTCTCTGCATAATCTTTGGCAGATTTACCTCCGGTATCCTGGGTTGTTGCTATCACCACATCCATATTCATCTCTTGCTGCATGGACTGTATGGTGCTCTCAAATTCCTCTTTCTCTTTTGTTGTAAAAAGATCTGCATCATCAAACACTCTTGACTGGGCCGCATACACCCCTGTGATGCCTCCAATGGAAATAAGTACAAAAAACAGAAGCAGAAATACTGCTGATAATACTCTTTTTATCCTCATACAAAATACCCCGCAAGCAGCAGCAAAAGACACACTGGAACGAACACTTTGGCAAACAGAAGCATCAGCTTTCCTTTGTCAACCGGAAGCTCACCGCATACCTTTCCGGTCTGTCCGTTGATGGTAAAATAATAGATCCGGTCTCTGGCCTCATCTCTGTACGTAAGTGTCCATACCGGAAGCAGTGCATATTCCCAGCTTTCATCCTCCAGCTGGATATCCTGATTCCGGACTCGAACCGAATCATATGAGGTAATGCTGTTACGGAGTGTATCTTCCGCAAAGTTTCTGATTTCCATCTTTACCTCATCTGTAAATTCCTGCTCCTCCATATCCCGTCGTTCTGCCACAAAACCTGAAAGATATCCCATGGTGAAAGGCTTTAATTTGTCGGTCTCAAAAGGCAGAACTCCTTCCGCCAGCTTACGGTTTGCTTTCTTTAGTGCATTGCGCGGTACATATCTTACAGACATGTCACCGGAACGCAGAACTTCATATGTCTGCGTTTCAGTATATCTTCTGTCACCGCTGACCCAGACCCTCACCCGGTCCGCACTTGCCTCCAGGCTCCCTTTTGTAAGGCAGCTGTAAAGAAGATATGGAAAATAGACACCTGTGATTTTTTCAATCTGCTCCTCACTGTAAAATGCCTTGGGAACATAGCGTTTCTTCTTCATCCAGTCCCGGAAGATTCCCACTGCCTCTTTCTTATCAAGAGAAAAGGGAATAACATAATCCGGGTGGAATTCCCCGCTCAGTTTACCAGATAAAATGACCGGATTATGACAGTAATAACAAAAGGATGCTGCAGTAGTGTCGTCGGTTACAATTTCAGCTCCGCAGCTGGGACAGTTATACAATAAAGTCTCTCCCTTTGATTCCTTTTCCTCATTCAGGAGGGCATTTTCAGCAAATTCAGATAAACAGTATTCACAGGCATATTTCTGCTTTTGAGGATTAAACTTTAACGGTCCCCCGCAATTAGGGCACTTATAGGAGATCGCCGCACTCATGGTCTTGGTTTTCCGCATTCAGAACAGAATTTTCCAGTATTAACAGTTCCACACCCACAGGTCCATGGGCCTTCCGTTTTTTTGTTTCCGCATTCCGGACAGAATTTTCCAGTGTTAACACTGCCGCAGCTGCAGGTCCATGTCTCCTGTGCAGCTGCCGGTTTCGCCGGCTGATTCATCTGCATCTGGCTGATATTGGCTGCAGACGCAGCACCCATAAAACCGCCTGCTGTATTCATTCCCATGCCCATGCCCATAAATCCGGCCATAGCGCCGTTTGCATTGCTTCCGGCTGCCTCTAATCCTCTGGCTGCAGCTCCCTGAACATAGCCTTCCCGCACGCCGGGATCGCTTAACATGGCTCCTTGATTTCGCATCTGGATCAGAGCCTTGGATTCTTCATCATAGGAGATGCTTGCAATTCCCACAGACTGTATTTCCATTCCTCTGCCGGCTCTCCACTGGTCATCCAGCACATCCGCCATATACTGTCCCAGTTCTCTTCCTTTAGAAGCTACGTAGGAGATGCGGATTCCATCTGCTGACATCTGATTGATGGAAGACTGAAGTGCTTCTAAAAATTCCGATAAATACTGTCCATTGATATCGTTAACCTCAACATGGTCTGTATTCTTTGGTACAGCCTCTGCATAAAATAAGAAAGGATCCGTTACTTTAATGGAATAAGTGCCATGAGCTCTCAAAAACAGCTCTGCATTATAAAACTGATCAAAATAATTAATTGGATTGGGTGTTCCAAACTTAATCCCCTTGATTTCCTGAAGATTAATAAAGTAAACTCTCTGTGATGTAGGTGTCTGGCCTCCGAAACGCACACGGTCAAAGGATTCACTGATGGCTTCTTTTAGCTGTCCGTTAAAAAGGGACGGCATGGATGAATTCTTTACAGTAAAATAGCCTGGCTCTCCTGTATAGTCAATGACCTTTCCTCCATCAACCAGAAGCATAAACTGATTCGGATAAACATGAATGACAGACCCGTCAGATACTGTATTATCTGTACTCTTTGAATTAGATCCTTTGCGAACCTTTACCCCGCTGGTAAATACGGTCTGATCTCCCATACTGCCTGCCTCTATTACTTCAAGCCACTGGTCTGCCAGTGACCCTCCGATTGCTGAAGTCAATGCTTTCACAATTCCCATTCCGATTCCTCCTTTAGAGTTTTATTTCATATTATACTGCGCAGATGATATCCTGGCTATCCCTGTCCGCGCATCATGGCAATTTCTTTTGCATAACCAGGTAAATCATTGGGAGTTTCCAGATAAAACGGAAGATTCTTAAGGCTGGGATGCTCCACAACCCTTTTCAAGGCATCAAACCCAATCATCCCCTGCCCGATTGCCGCATGGCGGTCCTTATGGGAGCCAAGTGGATTCAGGCTGTCATTCAAGTGAATCGCTTTCAGTCTGGGCAGCCCGATAATCCGGTCAAATTCATTGAGAACTCCATCTAAATCTCCGGCAATATCATAACCTGCATCCCATACATGACAGGTATCCAGACAGACTCCCATGCATTCCTTTAACTGAATCTGATCCAGAATCTCCCGCAGTTCATTAAATGTTCTGCCCACTTCACTTCCCTTACCTGACATGGTCTCTAACAGAACCGTAGTATTCTGATCCGGTTTTAAAATCTGGTTGAGCATATGGGAAATATAACCAATCCCTGTTTCCGTTCCCTGACCGGTATGGCTTCCCGGATGAAAATTATAACAGTTGCCCGGAATGTACTCCATCCGTTCCAGATCATCCTTCATGGTATCTCTGGCCAGTATTCTTAAGCCTTCATCTGCAGAACAGGCATTGAGTGTATAGGGAGCATGAGCCAGAATCCGGTTGATCCCATGTTCCTTTGCAAAGGAAAGAAACCGTCCGATATCCACCGGATCAATCTTTTTGGCCTTCGTTCCTCTTGGATTCCTAGTAAAAAACTGAAATGTATCCGCACCGATCTTCACAGCCTCTTTTCCCATGGCGAGAAACCCTTTGGAAGAAGACAGATGACAGCCAATTGTAAGCATAAAAATCTCCTTTTTACTTTTTTCTGATTCTCTTTCGTTTTGACTGACTGATTCCTTTTATTGCAATAAAGATAAATATAGCAGCCAGCAAAATCTGAATTAAAATGCTAAGAAGCACCCAGTTATTCATGATGAAGTTATCGGGATGAGGTCCAAACCAGTTATTTAAGCTGTTAAGCACCTGACTATCTCCTGCCTGACGATTGATCATAACATAAAAAGTAGCCACCGGATTTAATAGAAGCAGATACAGGAATGCACCGGAATTGGCCTGGTCCGCCACTCCGTTTATACTGGAGACATAGGAGCTGTTCACATTCAGCCTTGCCAGGGACAGCATGAATATATTCACTGCATAAGTTCCGGCTCCGATAAAAACCAGCACTCCATAGCTGACCACAGTGGCAATGGTAGACCGTTTAAACAGGGACGAAAAACAAATTCCCATACTTCCGCATAAAAGTGCCACTGCCAGATAGCATAAGAGCAGAAGAAACACATCGTAAATCATCACTCCGCCATAGACGAACGAAACTGCCAGTAATGGAAAGCTGGATACCACCATCAGAAACATGGTGCTGAATGAAGATAAAAGTTTTCCCCAGATAATTTCTGACGGCTTCATGGTTGTGGTCAGCAATATATCTAGTGTCTGGCGTTCTCTTTCCCCGCTTATACTTCCCGCAGTAAGTGCTGGCATGATAAACATTAGCATGACAAATTCCACAACTGCAACAAATACATACAGATTAGTAAAGGAAGAGTACTGGATATCAGCCGTCAGCTTCACCCGCTCTACTACGGAATACATATTCAGCAATATTACCAGAGCCAGTATGGAATTAAAAATCACCAGAGTCATAGCCAGCCGGAAACTTCTTGCGCTGACCATAGTCTCCCTCTTATAAACCGGATTCATTTTCATATACAAGCACCGCCTTTTCTTTATCAGGATCTGTAATCTGCATAAATAATGATTCCAGGCTTCCCTGTTCCCTGCAAAATCCATGAACCAGCACTTCCGCATCAATCAACTGCTGAAGCAAAAGAGCTTCATCCTGCTGGTCTCCAATAAAATTCACGCGGATATCTCCTTCCTTCACTGCGATTGTCTGCACGCAGGGTTGGCTTTTTAAGATAGTAAGTGCCTTTTCCTTACTTCCAAGAATGGAAATAATAAGAGGATTGGTGGCATTTACCCGTTTTAAAATCTCTTCCATACTTCCGCTTAAAACCATCTTTCCCTGATCTATAATTCCGATATCCGTACACAGCTCAGACAGCTCAGATAAAACATGGGAACTGATAAAGACCGTCTTCCCCTGCTCTCTCAGTTCTTTTAAGATCTCCTTAAATTCATAGCGGGTCCTTGGGTCCAGACCAGATGCCGGCTCATCAAGAACCAGCAGCGGCGGATCATGAATCAGTGCTCTTGCCAGACATAAGCGCTGCTTCATCCCTCTGGATAAGCTGTCTACATAGAAATCTGATTTATCCTCCAGCCCCACCTGTTCTAAAAGTGTCATATAACGGCTTCTGGCCTTTAAGCCATCCAGTCCATAACAGGAGGCAAAAAACTCCATGTATTCATTGACCTTCAGATTATCATATACCCCAAAAAAGTCTGGTACATAACCGATTTTCTCTTTCAGGTGGTTTAAACCTTCTGACACATCTCTCCCGTCAATCAGTACCTGCCCGCTGTCAGCAAACAGAAGTCCTGTCATGATTTTAATCGCAGTCGTCTTTCCTGCCCCGTTGGGGCCTACAAAACCATAAAGGGAGCCTTTGGGAATTACAAAATCCAGACCATTTAAGGCATGAAATTTTCCGAATTTCTTTTTCAACTCTTTTATTTCTAACATCATTTATCCCTTCCCAGAACCATCAGCATGGGCAGCGTGACATACCAGTTATTTTCAACGGTATCCTCACAGACGTACTTGACTGTCAGGGTATTACCCGGCGACAGATAAGGGGTCAGTTCCTTTGCTGTATATTCTGTTTTTTCTGGATCCATGGAATCGTAATTGCCGGTATTATGATTATAAAAATAGGTTTTACCCTTAAATATATTGGTATAATTAGTACTCTGATTATTTAAAAATTCATCGGAAGGATTTTCAAATATAAGCTTCTCCACATTTAAATCATTTCCCAAAGAATATTCCAGAGCAACCGGATCCACTCCGTAAATAGCATTGGAGTCTGAATAATACTGTCCGCTTACCGCTACAGGCGTTTTCATCAGTGCGGACCGGTATGTTTCCCCATTCTTATTAGATTTTACATTAATTGTTGAGGTAAACATGGTCACTCCATAGGTTTCATATTCTCTGTTAACCAGAAACTGGCTGTCTTTCTGGTCCTTGCTGAATGCTACAATCCGCGCTTCCTGGTTGTAAAAGGAAGAATATTTATCAAGGTAAAAACTCAGTATATTGGTTCTGGACAGAGCAAGCATATAATCCGGATCTTCAATATCTGCCTTGGAATACTGATAACTTCCCGTAACACGGGCAGACACCTGAAAAGAATTATTAATGGGATAATTGATGACAGGTGACCCATCAAGCTTTTTTGTCTCTCCAGGCTTTAATTCATCAATGACTACCATCTTTCCATACATGAGAATGCCTGCCTTTTCCACTGAGAATGGATATTCATTGGTAATGGTGCCATAAACACTGCCTTTAAACAGCGTGATATTCCCCCAAAGGCCCTTCCTGTCCTCATTGAGGGTCCGCTTCGATAGTGTATAGTATTTAGGACTAAATGCAGCAGCGTTCTGTACGGAAACTCTCGTGCCGTCTTCGCCATAGCCTATCCGGACATTATAATCTTCATTTCCGGAAAATTTCGGTACCGGTTCCCTTTCATAGGACTTGCTTCTGGTTATGGGAAGAAGATTATAGGACGGGTCCAGAAGTATGGAGTACGCTCTGTTATAGGGCGTTCTCATATTGATATACGTGTATTCATCTTCAAAATTTTCTGAGTCATCATAAATTGTTGCATAAGTAAAAAAGGTATCCCGAAACCGTGTCTTTCCACCCATCAGATAAACCACAATTGTGAATAAAAGGGATACTCCAACAATGGCAGTTCGGTAATAACGCCGCCCATCCTTCCGCTTTAAAAACAGATAGGTTCCTGGTCCAACAAGTGCAATATAGGTCAATATAACGATGGTATAGAACGCAAGCCCTGGCAGCTTATCTACATCTCCTGTATTAAGCATATTCTGAACAGCCCAAAACTGGCTGGAATTACCATTATATAAATAAGAAGATAAATTATTTAACCTGGTTTCTCCTAATAAAGCTGTAAAAAGCTTATCAACGTAAGAACGCTGGGTCTCACAGAATGGTGCGATGTCCACAAAATCATAGGCAGCAACTCCCACAACGCCTTTTCCTCTGATTGCCGCGGTCAGAACAGGAAACTGGTCATTTGACAGAACACCGGTTCCCCCTTTTAAGGAAATATCGGCACAGACCAGGTTCATAAAGGAGTCTCCGGGGCCATTAGTCGCATACTCCACGCCCATATCCACTGATTTCATTGCAGGCACTTCATAATCATCATTCAGAAGATCCGACCGGAAAGCATACAATGTATCATCGGCACGGGCACCGGTTCCAAAAAGAAGGGTACCACCCTCCTTCACCCACTCCATAATGGCGCATATCTGGTCTTTTGAAAGCTTTCTGGTATCATAATCCGTTATAACAAGAACATCCAGAAGATCCAGACCAATTACATGATCCGGAATCTGATCCGTCTGCATCTGGAATGTTCTGATCTTCACTGCACTGTAATTGACGCCCACTCCATCCATATAAGAGAGCTTATCAGGCTTGTCGGAAAGAATCCCTGCATAAAGCTCTGCTACATCTGTGGGAACATTCATCTTTAAACGTTTGCGTATCAGTTCCGTACCATGGGAATCTAAAAGCTTAACATATAAAATATCTGCTCTTCCTACCGGAACATCAAGCGATTCCTTTACAGAGCCCATAGCGTCTAATGAAATGGGGTAATCATACTGATAGATATTATAGTCGGATTCCATTGCCTCCACACGCACAGTACCGTGAAAGGCGGAACCGGCCTGGCTTTTCAATGTAAAATTAACAGGTATATAGCGGTCTGCCTTGGCATTCCCATCGTATCCATACGAAACCTCCATACCGATATCGGAATAATTCTCACCGGTGTATTCCTGAGAATAGGAGTTTTCTTTCTTGTCTCCACCCTCCGAGCCATTTGAGGTCATGCCGAAAGCAGGCAGCAAAGTGCTGCCTGCCAACGTGAGCGCCATGGCACAAATCAGGGATATCTGTCTGACTTTCATTTTGTCACCCTATCTTTCCAAAGTTCTCTTTATTCACATCAAAATCCGTTTTCAGCTTTACCGTAAATACCGTTCCTGACAGGTCACTGGTCACCTGAATGCTTCCGCCATGCATATCCACGATATTCTTGGAAATGGCAAGACCCAGTCCGGTTCCTCCTGTATTGGTGGAACGGGACTGCTCCACACGGTAAAACTTATTAAAGATCAGAGGAAGCTCTTCTTCCGGTATCACATAACCGTAGTTTACCACCTGGATCGATACAAGTTCTTCAGTTCCATGTACCTTTACCAGGATCCGTTTTCCGTCTGCTCCGTATTTGATTGCATTATTAATGAGATTATCAAACAGACGGGCCAGAAGATTGGCATCTGCTGAGACGATCTGGGCAGGGACATTACTTTGCAGCTCATAAGAGAGATTTTTGTCCATAAAACTGGGATAAAACTCTTCCAGGAGCTGACTTAACAGCTTTATGACATCCACCTTTGTTACATTCATGGATATCTTTCCGTAGTTTAGTTTTGTAAATCCAAATAAATCCTCAATCAGCTTTTCCAGCCGCTTTGTCTTTACGTATGCAATCCCTATGTACCTTTTCTGTATTTCCTGGTCAATCTCTCCCTCCTTTGAAAGGAGCTCCAGATATCCGATAATGGAAGTTAACGGAGTCCGTAAGTCATGGGCAATGTTGGTAATCAGTTCGTTCTTGGTACGCTCTGCCTCCCGTTCCTTATCCATTAAATCCCTTAAATCTTCCACCATCTTATTTAAACTTGCAGCCATGACGGAAAATTCGTCATCTCCTTCAATGCCTACCGTGATGTTTAAATCTCCTTTTGAAATTCTCTGCATGGCATCGGAAATTTTTCCGATATAACGCATGGATTTCTCCTGGAGAAGGAGAAAAGTAACTGCGAATATACCGATTCCAAACACAACGTAAATGAGTATTACTACCACATCAAATGTGGTGAGCATCTCAAGAAATGCATTATCGTCCTGAGTACTCCTCACATAGGATGCAATGAGGGATACGTTGGTCACCAAAAATATCTCGATCAGAACCGTGACTATGGCGCTGTAAAATATATTGGCAATAACCCGGGTATGGAAACGGCGATTGATATCATTTTTCAATTTTGTATCCTACCCCCCAAACAGTTGTGATGATCTTGTTCTGTCTGGTGTCTTCCTTCATCTTACCTCTCAGACGCCTGATATGTACCATTACCGTGTTATTGGCTTCGTAAACCTTCTCGTTCCATACCTTTTCAAATATCTCATCTGTACTGAACACTCTTCCAGGATTGGAGGCCAGCAGATACAGAATGTCAAATTCAATAGGAGTAAGCTTTATCTCCTCCCCATATACTGTCACCTTATGATTATCCTTATTAATGGTCAATCCTCTGATTCCTATCTCATTCTTTGCCGATTCGTTAACCGCACTGTTGGGATTAAGCTGGGTATAACGGCGCAGCTGAGATTTGACTCTGGCAGTCAGTTCCAGCGGATTAAAGGGTTTTGTCACATAATCATCTGCTCCTGTCCCAAGTCCTAAAATCTTATCTAAATCTGTTGATTTGGCACTCAGCATAATGATCGGAATGTTGTTGGTTTCCCGTATCTTCTTGCACATAGAAAGACCGTCCATCCCAGGCATCATAATGTCTAAGAGCACCAGATGAATCTGATTCTTATTAAGAACCTCCAGTCCCTCTTCTGCATTGTATGCCTTGTATACTTTATATCCGTCACTGACCAGATAAATCTCCACCAGATCCGCAATCTCTTTCTCGTCATCCACAACCAGAATGCTTATTGTCTCGGACATTGAAAAATACCTCCCTTGTCGTTATGTAAGCGGCGATCTCAAGTTGAAAAAGAAAAAGCCTGCATCCATTCTACCACAAGAAAGGTATCTTTGCCTTACTATTTTCTTACAAAAAAGCTATAAAACGGTAAATCAGGAACACCTTGTCAACCCTGGCTTTCCGTCGGAATAAACACTCTGCTGCCTGACGGATCCAGTCTGCCAAGCTCCGCTCTGACAGAATGAGTGACCTCCTCACAGAACCGCTCCTGGCTGTTAATCAGTGTCTTTCCTCTCTTATCTGGTTTTTCCCATGTCCCATCCGGCTTTAGAATATGCGATTTTACATTATCCTCCAGCTGTATTTTCAGGACATGCAGAATTCGCTCCATCAATTTGCTGTCTTCCACAGGAAACATGATCTCTACCCGTTTATCCAGATTTCTCGGCATCCAGTCAGCACTTCCAAGATAAAGCTCCGGACTTCCATCATTTTCAAAATAGAAGATTCTGGCATGTTCCAGGAAATTTCCGACGATGGAACGCACCGTGATATTTTCACTCATACCAGGGACGCCCGCTTTTATGCTGCAGATTCCTCTTACAATCAGCTGTATGTTCACGCCTGCACAGGAAGCTTCATACAATGCAGCGATCACCTCTTTATCGCACAGAGAGTTCATCTTGGCTATGATGCGGGCCGGCTTACCGGTAGAAGCATTTCTCGTTTCCCTCCTTATCATCTTTAAAAACCTGACCCGCAGCCAGATCGGCGCCACTACAAGCTTATTCCAGTGTAGGGGCTCCGAATACCCGGAAAGCATGTTAAACACTGCAGTCGCATCTTCCCCAATCTGTGGATTGCAGGTCATCAGACCCAGATCCGTATACAGCTTTGCAGTGGAATCATTATAGTTTCCAGTACCCAGATGGACATAGCGGCGTATGCCATCCTCTTCCCGCCGGACCACCAGCGTAATCTTACTGTGCGTTTTCAGTCCCACCAGTCCATAGATTACGTGACAGCCGGCTTTTTCCAGTTTTTTTGCCCAGTTGATGTTATTTTCCTCGTCGAAACGTGCTTTTAATTCCACCAGCACGGAAACCTGCTTGCGGTTATCCGCAGCCTCTAAAAGAGCTGCAATAATGGGGGAATTGCCGCTGACCCGGTAAAGCGTCTGTTTGATGGCAAGAACCTCAGGATCCTTGGCTGCGCTCTTAACAAACTGCACCACAGGATCAAACGTCTGATATGGATGGTGAAGCAAAATATCTCCCTTGCGGATATTAGAAAAAACATCATCTTCATTCATCAGTTCAGGCACCTGCTGGGGAATGTATGGAACTTCCTTCAGATGATCAAACCCCTTTAACCCATACATCTTCATGAGGAATGTAAGATCCAGAGGCCCTGCGATCTCAAAGATATCATCGGAACTGATACTCAGCTCACGTTTTAAGATCTTTAGCAGGCGTTTATCCATTTTCTCTTCCACCTCAAGACGGATGGCCTCTCCCCACTGGCGCTTTTTCAGCTGCTTCTGAATCTCCTCCAGAAGATCAACGGCTTCCTCTTCATCAATGGTAAGATCCGCATTTCTCATGACCCGGAACGGATGAGAGGTTATTACGTTGTAGTTTAAAAACAGGCTTTCCATGTTCCGCTCAATGATCTGTTCCAAAAGAATGAAAGACCGCTCTCCTGATTCACTTGCTGGAAGCTCCACAATTCTTGGGAGAACACTGGGAACCTGAACCATGGCAAACTCAAACTCCTCTTCACCGCTTTTCTTTTTTAACAATGCCGCGATGTTTAGAGATTTATTGCGGATTAAAGGAAACGGTCTGGAGGAATCCACTGCCATTGGAGTCAGAACCGGATAAACATCTCTCACAAAATACGTATCTGCAAATATTCCTTCCTCCCTGCTTAAATCTTCATGTCTGGAAATAACACGCAGACCATTCTGCTTAAGAGCAGGAAGAAGCGAACGGTTATAGGTAGAATACTGCACGGAAACAAGCTCATGCGTCTGTTCACTGATGCGCTCCAGCTGCTCATCCGGTTTCATTCCGGCAATATCAGGCTTTGTATATTTTGCATGAACCATATCCTTTAATGAGGCAACACGTACCATATAGAATTCGTCTAAGTTGGAGGCTGTGATACTTAAAAACTTCAGCCGTTCAAATAGCGGCAGGCTTTTATCTCTTGCCTCACTTAATACCCGGTAATCAAACTCGATCCAGCTCAGTTCACGATTTACATAATTATCCGGATTGTAATATATTTCATTGATGTCTGCCATCAGGATAACCTCCTCTTCTGCCTGAGTACAGGCCTGATACCAAATATCTCTTCAAAAAAATCTGCTTTTTGATTAAATGATATCGCTTCCAGTGTCATATCTCCTTCATAAGATGTTGTAATTACAAGTCTGCCCTCCTTTACTATCATTCGGTTATTTGACAATTTCTGTTTATGGCTCCGGTCCATAGAATTGGCAAGTCTTAAAATAGCCGTAAGCTTGGCAATCAGGATGGTGATGTCTTCAAGAGACAGCTCTCCTTTTGTATTGCGGAATAGTTCCTCATTAAGCTGTACCCTGTTATAATCAAATTCCACTCCATTGTACCGTACCACATTGGCGATGATTTCCCGTTCCATATGGGATAAACCTATGATTTCAGTTGACATAATGATGTTATAAGCGGATTCACTGGGCTTTCTCATACTGATAAATTTGCCGCATGCATGAAGAATTGCTGCAATCTGTAATAGAAGCCTCTCCCGTTTTCCCATACCATGATACTTTTTCATACTGTCAAAGATCACAAGAACATACTTTTCCATATGATCCGTATGAGGTCCGTGGCATTTATAGCGCTTTGCCATGTTCCTTGAGGCAGCGAGAATGTCCTCTGAGAAATCGTGATTAAATTTTACTGTCTTTGCTTCTTCAGCGTATTCTGCAGCAATGCTGTCACATAACCGGATACCGGGAATCCAGAACATCTCCGCTCCCGTAAGCTCAAGAACACGTTTGAATATAATGGCCGCAGGAACTAAAAGTGCGGCATATTCCGCATTGACACCAAACCGCTCCTGAATCTGATCTAACGACATCAGCTTAATCTTATCGTAGAAAATAATAAATTCTTCTGCAGTAATCCATTCTACCGGTTTTCCGCCATGGCTGCCCCTGGACAGATAAAGGATGCTTTCTCCAATACCGATGAGGTTCTTAATTTCCCGGTCTTTTAAATAAACCTTTCGGAATGTATTTAACTCATTGTCCACCATCTCTTCAATCAGAGTGTTCTGCATCTGAGTGCTCACCTGCATATCTCCCATCATCTCCCGGATCCGTAATACTCCAAGCATCAGATTCTGGGTGGAAATGAGAGCATCCTTATCAAATAAAGAAACCTGCATGCTGCCGAATCCCACATCTACGATGGCGGTTCCCTTCTGTATAATTTTACTGAACTCCGCATCTTTAGAGGCAATCGCCTTATAACTGATAAAACGCTGCTCGGAGTTACTGATAATCTGCACCTCAATGCCGGTTCTTACCCTGATCTGATCCAGTACAATCTGGCTGTTTTTAGCTTCCCGAAGTGCACTTGTGGCATAGGCACGGTATCCTGTCACTTTATAGGACTGCATAATATCTGCAAAGTCTTTGATTACTTTGCACATCTCATCTACTAACTCATAGCGGATTTTCCCATTCTTATAGGTATCCCTTCCAAGGGCGATAACGTGGCGGACATGATCAATCTTGCGGATTCCTGTTTTAGGGGAAATCTCATAGATGCCAAGTTCAAGTTCAAAAGATCCCACATCAATAGCGGCAAATAAACGCACTGCCATACTTGTCCTCCTCCCTGCCCTCTTCGGGACAGTTTTCTATTATTCTATCTTAAATTTTTACCATTTGTGTCAAATATCGGTAAAATTTTCGAAAAGTTTAACTATTTTCCTGTTTTCCCAAAAGATAGGTAATAAACTGATTTGCTGTCCTGCCAGACAGGCCGCCGTGATTCAGTTCCCAGATATTCGCCCTCTGGTAAAGTTCTTCCAATGGCATGGAGATCTGACTGCGGTCTGCCAGCTGCCTGACAATTTCTTTGAATTCTGCTGGTTCCGGGGCTCCATAGTAAATAGTTACGCCAAAGCGGGCAACTAAAGAGAGCTTTTCCTGGACGGTATCATTATTATGTAATTCATCATCCAGTTGTCTCTTGTCGCTGAACTTCTCACGGATTAAGTGACGGCGGTTTGAGGTTGCATAGATTAAGACGTTGCCTGGCTTCTTTGCAAGTCCTCCTTCTATAATTGCCTTCAAATATTTATATTCCAGCTCGGTATCTTCAAAAGATAAATCATCCATATAGATGATAAATTTATAATTTCTGTCTTTGATCTGTTCCTGTATTTTTGAAAGTGTATGAAACTGATGCTTATATACTTCAATGATGCGGAGTCCTTTGTCATAATATTCATTTAAAATTGCTTTGATGCTAGATGATTTTCCGGTTCCGCTGTCACCGAACAGCAAAACGTTGTTTGCCGCCCTGCCATTTAAGAAAGCTTCTGTGTTTTCAATCAGCTTCTCCTTCTGCCGTTGGTATCCCACGAGATCCGACAAATAGATATGATCCATACTGGTAATCGGGATGATCTGCGGATCCGTGTCTGTCTCCTCCACACGAAAAGCCTTATTTAAACCAAATTTCCCCACGCCAAAATTCTTATAAAATTCAGTAATAATATTACCAAAGGTCCGGATATCTGGTGATTCCTTCAGTTTCACTGCAAGGGTCACAATCTGATCTCTGATTCGTCTGTTATAAATTTTACTGTTTCCGTCATTGGCATGGTAATCAGAAAGTGCCGCCCAGATTCTTCCTTCTTCCCCGGTATCCAGCTTTCGGATATCCTGATCAAACAGCTCTTTCATAATCTGAAAATCATGGGCAGCAAGTTCATTTAATGTCCCCTTTACCGGACCGGTTATTTCGCAGGACGTGCTGTAAGCGTTCTCGTGGTCTGCCAGACATAATGCTAAAAAACAATGCCAGAGATTCCCCTCAAAGCCATAGGAAGCCGCCAGCTCGATAAGCTGACCGGCACAGGCGAAGGATTCCGGCATTGTTTCTTTCATATGCTCTGCTTGGGGCGCCAGCTGGCTTAACATCTGGTCAAAAAGCTTCTGGTATTTTAAACCTCGGTATAAAATCAGTTCTTTCAATATCATAATACCTCCATGTGTAAATTGAAGTCCGGCCTGTCTCCAGGCCGAACCTCATAATAAACATCAGTAATTTCCCAGGACTCTCATATTGCGTCCCTCTTCTGATATACCTTTTAACGCATTCTGAATCGGGGGATCGCTTAAATTCCCTTCCATGTCCACAAAGAACCGGTATTCCCAGTTTCTTCCTGGAATCGGCCTTGACTCAATCATGATCATGCTGATTCCGTTATAGATCATATTGCTCAGTATATTATAAAGAGTACCGCTCTTATGAGGCAGTTCAAAGCTGATACTGACTTTTTGTGCATCCTCCCGGTATATCCTCTGGTTTGACAGGATAATAAACCGCGTGGTGTTAAGCTTATTATGATTGATGGATGATTCAAGGATTTTCAGCCCATAGAGTCTGGCAGCAATCTCACTTGCGACTGCAGCCTGAGAGGGATTGCCTTCTTCAATGACCTTTTTGGCAGCCACAGCAGTATTCTCCACACTGATCTGCTTCCAGTCTCTGTTGGCATTTAAAAATTCCGAACACTGCATCAGGGCCTGCGGGTGGGAAAATACAGTACGGATATCCTCCTGTCTGGAATCCTGTAACCCTAACAATGCATGATTTACAGTAAGAAATGTCTCAGCAACAATGTAATTACTGTACTTCATCAACAGGTCATAGTTATCACTCACCGCTCCGGCAGAGGAATTCTCAATGGGTAGCACTGCATAATCGGCACGGCCGGACTCCACTTCTTTCATGGCATCCTCAAAGGTTCCCACGTGATAAACGCTGGCATCAGAACCAAAATACTGGAGCGCAGCTGCATGGCTGTATGCACCTTCTACTCCCTGATAAACCACCCGTACATCTGAAGAGGGAATGGTTTTCACCGGCTGGAAGGTTTCCTCTCCCTTCAGCCCATGTTCCGCCATCAGCTTATACTGATAGTGGCGGCTGATTGTCATCATCTGGGTAAACAGTTCGCTGACTGCCTGTTTCATGAAACCGCCATCAACCATACCGGTGACGGAATCAATTTTTTGCATTTCTCTTTCCTTATCATAAACCGGTTTTCCGGTTTCAATCTTAAATTCAGCTACCTCACCGCTCAGTCTCATTCTTTTTTCGAACAGTTCTACAATTTCACGGTCAATCCCGTCAAGCTGCGTCCGGATCTCCAGCAAGTCTAATTTTTTCATATGTCCATTCCTTCGTCTTATCTGTTTGTCTTCTTTACCGAATTCCCTGCAGGGAACGTTCCGTTTTAAGCATATCTTCAATCTGCTTCTTTACATAGGCCCCCGGAAACTTTTTAAGTTCCGGTTCCAGCTCCTTTATAAAGAAGGGATCTCCAAATTCAATGGTCACCCGGGAAGGACGTATAAACGGAAGGTGATTCTCGAAAACCTCTGCAGTTCCGGTCATAGCAACTGGAACCACCGGGCATCCGCTCTTTTCTGCTATTTTTAAGCTGCCTTCCTTAAATGGAAGAAGCTCCAGGATATCTTCCTGTTTGTTTCTTGTTCCTTCCGGAAATATCCAGACAGATATTCCATTCTTTACCTGCTCAATCCCCTGAAGAATGGTTTTTAACCCTTCTTTTAAATTCTTTCTGTCCAGGAACAAACAATTGACATATTTCATCCAGGTGGAAAGAAGGGGAATACGTTCCATCTCCTTTTTGGCCACAAAACCAACCAGACCAGGAACCGTCGTATATCCTACAAGAATATCAAAATAGCTTCTGTGATTTCCAACGTATAAGACTGCCTGGTCTTTTGGCAGCTTTTCTTTTCCTTTTACCGTAATTTTTACACCTGCCAGGAACAGGATGATCCTAAAAATCCAACGGACTTTAGAAATGCTTTGTTCATCACGCAGACGGCGGTTCTTATTACCGGTCAGAAATTGTACTATCAGGACCGGAATACTTAAGATCAGATAAAAAATAACTGTTGCTGCTACAAGAATAAATCGAATCATTGGTCTAGTCCTCCATTCCATCTATTATATAGAATGGTTTCTTTAATTACAATACTACCTGCCTTTCTTTTTTGTGATTTGTTCGAACAATAATCCCGCAGCAAACCAAAGAGGAGCAAAATCAAGGCGGATCAATCCGTCGATGTTGGTGCTTCTGCCTGTATAATCCCACGGGCACATTCCCCTGCCCCGCAAAAGGGTTCCGGATAGATACTCCGCCACAAAGATCAGCACCATATAGAGAAATCCGTGACGGATAGCAATATCTGTTCTCGCTGTTGTCATACCGGCTCCCGGCGTAACCCAGCGGTCAATCAATGCTCCGATGGGCGCCAGCAATGCCCCACAGCCATAAATAGGAAACATGAGAAGAGATGTCTGCCCCATCAGACGCCAGTCATGGCGTAAAATTGATTCTGTTGAGGTAAAAATAACCTCCAGGCACCAGCCTGCAACCCCGCATTTACAAAAATCCAGGGGTAATTGTTTTAAGTTTAATTGTGATAGTATCTTCATAAGGTTCATTATGTGCCGGATATGGAGATATTATGTTGTGCTGTAATAGAATTCTATAAAAGGGGTGAAAGAAGCCGGCTGCCCTGTTCCTTTACCCTGATAAAGATACTTCTTGCTTCATATCTTTCCGGCGTGATCTCCTGGCATACCTTTAAATCCTCAAGAAAGCGTTCTTCTAACTTCCTGGTGGTTTCCTCATCATAGATCACTGCATTGACTTCAAAATTCAGTTCGAAACTGCGGATATCCATATTGGCAGTTCCATAGGAGCTGACCCTGCCGTCTGTCATAACCCCTTTCGAATGCAAAAAACCGTTATCATAGGTATAGCATCTGGCGCCTTCAGAAAGAAGATCTCCCACATAAGAGTAGGTAGCCCAGTAAACAAAGGGGTGATCAGGCTTACACGGAATCATAAGCCTGACATCCACACCGGATCTGGAAGCAACCTTAAGAGCCGACAGCACCGCATCATCGGGTACGAAATAAGGGGTCTGGATATAAATATGATGCTTTGCTTTTGAAAACAAGCGGATATAATTATCCCGGATCTGTCTGCTTCTGGCATCCGGCCCGCTGGCGATAATCTGAATCCCCAGTTTCCGTTCCGTCTGATTCATATCCATCACTCCCAGACTGTCCAGGCAGAATTCGTTTCCATCTTCACAAAAATATGTCATATTTTTAAACAAATTCTCTCCCACTGCATAGTTCCAGTCCAGTGCAAAACGGATCTGGAGACTTAAAACAGAGCCTCCCTGAAGCTTTAGATGTGTATCCCGCCAGTATCCAAATTTGGGATCTTTTGAAATATACTCTCTTCCGATATTAAAACCGCCCACATACCCAACGCGGTTATCAATGACAACAATCTTGCGGTGATTTCTATAGTTAATACGCAGATGCAGCCTTCCCAATACCGGAGGAAAAAAAATCCCAACCCGGACACCGTTTGCTTTTAATCTCTCCCATTTTGATTTGCGCATGAACCGTCCGCCCATACCGTCACAAAGGATCCGGACTTCCACGCCCGCTTTTGCCCGTTCTGTTAATATGGGAATAATGGAATCAAACAGCTCATCGTCCTTTATAATATAATATTGAAGATGAATAAACCGGTTTGCCTTAGACAGTTCCTCCCTGAGATCCTGGAACTTTTTCTCCCCGTCAGTAAAAATCTCCACGGTATTGTCAACCGTTAAAACAGAACCTGACGTTTCTAAATTGAAAACGACGAGGTCAGAGTAATCCCTTTCCAGAGAAGTATTAAGACCCATATCGTGGCTTTTTAAAAACTCTTCCTGGTTCCTGGCTGAGAAACGCATACGGTCCTCCACTTCCTTAACCCGGAACATCTTCCCTTTCCTCATATCCTGCCCCAGCACGAGATAAAAGAGGAAACCAAATACCGGGATAAAATACAAGGCTAAAAGCCAGGTCCAGACTGCCTTGGGATCCCTCCTCTGAAAAAAAACAATAATAACAGAGAGTACCAGGTTTATATAGATTAAATGCTCCATCAGCCAATTCCAGACCGCTATGGTCTGATTCCAGACAGATCCCATGTCAAATCCCCCCTTCTCCTTCTGCCCTGTTCTTCTCGGGCAGAATTCTTATACACATGAAACAGTTTTCCATTTTTAATCTCTTTCATTCTAATTATTTTATGGTCCGATTCCTGCAAATAGTCACAAATCTATTTTTCCAAAAAAGGTCCCCGCAGCTGCGACGACCCTTCTGTATCCAATACAATTACAAAAACTGATTTTTTATTTTGTCATACCGATAGTCAATGGAAGCCAGAGACCCGGTAATCTCTTTTTCCTCTATTCCCAGACTCAGACAAAGTTCATTTAAAGATGGGTAAAAATCTCTCAGCTGCGTATTAATATAACTGAGCAGCATAACCGGATCCTTTGGTATATTAGCCATATTTTTTCTCCTCTATCTGTTTGTCCCTCATTTTATCACAGTTTTCTTCAATTTTCAAGAAATCCACTGTACGAATGGGAAAAGAAATGCTACAATCGGTTCATAATTCATCAGGAGGTATTTTTCATGAAAAAAATAATGATGCTGGGAACCGGTGGTACCATCGCATGCAAAAGAGGAGAATCCGGACTGAAGCCCCTTCTGACTTCCAATGAACTCCTTTCCTATGTTCCCGATGCGGCAGATTACTGTCACGTGGACAGTCTGCAGATATTCAGTATAGACAGCACCAATATGCAGCCGAAGCACTGGCTGGAGATTGCAAAAGCAATCGAAGATCATTACGATAACTATGACGGTTTTGTTATCTGCCACGGTACCGATACCATGGCTTACACAGCCGCAGCCCTTTCTTATCTTGTACAGAATTCTCCAAAACCTATCGTTATTACCGGTGCCCAGAAACCTATTGATATGGAAAATACCGATGCAAGAACCAATTTATCGGACAGTCTCCGCTTTGCAAGCGACGACAAGGCTCACGATGTAAATATTGTTTTTGACGGAAAAGTGATCTCAGGAACAAGAGGGAAAAAAGAGAGGACCAAAAGCTACAACGCATTTTCCAGCATTAATTTCCCCTATATCGCCACAATACAGGATGGTCATGTAATCTTCTATCTGGATGACAAAAAACACCGCTCCGGCAACCCTGTATTTTTCCATAAACTTAATTTTAACGTTGCACTGTTAAAGCTGATTCCTTCCATGGGGGCAGACATTCTGGATTATATGGCAGAGCATTACGATGCCGTTATCATTGAATCCTTTGGTGTAGGAGGACTTCCTTCCTATGATACCGGTGATTTTTACAAGGCAATTGAGAAATGGATCTCTCTTGGAAAAACGGTGGTTATGACCACTCAGGTGACGAATGAAGGCAGCAATATGTCTGTTTATGAAGTAGGGCACTACATAAAGAAAGAGTTCGGACTGTTAGAAGCATACGATATGACTCTGGAAGCCACCGTAACCAAGCTTATGTGGATTATGGGACAGACAAAAGACCCGAAGGAAATACGGGATACTTTTTATCATACGGTTAACAGGGATATACTCTGGTCCGTATCATAATCTAATGCAATCAGAAAAGGGAGCCACGGCTCCCTTTTCTATTCTTATTCCAGATAGGCTATTAAATTTGCCCCATCTTCTGAAACATCGATTACAATTTCACTGCCTGCATGTATCTCATCTCCCAGGATTACCCTTGCTGCAAGTGTCTCCACATGCTTTTGAAGATAACGCTTTAACGGTCTGGCACCATACACCGGATCATATCCCTGCTCCACTACAAACTCACGGGCCTGGTCTGTGAGTTCAATCCTGATCTCACGATCCTGAAGTCTCTGGTTTAAATCCTTCATAAGCAAACCAACAATACCGGAAATATTACTCTTATCCAATGGTTTAAACAGAATAATTTCATCGAGGCGGTTTAAAAATTCCGGTCTGAAATGAGATCTTAAATCTCCCATGACCATATCCTCCGCCTCTTTTCTGATATTTCCTTCTTCGTCAATACCAGTCAGAAGATACTGGGATCCAATGTTGGAAGTCATAATAATAATGGTATTTTTAAAGTCGACGGTTTTACCTGTGGAATCGGTAATCCGTCCGTCATCGAGAACCTGCAAAAGTACATTAAACACATCAGGATGGGCTTTTTCAACTTCATCAAACAGCACCACAGAATATGGCTTTCTGCGTACTGCTTCTGTAAGCTGGCCACCCTCATCGTATCCCACATATCCTGGCGGAGCTCCGATCAGTCTTGATACCGAGTGCTTTTCCATATATTCACTCATATCAATTCGGACTATGTTATTATCATCATCAAACAGGCTATCTGCAAGTGCTTTTGCAAGTTCTGTTTTTCCCACTCCTGTCGGCCCCAGAAAAAGAAAGGAACCGATTGGCTTTGTTGGATCCTTGATTCCTGCCTTTGATCTGATGATTGCTTCAGTCACCTTCAAAACGGCTTCTTCCTGTCCAATGACCCTCTTATGAAGCTCCTGATCCAGATGAAGGGTTTTGTTTCTCTCACTCTCTGTCAGCCGGGCAACCGGTATTCCTGTCCATTTGGATACAATCCTGGCAATCTCATCTTCTGTAACACTCTCACGCACCAGACTTAAATCCTGATTTTTCACCCGCTCCTCTTCCTTCGCAAGCTCCTTCTGAAGCTGGGGCAGCCTTCCATACTGAAGCTCTGCTGCACGGTTTAAATCATATTTCTGCTGGGCTGTCTGGATTTCCCTGTTTAAGCTTTCAATCTCTTCTCTTAAAGATGAAAGACGTTCTACCGACGCCTTTTCATTCTCCCACTGCGCCTTCTGAGATGCAAATTCATCATGAAGCTCTGCCAGTTCTCTCTGCAGTTCCGCCAGACGGTCCTGGCTTAACCTGTCTGTTTCCTTCTTTAACGCCGCCTCTTCAATCTCCATCTGCATAATTCGTCTTGACAGCTCGTCAAGCTCAAAGGGCATGGAATCCAGCTCTGTCTTTATCATGGCACAGGCCTCATCAACTAAGTCAATGGCTTTATCCGGAAGAAAACGTTCGCTGATATAACGGTCGGAGAGAGTCGCCGCTGATACCAGAGCGGAGTCTGTGATCTTCACCCCATGATAAACTTCATATCGCTCTTTCAAACCTCTTAATATGGAAATCGTATCCTCTACGGTAGGTTCCTCCACCATAACCGGCTGGAATCTCCGCTCCAGAGCCTGATCCTTTTCAATATACTGACGGTATTCGTCCAGAGTTGTTGCGCCAATACAATGAAGCTCTCCTCTGGCAAGCATGGGTTTTAACATATTACCAGCATCCATGGAGCCTTCCGTTTTTCCTGCTCCCACAATGGTATGAAGTTCATCAATAAAGAGGACAATCTGTCCGTCGCTTTTTTTAACCTCATCAAGAACTGCCTTTAACCGCTCTTCAAATTCCCCCCGGTACTTTGCACCTGCCAGTAAAGCGCCCATATCAAGCGCAAACAGCTTCTTATCCTTTAAGCCATCAGGTACATCTCCTCTGACAATTCTCTGGGCAAGCCCCTCCACAACCGCTGTCTTCCCCACACCGGGTTCTCCGATTAAAACCGGATTGTTCTTTGTCTTTCTGGAAAGGATCCGGATTACATTGCGGATTTCACTGTCTCTTCCGATTACAGGGTCAAGCTTCTGGTCTCTGGCCCTTTCTACCATGTCATACCCATACTTGGTCAGGGTATCGTAGGTAGCTTCCGGATTGTCGCTTACCACCCGCTGGTTACCCCGCACTGTGGATAATGCTGCTAAAAAATTTTCTCTGGTAATTCCATAACTGCGAAACATCTCTTTTAATGCTCTTGAGGGCTGTTTTAACATGGCAAGGAATAAATGCTCTACGGAAACATACTGATCTCCCATTCCCTTCGCCTCATCCTCGGCACTGATTAAAACTTTATTTAAATCATTGCTGATGTAGAGCTGACCTCCGCTGACTTTCGGAAGGTTTTGGATTGCCCCTGCAGCTTCCGAAAGAAACTGCTCCTTTTGAATATTCATCTTGGTAACCAATTTGGAAATCAGACTATCTTCTAAGGTGAGAAGACTGTAGAGCAAATGCTCCTGTTCAATCTGCTGATTTCCATACTCATAGGCAAGCTTTTCACAATTCTGAACAGCCTCCATGGACTTCTGTGTAAATTTATTAATGTTCACGGCAATTTCCTCCTTATCCGGCTCATTACAAGTATTGCATTGTTTGTTCTATATGTAATATAACAAACGCAAGCGACCATGTCAAGATACTTTTACCGAAAAAAATCAGATTTATAAATAATATCTTACGGTTTCCTTTCCCTCATTGTTTTTTTCCAGACCTTCGCTTATAATCGACTCATACAATTCCTGGATAAATTGGAAGGAGGAGAATATGTCTGACAGACCCCGCTTTTATCGCGCTAATGCCATTCACCTAGCTGCCGCCATGCTTTTATCCGTTTGGTTTGCTGCATTTGGCACGCACATTCTGGTAAGCTATGCCCATACAAAAGATGAATCGATTTATATCTCCGGGAACTGGGTGAAGGATGAAGCCGGCTGGCGTTACTTCAATCAGTGGAATTCAAAATATCCTGCTGGACAATGGATCGAATATCAGGGTAATTCCTATTATTTTAAGGACAATGGTTATATGGCTACTGGCTGGCATTATTTAAATAACCATTGGTATTACTTTAATCCTGAAGAGGGAAGTACACAGGGCGCCATGGTGACCGGCTGGATTCACGACTCTCATTATAATAGCACCTTTTATACCAACCAGATAGGCATCATGGTGACCGGTTGGCATAAGATTGACGCAAACTGGTATTATTTTAACCCGGGTCCGGATGGCATTGCAGGACAGATGGCAGTCAGCCGGGTGATTGAAGGCTCTTATGTGAATGCAGATGGTAAGATGAATGAAGAAATAGAGTAGGGAAATAATTGCCAAGAATTATTTCCCTACTCTATTACCTTCTTATTAATCATCTAATTACTGAAGCTCGTAGCTTTTTTCCATCTGTACCTTTCCTGACTTTTGTCTGAATGTTGAATAAATAAAGAATAAAGTAATTAATACAACCGTAACAATGACTAATGTTGGTGTCAGATTACGCAGTGATAATCCGATTACAAATAAAGTCACACAAAGGCAGAATGTCATTATTGCATAAAATGCTGGTTTTGAAATCTTAAAGTATCTGTTTTCCCAGGCATCAGGAATACGTTTTGGAAGACAAATTACAGCTACAATTGCAACAACATCTGAAATACGGCTGATGAGAATTGAATTGCTTGTAATTGTACTGATACTGAAGTTTAACAGTACCGGAACAACCGAAATAATATAAATAACTGTAAGTAAAATATAAGGAGCTCCTAAGCTGTTTGTTACTGCCATCTTCTTTGAAAACCATCCATCTCTTGCCATCTGATGGAATGGACGGGAAAAAACAGTAAAGGATGAATTCAGAGTTGTAGCAAGTGCCATGATTGGTCCACCAATGATAAATGCATAATACAATGGACGGGAAAGAATCTGACCAGCTGCAAGTGTCAGTGGTTTTCCAGCGACCTGATCGATTGGAAGAACGCCAGAAGCAACAATTGCAATCAATACGTATACAACAAGAATAACTCCACTGGCTGCAGTAATTGCAAAAGGAACATCACGGCGTGGATTTTTAGCTTCCTTACTAAAAGCAACAATAAATGACTGACCTGTACAGGAGAAAACTAATAATAAAGTTCCATTAAAAAATCCGCTGGCACCATCTGTAAAAAATTCCGGTGATGAGAAATCAAATGTTCCAGGACGTAAGTTAAAAAGGCCAACTACAATGAACACAGCCAGACCAACTAAAAGGCAGACAGACATAACATTCTGAATCTTTGCCATGAATTTAACGCCTAACATATTCGCAATCCAGAATAATGTGATTGCAATAACTGCAGTTAGTTTGATATTGACACTTGGAATTAAGGCATTTAAATAAGTTCCAAGGCCCAGTCCAAACATACCGCAGGCAAAACTGTTCAAAGTAAAGGCCATTCCATACATTCCGCCCCAGCGCTCACCAAGAATCGTTGCAACAAATGTGTAGTTTCCACCATTTACACGAATCATACTGCTTAACATAATATATGGAAATATAATGCATAATCCAAGAACAACAGCAAATATATAGGCAAGCCATATGGATCGGCCAGTTACACCGATTGCCTGTCCTACTAATGTTACAACACCGGCACCAATTACCTGTCCTACTGCTAATGACAATAATTCTCTAAAGCCAAGAGTTCCTTTACCAGATGTATTTTCCATATTTTTCTCCTTATTTAATTGTCACGATTTCGGCTGTTTCAATTGCTCGTTTCGACAATTCCTGCCCAATACCTGGTAATTCAGGTAACTCAAAGTATCCTTTTACTGGCTGATAGTTGTATTCACACTGCTGAATTGTACCGCTTGTAGTGTTGGCAATATGATGCTCATGAATAATGAAGTTTGGAATAGCCGCCTCCAGATGAAGAGCAATTGCAACACTGATCGGGCTTGAACATACATGACACTGAACACCTACATCATAAATATGAGCCATATCAGCTATCTTCTTACACTCTGTAATACCACCGCAGTTTCCGATATCTGGCTGAATCATAGATAAGCATCCGTTTTCAAAGAACGGGAGGAATCCCCATCTTGTATATGTTCTCTCCCCAGTAGTTAATGGAATGCTTGTATTCTCAGAAATTTTCTTCATAACTCCAGGATTCAATGGTGTACATCCTTCTTCCAGGAACATAATATCATACTGCTCAGCCATCTTAGCAAACTGAATGGCAGTGTTAGCGTCAGTCATTGCATGGTTTTCGATCATAATATCAATATCTGGTCCGACAGTTTTACGAACAGCAGATAATCTCTCCTCTGCCAGTCTCATAGTCTCTCTGCTTAGATGACCAGTTGTATCTAAATGAGTAAGAATTTTTCCCTGCCGGTCAAAACGAAGGAAATTAATCTTGATTGCCTCATATCCCTCTTCTACAGCCTTTACTGCTGCCTCACAGTAGAGAGAAGCATCTCCACCTGGTATCTGTGCAGGATTGAACCTATCAATTCCCCAGCCAAACTGAAGCTGACTTGCATAAGTTCTTAATTTGCTGCGCTGCTTTCCTCCAAGTAACTGGTACAGTGGAAGATTTGCAGCTTTTCCTTTAATATCCCAAAGCGCTGTATCGATGGCACTGATTGCAGCCATCATGATAGCTCCATTTCCCTGACCCCAGAAAGACAATTTAAAAAGTTTTTCCCAAATCACCTCATTAGCCAGTGGATCCATACCAATAATCAATGGGCCAAAATCTTTTAACAGCTCATATGCGCCTCTTGCTCCCGTTCCAATTGCAACTGCTGCCTCGCCTAAACCGTAGAATCCTTCATCTGTGTTAATCCGACAGATGACTGGACGTGACCCACCACATCCATTGTCTTTTTCCAGGGCCATAACATCCATACTGGTGATTTTCATAATTTTCTTCTCCTTTACATGTGTTTTTATGTATAATTGTAAGTTGTATGACAACTTACATGTTACAACTGCATTTTATGTTTGTCAATAAGTACATTGAATCCCATTGAAATTCCGTTAAAAATGCACTATTTAACTACATACTTTTTTAGCACTTTGACGAAAACTTATAGAAGAAGAATCACTTGCTTTTCTTGACAATCATATTTAATGCCGATATACTTTAATCAGTCAATAAGATATGGAGTATAAACTAATGGAAAATTTGCCAAAAATAGCAAGAAAAAGTGTATCAGATCAGGTCTTTGACCTGTTAAAAGACTATATTATACAAGGTAAGTTCAAAGTAGGGGAAAAAATCCCATCAGAGAATGAACTTACAAAAATGCTGGGAGTAAGCCGCCCTTCTATCAAAGCTGCTGTAGAACGATTGCGCGCAATGGGACTTATAGATATCCGCGTTGGAGATGGCAGCTATGTAAAGCAATTTAGTACCGCTGAATATATTGCAAACTATGCAGATTTTATTATGGATGAACAGAATATATCAGAAATTGTGGAGATTCGCCGAGCTTTAGAATTGGAAAGTCTGTCACTTGCGATTAAAAAAGCTGAGCCGTATGATATCGAACAATTAAAACATATATGTGACAATCTGGTAGATGCATTTAAACGTAAAGATTATGCAAAAGGTGCTTCCTATGATTTTGAATTTCATCTTCAGATTTGCAGATGCTCAAAAAATAAATATTTTCCAATGATGTATGAACTAATTGGAAGTCTGATTTATAAACAGATTGAGCTTTTTTCAAGCAATATATATAAAAAATATTCTTCCTCTATTCTGATTGATGATCACGTAAAAATGTACCAGGCTATAAAAGAAAAAGATTTCACACTATGCCATCAACTTTTTACAAACATGATAGATATAAATACACATATGGATTAACAAATTTTAAAAGGACAGTGCCGTCTAGGAAACGGACACTGCCCTTTTTTCAATTCCGCGAAACCTGAGTGCAAATACTGCTGCACGGAAAAACCAGTCAATAAACATTCCATACCAGACTCCCATGACGCCCAGCTTCATGACCTGTACAAAAAAATAGGCTGACGCGATTCGAAAGAGCCACATGGAGAATACAGAAACAGCCATTGTAAATTTAGCATCCATGGAGGCACGCAGGGAATATGGAACGGTAAAGGCCAATGGCCACACGATCATCGCATAGCTGTGTGCCTTTATCATCTCAACGGATATTCTGGACGCTTCCTGGGAAAGTCTGTATATGGAAACAAGCTGTCCGGAAAACAAGATCATAGCAACACACAGGATCAGTAGAATAGCGTAGTTGACCATGACTAAACGTCTGGTATAATGCTTTGCCTGTTTTCTTTCACCAGCGCCAACGCACTGACCCACTATGGTAATCAGTCCCAGACCAATGGCAGTTCCTGGAAGATAAAGCAAAGTTACAAGATTAGAAGCTACTGCATAGCTGGCAATCGCAGCAGTTCCCAGTGACGAAACCAGGCTTTGCAGTGCGATCTTTCCAAACTGAAACATACCATTTTCCAATCCATTGGGAATACCTACAGACAGAATATTCTTTATCATATGAAAATCAGGTTTTAACTCTTCAAGATGTTTGATTCTCACTGTATTATCAGGACTTTGAATCAGATAAAACATCATAACTGCGGCTACAATACGGCTTGTAAGTGTCGGGATTGCAACACCGGTCACCCCCATATGCAGACCAAACACACAGATTGCATTGCCAACGATGTTAATCGTATTCATTACTATGGATACCACCATGGATACCTTTGAGTTGCCCATGGAGCGGAACAGCGCCGCACAGGAATTATAAACTGCCATAAAGGGGTAGGACAGTGCTGTGATCCGAAAGTATATCACTGCATCATTCATCACCCTCGATTCTACATTGCCAAATATGGACGCAAGAAGAAGCCTGTTACCAACCAATGCAATGACAGACACTGCCAGTGATAATACGGTAGTCACACCAATAAGCTGGCCTGCTGCCTTGCATGCGTTCTCCGACTGCTTTTTGCCCAGATACTGAGCGGAAACAACAGCACCGCCGGTAGCCAGGGCAGCCAGGATCTGTAGAATCAGTATACTGATGGAATCCACCAAAGATACACCGGATACAGCCGCCTCGCCAACCGCAGCAACCATGATCACATCTGCCATACCCACCAAAACTGCCAGGATCTGCTCCACGATTAAGGGAGCCAGCAGCCGGATCAAATCTTTTCTATTAAACATATCAGTATCCTCATTCGTCCTTTTCAAAGGGATAACGTATCCCCCATTGTCTTCTGAGCTCGTCCATGACTTTCATAACATGAAGAGTCGTCTGGTGAGGCATCTGCGTGCACTGGGTCAGGCCCTGCTCTATGGCCGCTTTGCTGGCCAGAACCTGATATTCATATCCGGTTATCTGCTGTGGCCTTTCATAGGTTTCCACCAGCTTCCGATCCTTATCGAATACACAAATTGATTCAAAATTATTAATGTTTTCCACAACCAGGAATCCTTTAGTTCCATAAATAATTCCCTGACGGTCAGAAAGTACCTGAACCGAGCTGTTGAGTACTGCCATTTTTCCACCAGGATAAAGAAGCGTAATGCTGTTTTGGGCATCCACCCCTGTATCTGTCTTTACCACGCTGGATGTGATATCTGTAACCTTATCACCGAAGACAAGAGATGCAAAATTAAGGGTATAAACGCCCACATCTAAGAGCGCTCCCCCTGCAAGTTCCGGCATAACAATCCGGGGCTTATCTGCGACCAGATAGGCGAGATTGGCAGTAAGTGTCATTGGTTCTCCAATAATTCCGGAATTAAGTACCTCTTTTAATGTTTCAGCCATAGGCATATAACGCACCCACATGGCTTCCGTAATCATCAGATTTTTCTCTTTTGCCAGATCAATCATCTCTTTTGCCTGGGGGTAATTTGCTGCAAATGATTTCTCACATAAAACATGCTTCCCATGTTCCAGGCACAGTCTGGCATTGCTGCAGTGTTCTGAATGGGGGGTTGCTATATAAATCAGCTGAATCTCAGAATCAGCCGCCAGTTCTTCATAAGAGCCATAAGCTTTTTTTATTGAAAAACGAGCTGCAAATTCTTCAGCCTTTTCCAGGCTCCGCGAAGCAGCTCCATACAAACAGACTTCCGGCATCTGAGTCATGGTCTCAGCCAGTATTGAAGCGATTCTGCCGGTCCCCATAATTCCTATTTTCATAACTTCCATAATATATCCTCCAGCTGATTATTGTTGTTCTCATAGTATAACACATGCTTTCTGCCCGTACAATATCATTGCTCCTCCATCTCTAAAACAAGCTCCATAAACGTTTTCATTTCCCTGCTGAGCCATTTGTCCTTATGGTATACAATCTGTCTCCATGTTCGTAAATAAAATTCCTTCATGGAAAGTGCAGTCAGATTCCCAAGCTCCATCTCTTTTCTTATAGTAAACTCAGGAAGAAATGAGATTCCTTCATTCTGCTTAAGAAGCTTTATAATAAATTCCGTATTTCCAATCTCCAGAAAGGGATGAAGCTTTTTATCATCTGAAGCCAGATACTGCTCCAGAATAAACCGGTAGCTGGCATCCTTTTCCGTCAGTATCAGCGGCTGGGTAATAACCTGGTCTATGGTAAGTCCGGTTTCCTTTGCAAAGATATGATCCTTAGACGCGGCAAATATGATATCTTCCGGTTTTTCCAGTATCTTAATCCATTTGGCATCGTACAGCCTGCGGTCCAGAAAATACACCATATCAATCTGGTTGCTGTTCATCCGGTTTAACAGAGTTCCCGGTGAATCCACAATAATATTGATATTTACCTTGGGATACCGGTGGTGATACTCCCTGATCAGCGGAGGGAACAGTGTAGAACAGATGGATTCAATCGTACCGATCACCAGACTGCCCGTCAGTTCTGACGACTGGCTTAAAACATTACGGGCGCAGGTCAGATTCCGCATCACTTCTGATGCATACTGGTAGAACATCTCTCCCTCGTGCGTCAAAGTAGTCTGTTTCCCGATTCGGTCAAATAAATGTACGTTTAATTCTTTTTCCAGCTGCTTAATCTGAACGGTAACTGCAGCCTGGGAGTATTTCAGTTTCTCTGCCGCCCTGCAGAAACTCTTTAAATCAGCCACTTCTAAGAATGTTCGTATTTCACGAAGTTCCATAATCTTCCTTTCAATGTTTAAAATTTTTAAACATATTCATAAAAACATTAAATTTTACATATGGTTGTATTTATGGTACATTAAAGTCACTCAGAAATCAAGTCAAAGGGTAAGTAGTTCAGGATACGATCAGAAAGGACTTAATGAAGTATGGAAAAGGCAAATTGTAAATACCGCGCCTACGTGCAGATACTGAAGGAAGAACTGGTTCCGGCCATGGGCTGTACGGAACCGATTGCTTTGGCTTACGCTGCAGCGGTAGCAAAAAAAACTCTTGGGGGTATGCCTGATAAGGTGATTGTAGGTGCCAGCGGAAGTATTATTAAGAATGTGAAATCCGTAATTGTTCCCAATACCGGACATTTAAAAGGCATACCGGCAGCTGTAGCTGCAGGAATTGTGGCCGGAGATCCGGAGAAAGAGCTGGAAGTAATCTCTTCTGTTACACCGGTACAGATCCTTGAGATGAAAAAATTTATGGAGGAGACTGAGATTGGGGTTGTGCATATTGATAATGGAATTACCTTTGATATTCTTATCACGCTGCACAAAGGACCCTCCATATGCAAAGTCCGCATAGCCAATTACCATACTAATATTGTCCTGATTGAGAAAGACGGCGAGATCTTAAAACAACTGGATGCAGTTGGAGAGGAAGAGTCCCTCACTGACCGGAGCTTACTCAATATGGAGGATATCTGGGATTTTATTAATACGGTTGACACTGCAGACATCAAAGAAACGCTGGACCGCCAGATTAAGTACAACTGGGCCATTGCCGAGGAAGGACTTGTGAATGACTACGGCGCCAATATCGGTAAGGTACTCCTAAAGAGTGCCGGAAGAGACTTATCCCTGAAAGCAAAGGCCATGGCTGCAGCAGGTTCCGACGCCCGCATGAATGGCTGTGAACTTCCTGTCATTATCAACTCCGGAAGCGGAAATCAGGGAATAACCGTTTCTGTTCCGGTCATTGTCTATGCAGAGGAATTGGGCGTCAGCAAAGATACCATGTACCGCGCTCTTGCTTTATCCAACTTAACTTCCATTCATCAGAAAACTCCCATTGGAAGATTGTCCGCTTACTGCGGAGCAGTTAATGCCGGGGCCGGGGCCGGAGCGGGAATCGCCTATCTGTACGGGGGCGGCTATGAGGAGGTCATACATACAGTTGTTAATGCACTGGCCATTGTTTCCGGAATTGTATGCGATGGGGCTAAGGCTTCCTGTGCGGCGAAGATTGCCTCCTCCATCGAGGCGGGAATCTTTGGATACAGCATGTACAGCCAGGGACAGCAGTTTCTGGATGGGGACGGCATTGTCAGAAAAGGCGTAGAGGCTACGCTGAAAAACGTTGGGAGATTGGGGAAAAAGGGAATGAAAGAAACCAACGAAGAAATCATTAAAATCATGATAGGAGAATAGGTATGAAAAAATTAGTAAGTAGTTTACCTTTTAAATTACTTCTGGGGGTTATTGTGGGGATTTTAATCGGCCAGATCGCCGGTGAACATTTCATGAATTTTGTAGTAACGGTTAAATACATACTCAATCAGGTCATTATATTCTGTGTTCCGCTCATTATTATCGGGTTTATAGCCCCATCCATTACACGTCTGGGAAACAATGCTTCAAAAATGCTGGGAATAGCCGTATCCATCGCCTATCTTTCTTCCATAGGCGCAGCCTTGTTTTCCATGACTGCGGGATATATTATGATCCCCCATTTATCCATTTCCACCAGTACCGACGGATTAAAGGAACTTCCGGGAATCATATTCCAGCTGGATATTCCACAGATCATGCCGGTTATGAGCGCTCTTGTATTTTCACTCTTGCTGGGTCTTGCTGCAACATGGACAAAGGCCGGAGTTATCACACAGGTACTGGAGGAATTCCAGGAGATTGTTCTTTCCATTGTGACCAAGGTCGTCATACCTATCCTCCCTGTCTTTATCGCATTTACGTTCTGCGCCCTGTCCTACGAAGGAACCATCACAAAACAGCTTCCGGTCTTTCTGCAGGTAGTATTGATCGTAATGGCCGGGCACTATATCTGGCTCACACTATTGTATGTAATTGGCGGTGTCTATTCCAGAAAGAACCCCTTTGATGTTGTTCGCAATTACGGACCAGCCTATATTACAGCCGTAGGTACCATGTCATCAGCAGCAACCCTTGCCGTGGCTTTAAAATGCGCCAAAAAATCGCAGCCCACGTTAAGAGACGATATGGTGGATTTCGGTATACCGCTATTTGCAAACATTCACTTATGCGGTTCTGTACTCACTGAGGTTTTCTTTGTTATGACCGTATCCATGATTCTTTACGGCTCCACTCCATCTCTTGGATCAATGCTTTTATTCTGTGCTCTGTTAGGTATATTTGCAATCGGTGCACCTGGTGTTCCCGGAGGAACTGTTATGGCATCTCTTGGACTGATCACCGGAGTATTAGGTTTTGATGAAATGGGAACTGCTCTCATGCTGACAATTTTTGCTCTTCAGGACAGTTTTGGAACCGCATGCAACGTTACCGGAGACGGCGCCCTGACTTTAATTCTTACTGGGTATGCACAAAAGCACGGAATTAAAAATCACAAGATAGAATCAGGAATCTCATAATATGGCAACGAGCGTCCCGCAGGAAACTCATACTTCCTGCCAGGACGCTCGTTTTAATTAGTTATCCAGTTCTCGTTTCAATGTTTCACGAACTGCTCCAACTCCCTGAATCTGGGAGCAGAACATCTCTTCAATCATTTCACCAATACCGGCTTTATAAAGATCAACTCCAAAAATATTATCATTAGACAGAATATCTTTCAGCTGTCCATGATAAGTCTCCGGTTTCCCAAGCTCAATTCCTTTCAGCTTATCGGTCAGCTCCGGAATCATAGGATCAGAAGAAAGCTCGAATGCCTTCCCCTCATCATCCACAGCAAGAAGATAGCGGCACCAGCCGGCAATTGCCAGAGGAATTGCTTTTAACTTTTTCGCATCTCCATATTTTTCCACATAAGCCTTAATGGTTTCACCATAGCGGATTCCTACTTTCTGAGATGTATCTGTAGCAATTCTCTGTGGTGCATCCGGCATAAATGGATTTGGGATTCTCACACGGATTACTTCGTCCACAAATTCCATAGGAGACAGGATTCCCGGATCAGTAACAACCGGCATTCCTTCAACAGGACCAATCTCATGAACCAGACGATTCAGCTGCGGATCCTTCATTTCATCTGCGATCAGAGTATATCCAAGTACACACCCATACACTGCCAATGCTGTATGAAGCGGATTTAAGCAGGTAGTAACTTTCATACGCTCCACTTTGTTAACTGTATCCCGGTCTGTCATATAGACTCCAGCTTTCTCAAGAGCCGGTCTTCCGTTAGGGAACTTGTCTTCAATTACCAGATACTGAGGACCTTCCGCATTGACAAATGGTGCAATGTAGGTTCTTTTGGAGGTAATAACCGGAGCCATATTTTCAACTCCTGCTTTTTCCAGCTCGCTGCAGACAGAATCAGCCGGACGTGGTGTGATCTTATCGATCATGGACCACGGGAAGGAAACGCAGGATTCAACATCCAGATAGTCAACAAACGCTTTCTCCACAAATCCTCTGCTCTCCCATTCTCTTGCTACTGTCACAACAGACTGTTTCAGTTTCTCACCATTGTGGGAGCAGTTATCCATGGAAACCACCGCCAGAGGTGCTTTCCCGGCCTTAAACCGTTCAAAAAGCAGTGCACATACCACAGCCATGGCAGAAACTGCCTTGTCAGGACCATTTTCCAGATCTGCTAAGATAAATGGGAAATAATTTCCGTCTGTCCCTTTCAGTGCATAGCCTTTTTCTGTAATAGTAAAAGAAGCTATCTGCAGCTTGGGATTAACAAAGATTTCTTTCAGACGGTTCCACTCAGATGCCACGGTGGACTGTGCCTTTATTGCTTCGGTCAGAGAACCGATTACTCTTTTAGCAGTGGAACCATCTGCATTCAGAGTCACACCAAGTACCAGATTGTCATAAGGATCATAGATCTTGTCAATCACATCAAAATCAAAAGTCTCCACACAGGTAATTCCTTTCGTACTCTCTCCCTGCGCTATTAACGTATCTGCAATTCCTCCGATAAAAATACGGAAGATATTACCTGCTCCAAAATGCACCCATTCTGGCGCCTCTTTAGAATCTCTGACTACCTTTTCGATGTCATAGGATGGAAGACTGATTCCCGCTGCCTCCCAGGCCTCTTTATTCTTTAAACCTTCTAATGTCAGCTTCATACCGGTACTGCCTCCTTAGTTTTTCCGTGATTCCTTATCAATGGCTTCCCATAATCCCTGAAGATATTCCGCACCCAGTGCTCTGTCATAGAGACCGTATCCTGGCATGGCAACCTCTCCCCAGATCATTCTTCCGTGATCCGGACGGATCACTCCGTCAAATCCGGTTTCATGCAGAGCTTTCATAATTGCGTACATATCCATGGAACCGTCGGAAGAAAGATGAGCTGCTTCTTCAAAATCCCTGTCACTGTTGTATCTTAAATTTCTTACATGGGCAAACGGAATTCTTCCTTTTGCAGCTTTAATGATATCACAGATATCATTGGCCGGATTGGAACCAAGAGAACCTGTACATAAAGTAATACCGTTGTATGGCTTATCCACTGCCTTTAAAAGTCTTACAATCAAATCTTTATTACGAATGATTCTTGGCAGTCCGAATATAGGCCATGCCGGATCATCCGGATGAATTCCCATCTTGATATCATACTTTTCACATACTTCACCGATTGACTCCAGAAAATAAACAAGGTTCTGAAACAGCTTCTCCTCGTCAATATCTTTATAAGCCTCAAATAAAGATTCCAGGCGTGACAGACGCTCCGGTTCCCAACCTGGCATTACAAAGCCGTTGGACATCTTTTCAACGGATTCTTTCATATGTGCGGGATCAATCTTATCCACTACATCCTGGTTATAAGCAAGTACTGTGGATTTGTCTGTACGCTCTCTTGCAAGATCGGAACGTGTCCAGTCAAATACAGGCATGAAATTGTAACAGATCATATGAATTCCTGCTTTTCCCAGGTTCTCAAGAGTTTCAATATAATTCGCAATATGCTGTTCCCGTTTTTCCGTACCAATCTTAATATCGTCAGAAATATTAACAGATTCGATTCCGGCAATGGTAAGACCTGCGTCTTCCACCGTTTTTTTAAGTTCTGCAATTTCTGCCTCAGTCCAGACTTCTCCTGCCTGTTTGCCCATCAGAGTAGTAACAACACCTTTTACTCCTGGTATCTGTTTGATCTGCTCAAGAGATACACTGTCATATCCTGGTCCATACCAGCGTAAAGTCATTTCCATCAATTCGTTCCTCCTGTTTTGTAATGATTCCTAGTTTACCGTAAGCACAATAAGGCTGTCCTTATTATATGCTAGTATTACCCGGTCAGCCAAACATGTATGAATTATTCTTTAATCATGCTTTTCTATCTTGTATGGTAGTATATAACGAGAGAATTTTCAATATGTAATTTTGTATATTTTTTGCTTATTTTTTTGTGCACATTGACATATTTTCAGTTTTGATACATATATTATTGACATTTGAGCATTTTGAAAGCATGATACTTGTATACAAGCTAACTCTGAAAATTTAGTCTGTTTTTAATAAAACAATAGATAAACCTGCTTTCCAGTAGTATACTATCCGTATGCTGTCAGCAGGATTAATATTTTTAATGAGAGAGGTTTTATATGAAATTGTTCGATCGGTCTCCCGGGGAGAATGCCAGAAATTACGCCGTACGTGTTCTTCTTTATAATATCATTAATCTGGAACTTGCTCCAGGCAGCGCTGTAAGTGAAAATGAGCTTTCCTCTACCCTGAATCTTTCAAGAACGCCAGTCAGGGAAGCTCTGATTGAACTGAGCAAATCCGGTCTTGTTGAAATTCTGCCCCAGCGGGGGAGCTATATATCAAAAATTAATTATGAACATGTTGAAGAATCACGCTTTATGAGACTTGTACTTGAGATTGCAGTGTTAAAGCTTGCCTGCGAAAATCCGGATCCCGTGGACTTAAAGATGCTTAAGAATAATATAAATGAACAGAAGTTTTGTCTGGAGCGGGAAGATACGGAGAAGTTCTTCCCCCTTGATAATGAGTTTCACATGCTTTTGTTTCAGTCTGTGAACAAAACCAAAACCTTTGAAGTGATTAAATCTCAGATGGTTCATTTTGACCGGATCCGCACCCTTTCCTTAAAATCAACCAAGCCTACCAGGATTGTGGAGGATCATGAGAATATTTTATATGCCATAGAGCGCAGAGATTCGGAGCTGGCAGAGATTGTGATGACCAGGCATATCAACAGGCACCAGATGGAAAAATCCGAACTTATAGCGTCCTTTCCCGATTATTTTATCCATTAACGCAGAATCCCTCTCAGACAAAGACTATGTCCGAGAGGGATTTTTCAGATTTTTTGTTTTTTTATTGGTATATTTACAAGTTGAAACATATAATTATACTGGCAGGTACAAACTGCTGGCAATCGTGTATAGGGTGGTAGGCCTCGATTCTACATAGAATGGAGGTGTTGCTCATGAAGAATTATGACTTCAAGGACTTAATGTCTTTTGGTATGTTCCTTCTGGCACTACTGACATTCGTCTTTATGACGTGTCATTAACCGCAAAAAGCCTTCCCTGTACTTTGGCCGGTCGGGAAGGTTTTTGCATTTCTTATTAGCCAACCACCCTGTGGCGATTGCCCTTCTTTATTATATTATAGCGTCTGCATAAAATATTACAAGTACAGGCATTTATTTTAAAATAATTCCAGAAATTTGTAGCAATCCCCTTAATTTTCATTCAGCCTTGCAAGTTTCTCTGCCTGGTCTGCAGCAATCAGGGAATCCAGCAGTTCATAAATGTCTCCATTCATGATGGAATCGATCCTATAAAGTGTCAGCTTAATCCGGTGGTCTGTTACACGGCCCTGAGGAAAATTATAGGTTCTGATCTTCTCAGACCGGTCACCCGTACCAATCTGGCTTCTGCGCTCCTCTGCCTCAGAATTCTGTCTCTTTTCCAGCTCAATATCATAAAGTTTGGAACGAAGCAGGCGGAATGCCTTTTCTTTGTTCTGAAGCTGGGACTTCTCCGTCTGGCTGTAAATCACAATTCCTGTAGGCATATGAGTCAGACGAACTGCTGAATCGGTAGTATTAACGCACTGTCCGCCGTTACCGGAAGCACGCATAACATCGATCCTTACATCCTTATCCTCAATCACTACATCCACTTCCTCTGCTTCGGGCATAACTGCCACAGTCGCCGTTGAAGTATGGATTCTTCCGCCGCTCTCTGTCTCAGGCACCCGCTGAACACGGTGAACGCCGCTTTCGTATTTCATCTTGGAATAAGCACCTTTACCGGTGATCATGGCAACTACTTCCTTGAAACCCCCGATACCGTTCTCATTCACACTGATTAACTCTACTCTCCATCTCTGGGCTTCTGCATAATTCACATACATACGATACAACTCAGAAGCAAAGAGCGCGGCCTCATCTCCGCCAGCACCTGCACGGATTTCCAGAATGATGTTCTTATCATCGTTGGGGTCTTTGGGCAGAAGAAGTATTTTCAGTTCCTGTTCCAGCTGCTCAATCTTCTTTTTGGCATCGGATAATTCTTCCTTTGCCATCTCCCGCATCTCCTCATCATTTTCTTCTTCCAGAATTGCCAGACTTTCCTCTACCGTCTGTTTTGCTTTCTTATACTGGGTATAAGCCTCTACCAGATCCGCCAGATCCGCCTGCTCCTTCATCAGCTTACGAAACCGGTTCTGATCCTCTGCAACAGACGGATTGTTAAGCTCCAGCATCAATTCTTCATAATGAATTAATATATCATCTAATCGATCAAACATTGGTATCCTCCAAAATCTCACCAAAAGGGCCTTGCCCATTATTTTTCATAAACACCACTTACTACCCGGTCAAACCACGCTGCATCGCACCATGACCGGATCTTTGTAAAACCAGCTTCAGCAAGCAGTTTGCTGACTGCCTCTTTCTGATCATAACCTATTTCAAAATACACTGTGCCGCCGGGATTTAAATACTTACTGCTCTCTTCTGCCAGTCTTCTGTAAAAATAAAGGCCGTCTTCTTTTCCGTCAAGAGCCAGCATCGGCTCATGGTCCCGTACCTCCGGCTGCAGCTTACGAATGACTTCCGTCGGAATGTAGGGTGGATTAGAAACGATCACATCAAACCTTTCATCTGTCCTAAACGCATTAAATAAATCGCTTAACAGAAATGTAATCTTATCCTTGCCTAAGATTGCCTCTCCATTGTGTTGTGCCACTTTTAATGCTTCTGCAGAAATGTCTGATGCTACCACTGATCGAAAACCGCCAAGCTTTGCAAGGCTTATGGCAATACATCCACTTCCTGTGCACAGATCCAGCACTCTGGGATACTTTCCTTTGTAATCCATTAAGACCTGTTCTGCCAAAGTCTCCGTATCCTGCCTGGGAATCAAAACATGTTCATTGACGAAAAAGTTCAGCCCCATAAATTCCCTGCTTCCAGTTATCTGCTGAAGGGGAATTCTGGCTGAGCGAAGTTCAAGCATTCGGTAAAACTCACGGACAGATTCCTGCGATTCCGCTTTCAACTCTCTGTTCCGTTCTATGAGGAAATGAGTCAGATCTGTATGGAATGCCTCCAGCAGCAGATATCTGGCATCAAGAGCCGCTTCCTCCACTCCGGCCTTCGACAGCCTTTCAGTCCCTTCATCCAATAACTGGTTTAGCGTCAAACTCATGATTTGTTCTCCGGAAAACTCTTTTCAAGAAATTCTCTCCAGTCAAATACAGCTTCTACGGAAGCGATTCCAACTTCAATCATGGAATCATCCGGTTCACTGGTGGTCAATCCCTGCATCCACATACCCGGCCTGCTTAAAATATCTACCAGCTTTGACTCACTGCGGCCTGCAATACGCAAAAACTCGTAGGACACTCCTGCGATCACCGGGATCAAAACAATGCGGCTTAATATCCGCAGGGGAAGAGTCTTTACCTGTATTACCATAAAAAACAGGATACTGATAATCATAACGATCAAAAGAAAACTGGTTCCGCAGCGCTTATGTTCCTTGGAGCTGTTTCTTACGTTCTCCACATTCAGCTCCAGTCCGTGTTCCAGACAGTTAATACATTTATGTTCTGCTCCATGATACATGAAGGTACGTCTGATGTCCTCCATGCGGGAAACAATCTTAATATAAGCAATAAAGATTCCAATACGGATGAAGCCTTCCAATACAGCCATCACAGTCTGTGATTTAATAAAATAGTGAAATATATTAGCCAGAAACATGGGAAGTACCATAAAGATGCAGATAGCCATAATTACGGAAAATACCATTACCATGCTCATCAGAGCTTTTTCCATCTTTTCACCAAATATCCGCTCCAGAAGCTTCTCAAATTTCGAGGGTTCCATATCCTCCTCATCATCTTCAAAAAAGCTGGCTGAAAATGTAAGGGCCCTCATACCCAGTATCATGGAATCAGCAAAGCTGAAAATACCTCTGAAAAACGGAAGAGAAAACAGCTTCACTTTCTCCCCCAGGCTGACATACGTATCTTTTTTCACTTCAATGGTTCCGTCCGGTTTCCGGACTGCTGTGGCATACTCATCCCTGTTTTTCATCATAACGCCTTCAATCACGGCCTGACCGCCGATTCCTGAATACTTCATACGCCAACCACCTTTCTCTAATCTCAAAAAAGGTTGAGCTAAAGTGTTTCCACTAAACTCAACCTTTTCTTTGCTCCAAACTTATTCAGCCTTAACGCCATATTTACGATTGAATTTATCAATACGTCCACGCGCGGAAGCAGCTCTCTGCTGACCGGTGTAGAATGGATGGCATTTAGAACAAATTTCTACATGGATGTCATCCTTTGTAGAACCAGTTACGAATTCATTACCACAGTTGCAAACAACCTTTGCCTGGTAGTAATTTGGATGGATTCCCTCTTTCATTATTTTCACCTCGCATACTCTAATTTCTATTAAATCGCGGTTTTTAAACCGACTTTGTCTAATAAACAGCTTGTATAGTATAACATAGAAAAAATCTTAATGCAAGCATTTATTTACATAAAAGATCGCAGCCATTAGAAAAAGCGCATCTTTTTGGATGTTTCTACAAATTCCCGATTGCTCCTTGTTTTTGAAAACAGGTCCAGAATTTTTTCAACTGCATCTTCTGGTTTTAATGTATTGGTTGCCTTACGCACAACGTCCACAGCCTCTGATTCTTCTCTGGTAAGCAGCAGATCGTCTCTTCTGGTTCCGGACTTTAAAATATCAATCGCAGGGAAGATCCTCTTCTCTGACAGCTTCCGGTCAAGAACCAGCTCCATGTTGCCGGTACCTTTAAATTCTTCATAAATTACGTCATCCATGCGGCTTCCCGTTTCAACCAGTGCAGAAGCAAGCACAGTAAGACTCCCCCCCTCTCTCATGTTTCTCGCAGCGCCGAAGAAACGCTTGGGCATATGAAGGGCTGCGGGGTCAAGACCGCCGGAAAGCGTTCTTCCGCTGGGAGCAACCGTTAGGTTATAAGCTCTTGCAAGGCGGGTGATGCTGTCTAAAAGGATCACAACGTCTCTTCCATGCTCAACAAGGCGTTTTGCTCTCTCAATCACCATCTCCGATACTCTTTTATGGCGTTCAGGAAGCTCGTCAAAGGTGGAATAAAGTACTTCCACATTATCGCCCACAATAGATTCTTTGATATCGGTAACCTCTTCCGGACGCTCATCAATGAGAAGTATCATAAGATGAATCTCCGGATGATTGACTGTTATTGCTTTTGCAATTTGTTTTAACAGGGTGGTTTTTCCTGCCTTGGGAGGAGATACAATCATACCTCTCTGTCCCTTTCCGATCGGTGCCAGTAAGTCCAGCACTCTCATAGCAGTAATATTCTTTCCGCCGTCCGTCTCCATATGAAGGCGCTTATCCGGAAAGATCGGGGTCATATTCTCAAAGTTTGGCCGGCGCTCTGCCATATTGGTGGGATATCCGTTAATTTTCTTCACATATAACAGCGCTGCAAATTTCTCTGCAGCAGTTTTTACTCTGCGGCTTCCATTAATAATGTCTCCGGTCTTCATGTTAAAGCGGCGTATCTGGGAAGGCGCTACATAGACATCATTCTCACCTGGAAGATAATTCTCACACCGGATAAAACCAAATCCATCAGGCATGACCTCCAGGATTCCATGGGCATCAACTCCGCTGTCAAGCTCCTGCAGCTCCGGACTGGGCTGAAAATCCACTTTAGGTTCTTCCGCTGCATATTCCTGCTTTACATTTGATTCATTCCTTCCGGAATTCTCATATCTGCCATTCCCCTCAGAGCTCCCTCCTGTCGGGCGGTACGTTCTTTGCTGTGATTCCTGGCGGTAAGAGCGGACAACCGTCTTCTTGGTGCTGCTTTGCCCCGGTGTATTCTGCTGTGTTCCACCAGACTGCTGGGGCTGCGAAGCGGACATGGCTGGTCTGTTCGTTACTTTCTCAGGCTGTTCATTTTTTTGTTCATTGACTGTTTCCCTGCTTTCTGCCGTTACACTCCCAGTCAAAGCTGCGAAATCAGAAGTTTCTCCTTCCTTTTCACAGAGTATATTTATAATATCAGGCTTTCTCATGGAACTGTAGCCCTTTATCCCCTGGGCTTTTGCAAGCTCCTTTAACTCCGTTAACGGCAATGTCAGTAATTTTTCACGCATATTAATCTCCTTCATGATTCCTTATACCAGTTGTTTCGTAATCTTGGGAATGATCTACGATAGAATATCGCAAACAGACGACCGGAATATTCTTCCGGTCCTAATCATGTTGAATCAGGTCGTACGATATGTTTATTATAACCCTTTATAAATAAAAAGAAAAGTCATTTTTTCAGAAAGCTTAAGTGTTCCCTGATTTTTTTCTCATAACCATTCTCCGTAGGCCGGTAAAATTCTATACTTTCCATGCCATCCGGAAGATATTGCTGCTTTACATAATGATTTTCATAATCATGGGCATAGAGGTATCCCTGACCGTGACCAAGCTTAGCGGAACCTTTATAATGGGAATCCTGCAAGTGAACCGGTATGGGCATGGTTTTTTTATTTCTCACTGCTTCCTGCGCCTCGAATACAGCGACACATGCCGCGTTGCTTTTGGGTGCACACGCCACATAGGTAACTGCCTGAGATAAAATAATCTGTGCCTCCGGAAGCCCGATCCGCTCCGCTGCCTGGGCGGCCGCCACTGCAACAACAAGAGCCTGTGGATCTGCATTGCCCACATCCTCTGACGCACAGATCATGATTCTTCTTGCGATGAATTTAATATCTTCCCCTGCATAGAGCATCCGTGCCAGATAATAAACCGCTGCATCAGGATCTGATCCCCGCATGCTCTTAATAAATGCGGAAATAGTATCGTAATGGTTATCTCCGTTTTTATCGTATCTGACTGCACGTTTCTGAATGCATTCCTGGGCTACTTCCATGTTAATATGGATTTTTCCGTCATGGGGGTCCCGTTCTGTAGTCATGACGCCAAGCTCCACTGCATTTAAAGCTGCCCTTGCATCACCGTTCGCCACATCTGCCAGAAAATCCTCTGCTTCCGGGTCAATGACTGCGTCATAGGCGCCCATTCCCTTTTCTTTATCGTAAACCGCCCGGCTGATCAGTTCCTTAATATCCTCTTTTTCCAGTGTCTTCAGCTCAAATACCCTGGAACGGGAAAGAAGCGCACCATTCACCTCGAAATAAGGGTTTTCCGTGGTTGCACCGATTAATATTAAAGTTCCATCCTCTACGAATGGCAGAAGATAGTCCTGCTGCCCCTTATTAAACCTATGAATCTCATCAACAAAAAGAATGGTCTTCTTAGCGTACATTCCCAAAGAATCTTTGGCTTCTTTCACAATTTCTTCCATATCTTTTTTCCCGGCAACGGTTGCGTTAATCTGCCTGAAATCCGCACTTGTGGTATTGGCAATGACTCTTGCCAGAGTGGTCTTCCCGGTTCCGGGGGGTCCGTAGAATATAACTGATCCCAGCTTATCTGCTTTGATGGCGCGATAAAGAAGCTTATCCTTTCCGATAATATGCTGCTGCCCCACCACTTCTTCCAGAGTGGATGGGCGAAGCCTGGAAGCAAGAGGGGATTCTTTTTCCATGGTATTCTCCCTCATATAATCAAACAAATCCATAATTTACTCCTTTACCCGTTATCGTGTACCCAGTCAGATAAACAAGGGTTATACTGATCCCTCTTTCTTTATTATGGGCAGTCCCCGGTAATTTGTCAAGAACATTTGTTCTTTATGTGTCCCAGTTTTTTGTCAGATTTTATTGCACTAAATTTCATTTTAAACTGATATAAAACATGCTATTCTCTAATTGTAGCAAAAAAACTTTTTTTTATAGGAGGGTATATGAGTACAAAAAACATGAAAACAACAAGTATTATGTCTGAAGAGACAGGTCTTATGAATGAGACCAACGCGCAAAAAGCAAGAGGTCCTTTTTCCATCCGGAATATTTCTTCCACTGAACTGGTGAGAGAAATCCGTATCGGATGGAATTTAGGAAATACCATGGATGCAACCGATGGTTTCGGTCTTTCTTCCGAAACCTCCTGGGGGAATCCAAGAACGACGAAAGCCATGATTGATAAAATCAGGGAAGGTGGATTTAATACCTTAAGAGTTCCAACTACCTGGGAAAAACACCTGGGACCTGCACCTGATTACACCATCGATTCTGCGTGGCTTAACAGGGTTGCAGAGGTTGTAGATTACGGCATCAATAACAGGATGTTTGTTATTTTGAACCTTCATCATGAGGAATGGCATTTTCCTTCCTACGCGAATGAAGCTGCTGCCATCAGGATTCTTACAAAAGTATGGACCCAGATCGCGGAAAGGTTTAAAAATTATGATGAACATCTGATCTTTGAAGGTCTGAATGAACCACGGCAAAAGGGTACTGCGGACGAATGGAACGGCGGCAACAGAGAAGGCCAGGAGGTAGTAAACCGTTTTAATGCTGCTTTTGTAAGGACCATACGAAACTCCCGCGGTAACAACCCGTTAAGACATTTAATGATCCCGCCTTATGCTGCTACGTCATCTACAAATGCCTGGGATAACTTTGTTATACCATGGGATAATAAGATCATTGTCTCCATACACGCTTACACGCCTTATGACTTTGCCCTGAATACTTCCGGAACTTCGGATTGGCGCCTTGATAACAGCGCAGATACCGGCGCCATAACCTATCTGATGGACAGTATCCACCGCTATTTCATTTCCAAAGGTCATCCGGTCATAATTGGTGAATTCGGAGCAATGAATAAGAATAATCTGAGAGAGCGTACCAGCTGGGCTAATTTCTATGTAAAAACTGCCAAAGCTAAAGGAATCCCCTGCATCTGGTGGGATAATGGTATCATAAACGGTGATGGAGAGCTTTTTGGTCTGCTGGACAGAACAAACTGTACCTATTATTACCCCGATCTGGTAAATGCAATGATGAGAGGGATTCAATAAATCAGTCTGAGCTGTTGCTCCACATGTGTCTAATCACCTGTGAAGCAACAGCTCTTCTGCGTCAAAAATATTAAGGTTAAACGAACCGGCCCGGGAGATAACCAGCTTTTTTTACAATGTCTTTTATATCACTTTCTGCCATCTTCTCTTTCATATGAACTGTAACCTGTTTCTTTTCAAAATCCGCCACTGCATAGATTCCGTCAAGGCTGTTAAACGCATTCTCCACCCTTTTTCTGCAGTTTTCACAGGTCATTCCATCTACCTGAAGAGTTGTGACGTGCGGATAATGGGACTTATTTGTGTCTGCTGCTTTCACTTTCTTCACTACCTCACCGCTGCCGCCGCAGCACCCCTGCTTAGTCCGTTTAATGGAACTTTTCAAACCAAAATAACAGATTACGATTAAAATCACACTGATCACAGCTGTTGACATGTCAACTCCTCCTTTTCTGCAAAATGATGTTCTATCAATATTATAAAACGAAAACGCACATATGGAAGAGTTTTTATTGATACTTTTAATCAATTAATAATTCATCCGCTGTTACAAACGTATATCCCTGTTTGGTCAATACATCAATTGCCTCAAGTGCAGCTTCCACAGATGTGGGAAATACATCGTGGAGAAGAATAATATCTCCGGGTTCCACGTTCTTTACTATATTACGGACTATTTTTTTCGTATTCTGAGTTTTCCAGTCCAGGGTATCCTCATTGCATAAAGCTGGAAAAAATGTTATTTTCCCCTTTGCTCTGTAACCGCAACAGTATTATTGTTATTTTTTTATCATTCTGTATCGATTTATTTTGTCGAATTTTGTCGATAATGTTTTTTCATTTATTAAAAGTTTTAATTTACATTTTTGTACAATTATAATAAAGTTTAATTACAATCAGTTTTTTTATTGTTACATTTAACAACGAAAGATGAAAAGGAGAAAAATATGGAAAACAACAAAATCCAAAAAGTGACAACAATTAAAAAAAAGATACGATTTATGATTATGGTAACAGTTTCGGCATCGCTTCTCTTTGTGGGTTTTTTAACATGTTTGCTCAACTTTTCGTCAACAATCCATATCTTGAAAAATAATTTAAAAACAACTGCTACAGTGGGTGCAGGTCAGGTAGAATATCGTCTGAAATCTACTTTGAATATCGTAGAAACATTAGGCACAGTCAAAGAGTTATCAGTGGATACAATCAAAAATCCCGAAAAGTTGGAAATATTAGAACATTATAAAAAATCATATAACTGGAACAGTGTCTATTTATTTGATAAAGATGGTGCTAGTCTTGCAAATTCAGATTTAAACGTTTGTGACAGACAATACTTCATATCTGCTCTGGCTGGTAAATCAAATATCAGCGATCCAATTTACAGCAGAGACACTGGAGAATATGTATGCGCTGTTGCGGCTCCAATCTGGAAGGACGGCATCCAGAATTCAGAAGTCATCGGTGCTGTTATGGCATGTATGGATGTAAGTTCTCTCAACACCTTGGTTTCTTCAATAAATGTCAGTAAGAATGGATATGCCTACATAACTGACAGCAAGGGAACGATGATTGCACACCCTAACTCTGAATTAATTAAAAATCAGACAAATTACATAGAAGAATCTAAAAAAGATCCCCAGTATGCATCTTTGGCCGCGGTTCTCAAAGAAATGATCTCCGGAAAAAATGGTTTTGGATCTTACAAATATCAAGGACAGAATAAATATCTTGCTTATGCTCCTATTCAGGAAACAAACGGATGGAGTATTGCAATCAGCGCACCGGTTAATGATTTTTTAAATGGAACTTTCCAGAGTATCGCAATGACCATCGCAGTAATTATACTGGCTCTTATTATAAGTTTTCTATCTGCTGCTAAATTAGCAAATTCCATAGGGAAACCGATTCAGATATGTACAACCCGGCTTCAGCAGCTGTCAGAGGGGGATTTCCACAGTACTGTAGCAGATATTAAGACTAATGATGAGACAATGCTATTGACGCAGTCAGCAAAAATATTAACAAGTTCTCTTCAATCTATTATTGAAGATGTAAAATATCTTCTTGGAGAAATGGCAAGAGGCAACTTCTCAGCAAAACCTCAGATACCAGAAAGCGCTTATGTGGGTGATATGCGAGAAATTTATACCTCCATCACCTATATGATCAATAATATTACAGGCACTTTACATCAGATTAATATTGCCTCCAGTCAGGTAACCTCAGGGGCAGAACAATTGGCTGCAAGCGCTACAGGACTGGCTCAGGGCGCTACCGAACAAGCCTCTTCCGTTGAGGAACTGGCAGCATCATTTGATGAAATTTCTTCAATGACCAAATTAAATACCTCCAATGCAGCAGCTTCAGAAAAGTACATGTCAGAACTGGGGGAAAAAATCAAATTCAGCAACAATCAGATGAATAGTCTTATTTCTGCAATGAAGGAAATAAATATCACCTCTGCCGAGATAGGAAAAATAATAAAAGTGATAGAAGAAATTGCTTTCCAGACAAATATTCTGGCCCTGAATGCTGCGGTAGAAGCTGCACGCGCAGGGAGCGTGGGCAAAGGATTTGCAGTTGTTGCAGACGAGGTAAGAAGTCTGGCAGCTAAATCCAGTCAGGCCGCCAGCAGTACAACCGCTCTGATAGAACGATCCATTCTCGCGGTAGAAGAGGGGTCACGTATGGTTGATGAAACAGGTTTATCATTAAAGGATGTTGTGGAAAAAACAGAGATAGCAGTAAGAAGTATGAGAGAAATAATTATAGCTACAGAGCAAGAATATGATTCAATCAATCAAATGCTCATTGGTGTTGATCAAATTTCCAATGTTGTACAATCTAATTCTGCGGCTGCAGAAGAAAGTGCTGCTACATCAGAAGAATTATCTGCACAGGCTGTGTCATTAAAATCACTGGTCGGATCATTTAAATTTTAAATTGCAAAGCTTTATTTACGTAAGAGGGAAGTTCGTAAACAAAATGTTTATGAACTTCCCTCTTATGTTTCAACTGATAGAAATTGCTACCGCATTATCAGCTTGTGACGTTAACCGACCATACCTAAGGTCTGAATATATATCAAAGCCAGACAGCCCAATCGCCGTAATCAAATGTGCCGCTGCCATGATGAAGATTACCATCTGCTTGCAGCTGGCTGAAAGCATCCTGCATGCGGCCCAGAATCTCCGGCTGAATGTCCAGACTGTGATGAGCCGGAAATACTTTTTTAACGGGCAATGCTGCTACCTTTTGAAGAGACGCGAGATATGCCTGCGGGTCGGTGGAAGGATAATAAGCAAACAGTGTGTCCTTATAAACAAGGTCACCGGTAAATAAGTAACCCCGCTGCGCCTCCCAAAAACACAGATGACCCGGTGAATGCCCCGGTGTATGCAATACAGTAATCTCTCTCCCGCCCAGATCAATGGTGTCACCATCTTTAAGTACCCGTGTGGGCACTCCCTGAAAGAACCTGTAAGTATTAACGTCATACCCCTCTGGCAAATCGCACCGGTCAATGATCATATCCCGTATTGTACCCATTGTCAGTGGAAAACTGCCGTTCAGCCAGTCCAGTTCCTCCTCATGAGCGTAAAAATCCGGATAGTATTGGTGCCCCCCCACATGATCCCAATGGATATGTGTCGCAACGGCAGTTACCCGTTTGTCTGTCAGCTTTCTTACCTCTTCTGAAATATTACAGATACCAAGTCCGGTGTCAATAAGCAAACATCGTTCTTCCCCTTCAAGCAGATAGCAGTGTGTCTCCTCCCAATGGCGGTATTCGCTGATAATGTGAGTATCCGCATCAATTTTATCAAGTGTAAACCATTTGTCCATTTAAATTACTCCTTTTGCTTTGTCGCAGATCGCAAGCGGCCTTATATATAGAATATATCACCAAACTTACTAACTATCAACATTAAACAACGTTCCATATACCACTCACAGTTTCTCCACTTTTTACGTTTAATCGTCAGTATTGATGGAGCTGTATATGGATCTGGAGCTGGAACACAAGCAAATCCAGGTATGGTAATTATTACCGCAGCGGCGGCTGATGTCATAACAATTCGAAATCATACTAGTACCTCTACGGTTACACTGCAAACTTTGGCCGGGGGAACACAAATAAATGCTAATGCTTCAGTACTGATTCAAAAGTTAAGCGCTTAAGATTATACGATTCAACACATGAAGGGGCAGCCATTTCCTGTTTAGATACAATGGAGAGATTTACCAACATGAATTATAATAAGCATAAAATAGTCATTTAAAATTCTGTTTTCATAACAAAACTGTTATATAAAAGTCAAATCATAACATGGCCTTGTTAACTTGACATACCTGGATTTACTATGTATAATACTCTTCATACTTAGATTATCTATGTATCTTTACAAGAAATAAAATTTATTGAAAGAAAGGAACCAATCCTATGGACAAACGGTATATGGCCCTCGGAACTTCCATGCTGGTTCTGAAACTATTACATCAGCAAAGCATGTACGGGTACCAAATAATTCGTGAGCTGGAACAGCAGAGCCAGAATGTTTTCAAACTAAAAGAAGGTACACTCTATCCCATTCTGCACACATTGGAGCATGAGGGAGCGGTCACCAGCTATCAGCAAACCGCTGACAATGGACGGCTGCGCAAATATTACGCAATAACCACTGGCGGTCAGAAGCTGCTGAATGAGAAATCAAAAGAATGGGAGGTCTATCAGACGGCTATCAATAAGGTAATGGGAGGTGTTCTGTTTGAATAAAAGCGCATCTAATTCATCAATTTCGCAGTTTCTAAAAGAAGTAACCGAACAGATATCCTATAAACCACTGCGCCCTTCCATACGTCAGGAGCTGGAAGATCATATGAATGACCGAATGGAGGAATATAAAGAACAGGGTTTCTCCCCTTCCGATGCCGAGCGCCAGACACTTCGTAATATGGGGGATGCAGTAACAATTGGTATGGAAATCAATGAAGCACATAAGATTCAAGAAGCTCCGCAGCTAACTTTTATTAGTTTACTTCTTCTATGTACAGGCTTTATTTTTACCAGCTTTATGCAATGGAGACCGAAACAAATGGCTGACAGCTCTCTTTACTACATTACAGGGGCTGTCATCCTTACATTTACTGTACTGAAAGGATATCCTTTATTGATCAGATACAGAAAATCCATCGCATTATTCACAGGTTTTCTTTATCTGACACAGATACTTCTTTTTATTATACAACTTATTATGGGAAACCGGTATGGGTTAGACAACATTACCTATTTTGCCACTTTACTGTTTATCCCGGTCCTTACGGTTCTATTCTATTGCTCCCGCCAAAATAAAAAAAGATTCCTGACCGCTGCTCTGACCGCTATCGCTGTATGGCTGCTTTTCATGTATGCAGTCCGCCCATTCCTTGGGGATACCGCAGTGCTTATTTTTATCCTGAGTGCGTCAGGAACTGTCTTCTTCATGATTCACCGCGGGATTCTAACCGGCAAAAAGATATTTCTTTATCCAGCCGCTTTGGCTTTTACAGTATTGCTTGGAAGTCCCTTTTACTTTTCTGAATCAGGCAGACAGAATGTGAAGGTGTTTCTTTCTCCCCAATCCTCTGCACATCGGACTTTGGATGATGCGTATAACGGTATTCTGATTCAGGAGCTTCTTTCTAAATCGCCTCTTATGCAAGGACTGAAACTAACGCCAGAGGAAATGTTGGATTATGGCACCGGTGCATGGTATTTTATTTACAAAAATCCCAAAAATGTCAGACCCGATGAAGTTAAATCACTCAAGGATATTAACTACCATTTGGATGATGTAACACTATGGGATATCCTGCCTCAGCACTACTATAATAATTATATGATCGCGGTATTTATCTTTCTGTTTGGATGGATTCCAGGTCTCCTGCTGATAGGAGTAATCGGACTTTTTTACCTGCTGCTTTTTTCGTATACTGCCCGAATTCATGGGAAACTTGCATCTTCTCTGGCTTTTAGCTGCTGCCAGTGCCTCCTCTGGCAGGGGGTATTATACCTGTTGGGAAATTTCGGACATCAATTCGCAACATTTCCTAATCTGCCGTTAATTTCAGAAGGGCAATTAAGTATTATTTTCAATATGATTATTCTAGGTCTTATATTTTCAGCTTACCGGCATGACCATGTAATGGAAGATCCTATTAACTTCAAACCTATAGCCTCAGTCTGAAACGCTGTATTACTTACTCAATTTAATGTAAAGCTACTTTAAGGCAGGTTCAAAAATCTCTGAACCTGCCTTATGCATTCTTGTGGTCTAACTATTATTTTTTTGCTTTACCAGCTTTATCGATTCTTTTCCACTCATATATTCAATTTCAAGTTCGATCATACATACATCTTTCAAACCTTTATCAATTGCCTGTGAGCGCTCAGTTTCTTCTATATCCGGCGAGTATCTTGCTGTTAAGATCTCAAGCGCCCTTCTTTTATCCTCTTCCCCCAAAATACGGGCTCTGCCAAATGCAATAACACTTCGAAAATATGTGGTATATTCTTCCTGTACAATCTGATCCTGATCTATGACACAAAAAGATACTTTTTCATTTCTTACGATTGCATCCAATTTATGACCTGTTTTTGCTCCATGGAAGTAAATTCTATTGTTACGGTATACATAACTTAAGGGTACTGCATAAGGATAATCATCATCACCCGACACAGCCAGCACTCCTGTTGTTGCGCGGTTTAATACCTGCATGCATTCCTCTGATGACAGTGCCTGATTTTTACGCCTCATTTCTCTAAACATATAGAACTCCTTTCACGAAGACAGATTTGTCATTTGTAAGCTATATAAGAGCTGCTGTAATAATCGACATTTTATAAACTTCGTCTGCATTACACCCTCTGGAAAGATCATTAATAGGGGCATTTAATCCCTGGAGAATCGGGCCGAACGCTTCAAATCCACCTAAACGCTGTGCAATCTTATACCCGATATTACCGGCATTGATGTCCGGGAAAATAAAAACATTGGCATTTCCTGCAACGCTTGATTCCGGAGCTTTCGTTTTAGCCACAACAGGAGAAAATGCCGCGTCAAACTGCAGTTCACCGTCTGCCGGGAAATCCAGATTCATGGCTTTTAATCTCTCAGCTGCCTTTCTCACCTTATCAACTGACTCTCCCTTTCCTGACCCCAGTGTGCTGTAAGACAGCAGTGCAACCTTAGGATCGATGGTGAAACGTCTGGCTGTCCTGGCCGTCTCACATGCGATTTCCGCCAGCTCCTCGTCGCTGGGATCAAGATTAATCGCACAGTCACCCATGGCATACATCTCATTCCCATCTTCTGTTTTCCTGGAAAGAATAAAACAGCTGGAGACAATCTTACTGCCTGGTCTCGTTTTAATCAACTGCAGGGCAGGTCTCACGGTATCAGCAGTGGAATAAGTTGCTCCTCCCAAAAGGCAGTCCGCCTTTCCCATTTTAACCAGCATGGTGCCAAAGTAGTTAGGCTTTTTCAAGGCCTCCAGACAAGCTGCCTCATCCATCTTACCTTTTCTTAATTCTATCATTTTTGATACCATTTCATCCAAACCTTCATAATCCAGGGGATCAATTTTCTCAATTTCATCAACAGGCCAGTTACACGCTGCGGCAGCGGCTTGAATCTCATTTGAATTTCCTAAAAGAACTGGTACCAGAATTCCTTCACTATGCAGACGATGGGCTGTTTCTAATATTCTTGGATCAGTCCCCTCTGTAAAAACGATCCGTCTGGTTTGCTTTTTTAATGCAGTAATCATTGGCTCAAACATGCTTTCTACCTCCGTAACCTATTTTTTATGCAGTTTTTCCATATTTCCATTTTATATTACTTTATCTATAAAAAGATTATAGCTTAAGTAGTAAAATTTAACAATAAAACGGGTGTTTAAAAATAAATACAGCCCGGACCGTAGATAACAGTCCGGGCACATCTTAAATTATACTACCTTAGGTAGAGAATTTTATACGTCCGAAAGCTTAAACTTACCCGCCTCACTGTATAATAATGCCGCCTGCCCCGACAATTCTTCACTGGAAGCAGCGCTTTCCTCCGCAGTTGCAGCATTCGTCTGTACAGCCGATGAAATCTGCTCAATCCCCTGATTAATCTGGGTAATAGAAACAGACTGCTCTGAGGATGCATCCTTGATTTTGAGTATAATATCATGAATCTGGTAGGTCTTTGCGGATACCCGTTCCAGCGCGGCAGCTGTATTTTCTGCTAATTTCGAACCATCTGAGACTGCCTTAATGGAATTTTCAATCAGCGAAGAGGTCTGCTGTGCTGCTTCGGCAGATTTGGTAGCCAGATTCCGGACCTCATCCGCAACAACTGCAAACCCTTTTCCTGCAGAACCTGCTCTGGCTGCTTCAACGGCAGCATTTAGCGCGAGAATATTGGTTTGAAATGCAATATCATTAATTACTGAAATAATCTTATTGATTTCACCAGAGGAATTGCCAATATCCTCCATAGAAACAAGCATCTGCTTCATAGAATCATTACTCTCTTTAATATCCTGAACTGTCTCTCCAATATAATCAGCCGCTTCTGTCACACTGTCTGCATTCTTATGTACCAGTTGAGCTACATCTGCAATGGAAGCCGATAATTCTTCTACTGAGCTTGCCTGCTCCGTCGTACTCTGGGCCAGAGACTGTGCAGTGTCAGAAATCTGCCTGGAGCTGTCATCCACATGCCTGGAAGAATCTGCTATGGTGGACAGTGTTTTGTTCAGAGAGGAGGAAATTCCAAGCAGGGAATTTTTTATCGAGGAAAATCTTCCGCTATACTCCTGGTTTAATGCAACTCTCATATCTCCCCCAGCCATAGTATCCAGTACCTGAGTAATTTCATTGATATAGGAATTATATTCATTCAGCTGACGAAGCGTCTGACCGGTTGCCTCACAAAGCTGACCCAGTTCATCTCTTGTGATTTTTCTTTCATCTATTTCAAGGGATAATTCTCCCCGGGCAATCCGTTTGCTGATTCCTGTAATATACTGGATATTTATCTTTAAATAACGGATAGTCTGAATAGAAAAAAGAGCGATTAAAAATATAATTGCAGCTATAAAAATAACCGACGTCCGTATACTCTGGGTTACACTGTTTTCAATTTCAGCAGACCGTGTATTAGCATAGGTCTCAAGCAGTTCTGTCATCAGATTAATATTCTCTCGCGCTTTATTAAAGCTGGATAGCGACAGTTCCATATCTCCGGTTCCACTTTTTACATCATATGCATTGAGCCAGATTTGAAAATCTTCCTGAAAGGACGTATTCAACTGCTCTAAGGTCACCTTTTTATGTTCATAGCTTTTACCTCCACTCATTTAGTCAGCCGGTATTTCTTCAGCTCTTATGATAATATCGACTGAAAAAAGAGGTAATTAAGGATATTTTTGTATATTATTTGGTATTTTTTTGGTATTTTTTGACTATTAATTAACATTTTAACTATATTCTATTAATAATACAATTATCAATTAATACATCTTATTCTTATAAATTCTTTGAATTCATTATAACAACCTACGTTAAAACCAGCTGGATCAATAATAATTCCATTATTTTTAGCAAACATCAGAACAAACGAATGTTTTAATTCATATGTCTTTATAATCTGGAAGTATTCAATCGTTAAAGAAAATGTCCCCTGAGTTATGGAAATATGTTCACCAAACTGTATAACTGCTTCAGGCTTCTTTCCATTATGCAGCTGGTAATCAATTTCTCTCAATTGTCTTATTGCCATAGGGGGAGTAATTAGAATTGTGCTGGTAATAATGAACAGGCAGACCCCGAAGACTGCAGTCATGATGTAATTTTGTTTACTCATCATAATACCAGTCATGATAAGTGCAATGGGGATAAATACAGCTCCCATGAAATAGATTCTTCTGCATAGCACCTTATGTACATACTCTGGTACCATAGCATCATCAGAATAATATCTGTTTTCAAATTGAATATGCATTTTTTACCTTTCCTTATTTATTCACTCAATTCCTACATTGTATACCGTAGATTTTCCATTTCGCTTTCTACATCCAGCTTTGCAGCTCAATAATATTGCCTTCCGGGTCCCTGGCATAGACAAAGACAGCTTTTGTATCATTGGGATATTCGGCCGTAACCAATTCTCCAACCTGGCTTCCTCCCGCACGTATCATTAATTCCAGGGTTGTCTCTACATCGTCAACTTCAAATGCAATATGTGCAATACCAGGGCGATTTAATTCTCCCATTACGGTCTCTCTGACTGCATTATAGGAAAATATTTCTAATGTGGGATGATCGTCACCATAGCCTGGGAGTAATAAGTGTTCTCCTATGATATGGGCATTATTTAGACATGTCAGCCTGTCCAGCCACTGTCCTTTTAAATCCCTTTCCTCTCCGATACTTTTGCAGTGAAACACTTCTTTGTAAAAGGCAATCAGTATATCAGGGTCTTTTGCAATAATATTAGTATGTACGTATCGAAACATTTTTCTATTTCCTTTCATATGTAATATCGGACAAATACTCATCAACCAGATCAAAGATCCAGTCTTTAACATTGGTAAAAGCAAATCCGCACTGTTTCGCCCGGTCTGTGTTTATGCTATATTCAGGTTCATTATTGAATGGACCGTTCTCTCCATCTGCCACAAGGATTGCCTTATTCCATCTTTTCCCAATACAAATGGATATCGGACTGAAATGATTTTTCTGTCTGGGTATCTCTGCCATAACGCACGTTCGGCCTGTCTTTTTATTTCATCATATGAAAAATCTATTCTTGAACACCAGACCAGTTCTTTATCCTTAGGATTAAAGTCCTCTTCCACGGTATTCCAGCGCTTGGGATCATAAACAGCGGTACTGGACATCTGAATATACTTATCACAATCAATAACATCAAATATCTGTTTCATATCGTTAGAGCAATATGCCAGTTTATCAATCACCACATCATAATGTGTTCCGGCAAGTCTTTGTTTCATACTCTCCTGATTGTTCCGGTCCAGAAAAATTCTATTGACACTGCTGCCAAACCTGTCAGACGTGATTCCTCTTGTTGCAATGGAGACATCATGTCCATTTTGTATTAATTCATTTACTGTATGGATACCAAAAAATCTTGTACCGCCAAATATCAAAATTTTCATATTATTTCCTTATTCATTTTAATCTATAAATTCCAGCGTTTACTTACCAGCGTCTAATGTCAGAACCTGGATTTTTCATAGTTATAGGGAATACTGGTACCAACAACTACATCCTCAATCTGTTCAATAATCAACCAGTCATCCATATTCCCCTGATGATCAAAGGGCAGCGGTGGTTCAATCTGCTGAACTCCGCCGAATTCAACCAGACACAAACATTTTTTATGCCAGCGCTCTTTCTGCTTGTCCGTCAGATTGAGTTTATCCTGATTCTCATTTAAAACTTTTGATATCTCCTCATCTGCCAGTTTTACATAATTCTGGACAGACTTTACAACAGCATACGCAGAGATTTCACCTGTTCCTTTTTCCATAAAATAAACGTTTTCACCTTCAAACACTCTGCTATGAGGGATTTTACGCCCAGCTGCCCCTCTTACCACCATCATCTTCGTACCGGAGATGATTTTGTCTAAGTCACGCTCTCCCTTTTTACCTTTATTATCGCAGTATACCAAATGTACCATTGGATTTTCCCCCTTTTATTTTGGATAGACATCAGCTTTACCATAGGCGTACGGGTATTATAATTTCCATTCCAGCCCCTCTGTTATCGCTTGGCCGGATATGAAACCCCTGTTTCTGATAAAAACCTTCTTTCCCTGTGGCGGCAAAGAGTCCCAAAGTAATATTTGTATCTGGAATTCCCTGCTCCTTTACATAAGAAACAAGCCTTTCTATTATACATTTTCCAATACCTTTCCCCTGATATTCCCGTAAAACAACCAGATCCTGAACATAGCAGATATAACACCCATCTCCCACAATTCTGCCCATAGCCACAATCTGTTCCTGATATTTGACCGCTATTGTAAATAAAGAATTTCTTAATGCAGTCTCTATCTGCTGTTCCGGTAACTCGCTCCAACCCACAGATGTTCTAAGTTTTTGATAATCTTTTACAGTCAAAACATTTTCCAGCATCTCAAATTTCATAGATTGCTCCTTACCTGAAATCTTTCATCATTTTATCACATAATAACACCATGCCATTCTCTTCCACTTCAAAAGTTTCTGTCTTTTTAAAGCCATGGTTTGTATAAAATTTAATCGCTCGTTCATTGGAAGATAATACTTCCAGTGTGCAGCTTTCACATTTCTGACGTATCATTTCTTCTTCAATACTCTGATAGAACGAATGTCCGGCTCCAATGCCAATATACTGGGGTAAAAGATAGAATGCATGCCACTGAGCATGGGTTTTATCGCCAACTGTAGTAGTTTCAAACACAGTACTACCAATAATGTTATCATCGCATTCTGCAATGAGGCAAGTGCCTCCGTTCCTGATACTCTCCTTCAGAACCGGTTCCCAATGATCCGTTTTTAGTGTTGATAAATACTCATGATCCATAAGTCCCTCATATGCGGAAACATAGCTCCTATTGATTTGTTCACTGACTTTTTTCATCTCATCCAGTGTTGGGATACGATATGTAATTATCACTTCAACCTCCTGCGTACCAGTTAATTAATTCACTTAACTTTTATAGATTTAAATCACTTTCTCCTAATTTAGGTGCATGCTTGTCATGAGGTGCAAGTATTGGATTGTTCTGAAAATGTATTCCGTAAATCGTACCTGCTTTCTCCGAGAAATAGATCCGTTCCTCTATATACTCGAAATTAATTCCAGCATTCTCCAATTCATTTTTATTATAGATACAGTATGAAAATCCTCTGTTATCAAATTTGGAATCATATTCAATAATTTTTATATCTTTAAGTTTTGTGCTTTCAATTTTCATATTTTAACCCGCCTTATTTCTCATTCATGTCCTTATTTCTTTTTATGGGCAGTAATTATAGTTAAGCTAAATGCGTTAATAGTTAAAATACAATTATCAACAGCCACATACCAGTTCTTCCCTTTTCTGCTTATGTTGTCCGAACGTTCAACTCCATTTTTGCACCACGTAATTAAATCAGGTATATCCAGATTCAGATTCCTTCTGATCCTTTGATATCCCAATTCAGTTGTATGTATTTTATCAAGATTCTTTATTAAATCATTTTCCATAAGATTGTTTTCTTCTCCTAACTGCCACTTGTATATCTACCTTTATAATTTAGTTGCTTTTACAATAAAAGAAAGAGGTAATAATTTTGCACGACTTGGCGCATAGTAGCTATTGGAAAACTCATACTCTTGTTCTAATACATTTTGACTGGTTTCCTCGACTATTTTCTCGATTTTAAATCCTTCCTCCGCCAATGTATTAATCCACGTAGACATTTTCCTGTTTTGTAACGTTACAGGATTTCCATGCAGTTCAAAAGAAAAAATATTGTCTGAAAGATAGTTACATCCTTCCAGAAACATTTTATTATCCCTTGCTTCCACGCAGCGCATCAAAGGGTGATCCCATGAAAAAATCAGTGTACCGCCTGGTTTAATACAATCGGAAATATTACGGATTGTTTTAGGTAAATCCAGAGTCCAGCCTAACGCATATATAGAATATACGATATCAAAATACTTCCTGGGCATTTCCCCCATTTCTTCCATCGGAGAAGCAGACAACACCGCTTTATAACCATTCTGTTTTAAATATGTATCTGCATTATTAATCTGCTTTGGAGATAAATCAAGTCCCCATAGTTCTGATGCACCGTTATCACCGCACCATTTTAAAGAGTGTCCGCTGCCACAGCCAATATCCAATACTTTTTTTCCATCAAGGTCAGGAAACAGCTTTAATTCAGTTTCTGTAGGCGCAAGGCACCCATATACTGGTAAAGCCGTTGTTCCAAACCATGTATCAGCCATGGTATCCCAGCTTTTTCTGTTTCTAGTTAGTACTTCATCATACATGCAATTCCCCCCTATATTATCTTGTTAATTGACTTTATCTAAAAAATCCCGAATCTGATCTTTGGTAATTCCAACATTTTCAACTGCATCAAGTTTTAAAGTTCCCATTCTATATGCAGGGACTGCCCATACTCCGGAATGTTCAAATGCCAGTTCATTAGACTCTGCGAGTTTATCCAGGTAAGTTCCCTGCTGCAGAGACTTTTTAAAGCTTTCAGCATCGACCAGATCACTGACATATTCACTAAGAGCATCGACACTCTCAATATTAACATGATCTTTAAAGGTTGCCTGGTACATACGATCGTGATAATCCAAAACGTTAATTCCATGATCAAGAGCGTAAAAATAGCTTTGTATGCACAGATCACTATGGGGTCCATACCGTTCTGGTCTTGGATGAGATTCACAGGGATGCCATTCGATAGTCAGATCCGGATATTCCGGAAGAAGTTCTTTTAAATAGTTATGTGCTTTCAGACAATAGGGGCAAATATAATCAAAAAAGAGATGTAAATTATTTTTCATCGTTGGTCACCTCACTAATTATTAATAATCTTGTAAATGAAACCGATAAATACATTTTTCCGTTTCTCCGATTTTCCTCATATCATTATCATCTGGTATCTGTACTATTTTCTCCAATGTTCCGCCGGCATATTCACAGGTTCTCCTTGAAGCATGGTTATCGGGATTGCAGGTAATAATAAGATACTCCATGTTATGTTTTTTAGCTAACTGGAACAGTAACAAGCAGGCCTTTCCCGCATAATGGTGTCCCCTATAATTCTCATCTATATGATATCCAATGTTACCTCCATAGTAAACATTTTCATTATGTCCAACACGTAAATCACACCCTCCCACTTCGTTTCCCTGTCTATCATATATCTCAAAATGATATGCAGGAAGCCAGCCTCTATGGATATTGCCAACTGTTTTTTTTACTAACTTAAGAAAAATTTCATCACTCTTTAAAAAGTCTATACTCCTTAACATAAATCACTTCTCCAGACATCTATTTTTTCAATTCCCATATAATATTAAACCATCCCCCACGATTCTGCCGTCTTAGAAATTTAACCCTGACTTATATGCATTTTTAAGATACCCGGCTAATCGTTCCTTTCGTTGTGCCTCATCCCAATGGGTAGTACCATCAAATATAATCATTTCCTTTTTAAGGGCTCTGTTTCTGATCCTGTCCCCCAGCATTACGATTCTCATTGCATCGGATTCGCCGGTTTCTTTAAGCGACTCCATTGTTTTTCCTGCAGATAAAATAAATAATGCCTTCTTAAGTATTTTTATTTGGGGATTTGGATTATATGCAAAACCGCTCGTCCATATTCGGTCAAACCAACCCACTAATTTTGCAGGGGCCTCCGTCCAAAAAACAGGATATATGAATACAATTGCATCAGATTCCTGAATTTTGCGCTGTTCTTCCATAACATCTTCCGCTACTGGAATATCCGATCTATAATAAGCTTCTCTTTCATATTCATTTTCTGATATCTCAGCATTAAAATTCATCTCATATAAATCAGATACAATAAATTCATGGTTTGCATCATTGAGTCCCTTTAAAAACTCCTGCATCATCTCATAAGTAAAGCTCTTTTTGCTTGGATGACAGTAAACAACAAACACTCTCATAGCTTTGTCCTTCCTGGTCCTTTGAGCACCTAATTCTGTTGCTAGTATTTTATAAGATATTTATTAAATCAATTCCCATAAATTCTTCAGCCTCAAATGTAAACTTTACAATCCATGGCATTAAATTTCGAATCTGCTGAAACTCAGCAAATCCAAAGGATTGATCGTAGTAATGAATAACTGTACTTAATGCAGTTCCTTGAGCTCCAATTACCACAGCTTCATCCTTATATTCTCTAAGAATGTCCGTCAGAGCTTTTATATTTCTTTCCTGTATATCCCTTAAACTCTCCCCATAAATGACCAGATCAATATTCCGGCATGCCGAGCAAAATATACAGTTGTCATGTTACTATCTCCCCATTCATATAGTAGCGGTTGTTTTCAATGCGTCCTTTCATACCAAACGATATTGAAGGCTTCACGAACTCATACACCAGTAATTCCTCTTTGTTTTTATTAGATTCTTTTATTACAATCCCATTGTGATCAAAAACAGCCGTTGGTGCAGTTTGAAAATTAGATATACTATTTACAGACACAACCGTCATGACGTTTTCTACTGCTCTGGTCAAAAGATGAGATTTAATAATGTTATAACGTACTTCGTCGTCTACTATCGACGTATCTGAAAAACTGACAAAACACAGATCAACTCCATTTTTATATAATTCTCTGAAACTTTCAGGAAATCTAATATCAAAGCATATCCGAAATCCTATTTTCAGATCATCCACTTCCAATATTCCTATGTTTTTCCCTCTTTGAAAATTCTCGCTATCCCACCCCCATAATGCAGTTTTATCATAATGCCCCGCCTGTCTGCCTCTATCATCAAACAGGATAAGAGAATTAAACCTCTTATCACCTTCAAACCTCACAGTTCCTACTCCCACATAAAGCTTACATATTCCAGCCATATCAGCAATTTTACGTAATGCTTCATTTAAATCAGACTCATTTATTTCTTTAATTCTATTTTCTAAAGGTGGGTAACCGCAAAGAGCGCATTCATGAAATACTAAAATTCTGACGTTCTGATCTGCCGCCTTATTAATTGCTTTTATAATAGTATTCAAATTATTGTTGATACACCCTGTACTCCCAAATTGATATACACCAATTTTCATTAGCATCCCCCATATTATCAATCATTCATTTCAGCAATAACGCGGTTCTCTTTTGCCGTAACCTGCACCCAGGCGGGTGGCAATCTCAATAATTTCTTTATTATTCATAATACTCTCCTTTTTATTTCTTTACCAGCCACTCTTTTGCCTTTTCAAGATCATCCATACAAATCATTAAAAAATTTGTATCTGCACTCTTCTTTTTCATATATCTTTTCATTTGTATATTTAGTCCCACAAACACAACTTTATGCAGCTGCTTTTTAAGTTTAAAAAATTCAAACAGAATCCAGTCCAGACAATCACTGTCAACATTGGATTCATCCATAATTACGACAACAAAGGAGCTGGCGGACGGCTTTTCAATTTGTAATAGATCCTGACTAAATTTCTTCTTTAGCAGTTCTTTCTGATCATAAAGTGAATCCAAATGCTCACACCAGATTTCTCCTCCGTTAAAGAACAGAGAAAAAGACTTTTTATTTAAACCAAGTTCATATTTTTCCATAACTTATCCACCTCTAAATTTTATGTTCCATACAAACGGAATCCTCCATCCCTTCATACTGACCGTAATTAGGGATAACCTGATAACCTGCTTTTTTGTACATGGCATAAGCTGCTTCAAAATTTCTTCCAGTCTCCAGAATACACCACCTATAACCGCTCATCTTTGCCTTAGCCTCTAATCTCCGAATCAATTCTGCTCCCAATCCCATATGACGGTGCCCCTGATCAACGAAGACCCTCTTTATTTCCGCATGATTATCATCAAACAGCTTAAACGCTCCACATGCCACCGGCTCTCCATCACGATATGCCACAATCACATCATGAATGCTGTCTCTCTGATTAAACTTGTCATACTTGCTTCTTTGATATTGAACTCCAACAATCTCATTGAGAGTATGGTCCAGCCTGCCGCAAAGCATTGCAAAATCAGGATCAGCGCCATCGGTATCCCGAAACTCCAACACAGACAGACTGCGTAACTTTTCCTTATTTTTTTTACTTAATTTATTTATCACAGTCTCATAAGCTTCATCAATCATCTGAAACAGTAAATCCTGATCAGGAAATGAATCTAAATCTATGGTATTCCAGTGTGGCTGCTGTACGGGAGGGCAATGGTATCCTCTTACTATGATTCCCGGATAAAGCTGACGATAAAGGTATGCTTTTTCCGGGACACACTTTAAGGTCATCTTATAAAAGTTTTTCTGTGGATTAAATTGCGCAAATATCTTCCCCATTACCTTGTAACAAATCGGATACTCCCCAAACGGCCGGGCTTCATAAGCGCCGGGATGCCTGTGGCAGTATTCATTTATGGTATCAATTATTTTTTTATGATTTTCCATAGTCCCTCCCGTTTTCAAATATTTACAATATAATAACATATTTTTTAAGTAAATATAAGAACTGCAGCTATTTTTCTGTATTAAAAAGGCTTTGTTCTTGAAATTTCGAACAAAGCCTTTTAAGATTTTTATTTTACACGCCTGGAAGCAATCAATGCATAGGCGCAGGGAATCACGATCATGGTTAAAACCGTGGACAGAATAATACCAAATATAACTGCAGTAGCCATAGGTGCCCACAGGGGCCCCCCTGAAATCATAAGAGGAAGAAGAGAGAAAACTGTAGTTATCATTCCGATCATTATGGGGCGCATACGCGTTTCACAAGCCTTAACAATGGCATCCTGATTGCTTTTGGACTCCGGTATAAGTACCTTAATATAATCCAGAAGCACAATACCGTTATTTACAACCACCCCCATAAGGCTGATTGCCCCCAGAAGGGCCATAAATCCAATGGGATAACCCATCCATTTTAATCCCCAGATAATTCCAATAAAGGACAGTGGTATCGTACCCATTATAATCAGCGGCTCTAAGAGATCTCCAAACTGGAATACCAGTATGATATAGATTAAAATCACTGCGATGATTGTGGGCATCGTCATGGAAGAAAATGCATCACTGCTGTTCTCACTTTCACCGCCATATTCCAGTGTGTAACCGTCCGGAAGAGGAAGACCTTCCATGCTTTTTTCCACATTTTCCATCACTGCTTCCGTGTTATATCCTTCCTCTACATAACTGCCAATGGTAATGGTACGCCGGCTGTTTCTGCGGATAATCTGGTTTAAGGAAGACTGAGTCTGTATTGTTGCAATCTGGGTCAGAGGCACATTCTTCCCTGTGACCTGTGAAGTCAGAAATATTGTATTTAGTATTTCCCGGCTTGTTTTATCTTTATCAGAGATTTTGGCAATAACCGGAAGCGAATCTTTCTCCAGATCCTTCTGCTTCATTTTTAATATTTCTAAACCATTTACTGCCATTCGAACAGTACTTGCTACATCGTAGTTGGTAATTCCTACGAGGTTGGCCTTTTCCTCATTTACATTCACATTCAGGCGGTAACTGTTATCTCCATAGTTATCCTCAATATTGCGTGTCCCTGGAACATTACGGCACCGGTCCTCAATCTTGGCTGCAATACTCCGCAGCTGTTGGATATCATCACCTGATATCCGCACTTGAATAGGATAGGTCAGAGGAAGGCTGATTTCTAAATATTTAATGGTAGTGCTGACTCCTGGAACCTCTTTAAGAATTTTCTTTTCCACAGCTGCCGCCTCCTCTCTGGTTCCATTGATCAGAAACTGCGCTTTATTGGTCGCCTGCTGTTCCGGCTCAAAGGTAACATAATATTTCATAAAACCATCGCCAGCAGTACTTGCAAAGGATTGTATGGATTTTTCTTTCTTCAATACAGCCCCCACCTTTTTGCATTGATCCAGAGTCTTCTCAAGGGTACTGCCATCCTGGGTAGTTACGTTCAGCACATACTGATCACGCTCCACAGGGGGAAACAGCTGTACAGACAAGGTCGGCACTACCAGGAAAGAAACCACTAGCAGAGCAGCAAAAAACAGAAGAATGGCACGTGGCTTTTTCAATGAAAAATTCAGCAGACGGCCATAAGTTTCCTTGCCTTTTACTAAAAACACTTTTAGATGCAGCTTCTCTTCTATCTTTTGTTTCCAGACAGTAAATTTGGACGGTTCTGTTTTTACAGGCTTATCCTTTGTCTGCTGCCTGTAAAGAAGATGTCCCAGCGCCGGAACAATAGTCAGAGATGTTATATAAGAACCTGCAAGTGCCACACTGACCAGAATAGGTAATGTTTTCACAAATTTTCCTGCATCTCCGTTCATCATTGCCAGCGGGAGAAAGGAAGCGACTGTGGTCAGAGAGGAGGTTAAAATAGGGATTCCTACTTCCTTTACACCACTGATACAGGCATTTGTGAGTGTCTCACCCTTAGCCAGATAAACATGAATGTTATCGTTTGCAACAATCCCATTTGCAACCATTAAACTCAGTGAGATCATGAGTGAAGCCACAGCTACCTGATGCAGAGGAATTCTCGTCAGATACATATATCCGAATACAAAAATACAGATAACTGGTATGGGGATAGAAACAACTGCAGCAGAGCGCACCCCCATGGCCAGCAGAACAACCACAAAAACCAGAAGGATTCCTTCAATGAGATTATCTGCAAACATATCAATAGAACCCTTTACAAAACCGGCCTGATTATTTAGTTCTGTCAGTTCCATTCCCACATACAGCTTTGTTTTTTCAAATTCATGGATTTTGTCCTGAAGACGCTTTTCAACATTTAATATATTAATTCCAACCGCATATTTTACGCCGATCAGAACTCCCTGTCGTCCATTGACAGATACCTGTTTTTCCGGTTTTACTGGTGTCTGAAGAACTTCAGCTACATTTTTTAAATACACCGGAGTACCGGAATCTGTTGATACGGATACAATTGTATTCTTTATTTCCTCCATGGACTTATATTCCCCGGAAACCTGCACCGGAATCTTAGTGCCAGTAAGTTCCAGATTTCCTCCTGGAATATTAATGTTACGGGCACCCAGCTGTGTAGCTACTGCGGCAGGAGAAATTCCGTACTGCTGAAGCTTAGACATATTTAAATCAATTTCAATTTGCTGTTTTTCATCTCCCATAATGTCCACAGCCTTTACGTCAGAATCCCCGGAAAATATATTTTTCATCTGCCTGGCAACATCAGCCATCTCCTGATTGGTATTATCTGCTCCGGAGAGTCCCAGAATCAGTCCATAAGAGCTTGAAAAGTCTGTTTTTATGACAGGAGCCTGGGCATCAGAAGGCAGCTCTGGTTTAATCTCATCAATCTTTTCCCTCAGCTTATCCCATTTTTTATTAATTTCACTGTCACTCATATCTTTCAGCGTGATCTGAATGACTCCGGCTGAATCTACAGAATAACTATCCAGCTTCTTTATGCCCGCAATCGTATCAATTTTATCTTCAATCGGCTTAACAATCAGCTTTTCTATATCTTCCGGACTTGCCCCCGGATAGATACAGGTGACGGAAGCAACCGGACTGGTCACTTCCGGATTCTCCTGCCGCTCCATTACGATATAAGCATAAATACCAAGTATCATAAACAGGCCGGTCAGCAGAGCAAGAATACTTTTATGCTTAACACTCCAGGCAATCATGGCTGAACCTCCCCTGCAAGCTGAACAGAATCGCCGTCATATAATAAAAACTGACCCTCTGTTACTATCTGATCTCCAAATTCCAATCCGGAAAGAATCTCAATGGAATTGTCCCGGATTTCACCGGTTGTCACGATTCTTCTGCTTACCGTATTACTGACAGAATTATATACAAATACCACGTTTCCATCTGCCCTCTGCAAGACACTGTCTAATGGAATCAAAACTGCTTTTTGTGAACCTGTATGGAGAATGACACTGGCAATCATTCCCGGCTTTAATTCACCTGTTGGATTCTTTACACGGATTTTAACAGTAAATGTCCGGGTATTGCTGTCTGCTAACGCACCGATCCCTGAAACGCTTCCTTTAAACGCGGTATCAATGCCGTATACGGAAACGTCGGCACTCTGTCCATATTTTATCTGGTTGATCTGCTCATCCGGAACACCAACTTCTATGTAAACCTCATCCGTTCTTCCTATCACAACAACCGGATACCCTGCGGCGGCTGTCTCACCGCCATTCATAAGCTTTTTTAATATCACTCCGCTCATGGGGCTGTTCAGTGAAGTATCTGCCAGGTCCCTGACTGCCTTATCAGCAGCTGCTGCTGCCTGGTCTTTCTGGGCTGCTGCTGCCTCAAGCTGCGCAGCTGCCATATTTTTCCCTTCCAGTGCCTGGTGATACGTCTCAGAATCTGCAGCAAGCTTTGCTGATATTTCATCAAGATCGCTTTGGGATACTGCCTGCGCTTCATACAGAACCTTTACCCTGTTATAGGTTTTCTGAGTGAGCACAAACTGTGCTTTAGCCTGGGCGATTTTTGACGGCACATCTGTATCCAGCTGCATCTTTGCCGTTGCATACTGTGCCTCAGCTGCCCGCAACTGTGCCTGGGCCGCCCTTACCTGCAGCGTATAATCCTCCATGGAAAGTTCTGCCACCTTCTGTCCCATTTCTACTGCATCACCTTCCCGCACATATACCTCCTTCAGTTTCCCATCAAGCTTAAAAGACAGATTTGCAGTTTCAACCGGAGTTACATTACCGCTTACATTTAATGTGTCCGTATAAGCCGCATCACTCACAGTTGCAACAGAAATACTTCTAACCTCTTTCTTTTCCTGCTTGTCATTGCAGCCAGTAAGAAGCAATGCACACAAAACAGCTGCCCATATGAATATTCTCATTCTCACTATCATTGCCTGTCTCCTTTATCATTGCCGCTCTTTTTCATCGGTTTTCTGTTTACACCTGTTGGATTGCATGATATTATTTTTTAAGAGAAAAATCAAGAAACAAACTTTGTAAAGTGTAGCCTAAACTACATTTTTCCAACAATTGTAGATTGGAGAACTATCAATGGAAGACCAGACAATTGACCTGCGTATGCAAAGAACCTGCCGATTTCTTAGTGAAGCTCTTTTTGAACTGGTATTGAAAAAACCGTTTGAAGAGATTACCGTGACCGATATCTGCAAAAAAGCCATGGTTCACCGCACTACATTCTATAAGCATTTTGAGGATAAGTACCAGCTTTTGGAGACGATGTTTTCAGAAGAACAAAGAAAATTTATAGAATTACATATTGAAGAGGGAGAATCAGAACAAGAATATTATCGGCGTATCATCCGCCAGATGTTTGAATATGCCAGTAATTATAAGGATTTTTTTGTCCAGAGTGCCTCTCATATAAAAAATGACTTTATGGCCGGTCTTTTAAGAAATACGGTACGCACCTACCTTGACCGGTGTTTCCGTATGGATGAGAAGCGGTCAGGTGTTCCCAATTCCGTTCCTATTGCCATCATGTCGGAATATTATACGGGAGCTGCCATTGCCTTAATCATGTGGTGGCTTCAAAACGGCATGAAGAGTTCCATTGATCAAATGGTAGATTATATGAGTTCCATGATTGTGTGGTAAGCAGCGCAAAGAAGCATCCACAGTTTACTTGCTGCGGATGCTTACTTTTTCCATATCAAACTGATAAAATCTTCATAAACTATCACTGTTTCCAGATAAGAAAAAGCGACAGCCCTTTTATCATCACTATTTAATTCGGAAAAAATAATTTTCGGAGGAACTATGAATTCTCTTATTTTATTATTTTTTTCCTCCATTAATTTTCCCTTTGTTTCCGTCAGTTTTTCCAGCTCCTGATTAATATAATCCACCGTCAAAGTGCTAACAGCTTTAGTCTTAAGAACCTGCATCAAATTTATAACAGCTTCATCAATCCGGATCAGCTCCAGTTCCAGTTCATTGGTTTCATTGGTATTATTAAAAGGGGCCGGTTTACAGCCAGCCAGTAGTTTTTCCAATTCAATCTGAACAGAACCCTCGATCTGTTCGATCCTCATTTGAGGTTTTAAATCGCAATCAAGGAAATCCTTTCCGCGGCACCGTAAGGTCCTGACTATCTCTCCATCTGATTTGCGCTTATATTTCCGGACCATCACTGATCTCCCGCAATCCCCGCATTTCATCAAACCAGTCAGCCAGCTGTTGCGCAGACCTTCATTTGAGGCTACCTTTTCATTGGTATCCAGCTTTTTCTGACAGCTGAGCCATAATGCTGAATCAATATATCCCGGCCAGTTACCAATAGCAAAAGTAGCCCCTTTAGAATCCAGTGCTCCCTTTGTCACCGCTCCTTTTTTTCCCACCAGCATACCGCCATGCTCTCCGTTAAAATCCTTAAGAGGATTGATGATATTTACTCCCAGATTTTTAAAATATGTATAAACAGCATGGTCACATTTCACGCTGGCCGGATTTCTTATTACCCGCCCAACGGAACAGGGAGACCATTTGCTGCTGTTGGGTCCGGGACATTGCTTTGCTGTCATCATTCGCCCGATATCTCCCAGACTGGTAGTCGGATAAGCGTAAACCTTCATAATCTCTTCCAGGTTCTTTATATTATCTTCTAATTTCAGAGAGGATACCTTTTGATCTCCCTGTGTGATTGTTGTATTACTGTAACCATAAGGTGCAGGACCTCCCGGCCAGCGTCCCAGTTCAATCCTGTCATAATAATTGTCATAGACTCTCTTAGAAATCTGTTCCCGCTCCATCTGGGCAAATACAGCCATTATAAATATCATTGCCTTCCCAATGGGTGTTGAGGTATCAAAATTTTCCGTAACAGAAATAAATTCCACCTTATATTTGCTTAAATATTCCCAGGTATTTGTAAAGTCCAGAAGGGAGCGCGTAAAACGGTCCAGCTTATAAACAAGGATTCTGTTAATGGTCCCTTTCTTAATGTCGTTTAACAATCTTAAAAATTCTGGTCTGTGCACCACATCTTTTCCTGATATTCCTCTGTCAATGTATAATTCGGGCTCACCAATTGCCATGCCTTTTGCAAAGCTCAACTGCGTCTCAATGGAGAGACTGTCTTTTTTATCAATTGACTGTCTGGCATAAATCGCATCCATATGACTTTATAAATTTCCCTTCTTTGCATCTGAAGAACATTTTTTTTCGGATTGTGATTTATGAAATAGAATGAGTTGAAGCTCATCATAAACCTTCTGTACAGCTTCCTCTCTTTCGTGATTGCTTTTGTAGACAGGATAAATATTTTCTACCCTCATGCAGTACGATTACACCTCATTCATATATACTTGTTTCAATATATGACAGGCATTGATATTTAATCCTTAGAGACAGGCCTCTTTTTCTTTTTAATAATGACCAGTATAACAAGTAATACCAGTAAAAAGACAGTCAATTCAACAGTTATTGTATAAAGGTATATTAATATCTTTCTAAATCCTGTGCCTGTCTGTGGTTCATAGACAGCCGTCACACTCTTTTTGTAGACCATATGGCCAGTTTTGTTCTCCGCCCCCTCTTCTTCATAGATTCCACGATAGATCTTTGCCTGTACGGAAGGAAACGTTACCTCCCCTCCATAAATACCTCTGATATCTTTCACTCTTTTCCTGCCGCTGGCACGAGCTCTGCGGATCGTATCCCCATGATGTTTTTCAGGTTCATCATCCCATGAAATGTTTGTTATCTCATAATAATCCTGAGGTAAATTTAAATAATTCAAAAACGCTTCTGTATAGTCAATCAGAGAAGCTCCATTGGGTATTTCTGTATTACCCAACAAATAGGAATTCTCCTGATAGCCGGAAACTGTAATGGGAAAGGCAAAATCATAGGCCCAGTAATTCCTTTCTTCTTCAAAGGAAACTGCAGGTAGTTTTACTGACAACTCCAGATTCAATTCTTCCTTCATTACCTGAACCTCTGCTTCCTCCGGCAGACGGTCAATATATTCCACGCCATTGTAATATACAGATGACTCCGTATATTCCGTTTTTTCTTCTGTAGTAATATCCAGTATCTCACTGGCAGTTAAATGATATTTTTTTCCGTCCTTTTCTATTGTTTCCCTGGGTTCATACCCTTTTGGACTGCCCACAAACGGTGCGGAATCAATTGTTATGCCTGCAGCCGGATTAATCATCTCCACACGGTCCGTATGCAGGGACTTTAACTGGTATTTTATCCCCTCTTTTTCGATCACCTCCTCAAACTGACTGCTCCCGTCATTCTCCTTAAGTGTTGTTTGAAATTCTTTCTTTATCTCAACGGTTCTTTCTGCCCCAAATGACTGGTTAAAGTACCCTGTCAGAAATACAAAGACGGTTAAAAAAAAGGTATTAATCATTAATCTTTTCATTCTAATCAATCTGATTTAACTAAATGGCAGATCCGGATCATCAAGTCCATCCGGAATATTCATAAAACCATCCCCCATTGCACCCGACGGATCTGGCCTTGAAACGGTCTGGAGTCCTCCCGCACCAGCATTCTTACTGTCCGCAAACTCCTGTTCATCTACAATCACTTCAAACGTATACACTTTAATTCCGTCTTTATTAATATAACTTCCTGTTTGAACTCTTCCTGTGACCAACACTCTCATTCCCTGATGAAAGTATTTCTCCGCAAATTCTCCCGTCTTATCAAACGATACGCAGTTAATAAAATCCGCGGTTGTTTCATTGCCATCCTGACTTTTACGCCCTCTGCGGTCAACGGCCAGCGTGTATCTGGCAATTGCCATTGTACGTTCGCCTTGTGAATATCTTACTTCAGGATCTCTGGTTAATCTTCCCATTAAAATTACTCGATTCATATTCTCCTCCATTCATTAAACATCAATTATTTCTGCTTAAATTGTAGTTCCAGCTTCATTTCATTGACTGTCTTAACACCTCCTTTCTTGTATTTGGTTATATCTGAACAAGCATTGTCACACCCGGGAGTAAAAGAAAAAATACACAAAGAAACGGGAAAGAACGCCATTCGCCTTAACCCATAAGACTCAGAGACATATACCCATATAATGGAAAATTAGAAAACGAAGAAAAATGATACTGCAATAAGAAAAAAAGAAATTTCAAATAAATCAGGAAAATAAAATTTAAATAATTTGGATTTAAAACAGATAACACAATCAAAGAAATGAATTAGATTTAAGCAATATCATTCTATCAGATATATAGCATTAAGTAAACCCCTCAATCCATTATTTTCTAACCGTATCCAGCGTATCCATATTCCACAGTACCACCGTCATATTGGTTGTGCACTCCAGCTTCTCATTCCACGATCCATAGGGCGGCCGTAGGTACTGGGGCCTGACTCCTGTAATTGCCTCAATCTGACGATTGTTTTCTTCTATCTGCTCACAGGCATTGGATACCTCCTCCTTATTCATCTGAACGTGGCTGTACCCATGATTCCCGATTAAATGCCCATCTTCCTGCATCTGCTTCACAATTGATTCTTTACCGATTACATTCTCTCCCAGAAGAAAAAAGGTAGCATGGACACCCCTTTTACGAAGACCGTCCAAAAGTAACGGAGTATAAACAGAATGAGGTCCATCATCAAACGTCAGTGCAATCTGCTTGCTCCCTGAAAACTGTTCCCGAACATCCTCCTTTGCCTCTCCCCCGGAGTCTACCGGAAGAAACAGGATCTGCCGCGCCTCATTATAGTTATAATATAACGCTCCTGCAATAATGATATCTAAGACAATGACCGTCAAAAAACAGGCCACTTTCCATTTTATTTTCATAAACCCACAAGCCGGCTTTCTGCTTTTATTAATCAATCTATGGTCATAGAGGAGAAAATAATACCAGAATATTACTGTTTTTTTCTATCTTTTCCTTCTAAAAAGCGCTATAATTAAGATATATTAGAAGTATATTTTTAAATATTGTGTACAATCCCTAAGGGAAGGAGCGGATTTAAATGGAGCACAGGATCATTGCGATCGGGCGCCAGTTCGGCAGCGGAGGACACGAGATCGCATCCAGACTTTCTGAAGAATTGGGGGTTCCGTTGTATGACCGGGATCTGGTAGAAATGGCCGCCGAAAAACTGGGACTTTCGGAAATTACCGTTGAGACGGTAGATGAATCAGTTTTTAACACATTTCTCTCTGCATACCGCTACAATGGTTTTGCCCCAAGAAGAATTCCATTAAATGACAGCACGTTTGAGACACAAAGTAAAATCATTGAAAATCTTGCAAAGAAAGGACCATGCATCTTTGTAGGGAGGTGCGCCGACTACGTACTGCGGGATAATCCACTATGTTTGAATCTATTTGTCTATGCATCACTAGAAGACCGTACAGAGCGTATTACGAAACGCTATCATATCTCCAAAAAGGAAGCGGAAGCATCCATTAAAAAAATGGACCACCGACGAAAGCAGTACTACGAAACCTACACCGATCGAACCTGGGGAAGCATTGAATCCCACAAAATTCTGTTTAACATCAGCCAGCTGGGAATTACACAAACCATAGACACAATCAAGCACCTCTATTCTAATCAGATTGAATCCAGTTAAGAACTTTCCACATATGCAAAAAGGGCTGCCTGCCACAGTAGTGGAGACAGCCCTTAAAAGGCTTATTTAACAGATGAAGTTCTGATTAAGCCATGCAAACATTAACTGCCTGCAGACCACGGTTTCCTTCTGTTGTTTCATAAGTTACTTTCTGACCTTCTTCAAGAGTCTTGTAACCATCAGAAACGATTCCAGAGAAGTGTACAAATACTTCCTCGCCTGTTGCATCATTTACGATGAAACCATATCCCTTAGCACCATTAAACCATTTTACTGTACCGTTGTTCATAACGCGTACCTCCTAATAAATAAAAAATAATTTGATATATCGCCTGAAACAAAAAATCACATATTTTTGTAAATCATCATCCGAAAATAATGACTTACAAAAATATGTGAAATCATAACTCCATTCGATATTACACGTATATTCTACCCCGAAAACGCAAAAATGTCAAGACTAAACTAATATTTACATAAATCAAAAACAGGGTCCTGTCCCTGTTTAAAAAGGTATGGACCCTGTTAATATTGGCTGAACAATCAATTACTTTAAAGTAACTTTTGCGCCTTCTGCTTCTAAGGAAGCCTTGATCTGATCTGCTTCTTCTTTGGAAGCGCCAGCCTTTAATACCTTAGGAGCACCATCAACTACATCTTTTGCTTCCTTTAAGCCTAAGCCAGTAGCTTCACGTACAACTTTGATAACTTTAACTTTGTTAGGACCTACCTCTGTTAATTCTACGTCGAATTCAGTCTTCTCTTCTGCTTCTGCTGCAGGACCTGCTGCTGCAACTACTACGCCTGCTGCTGCAGATACACCAAATTCTTCCTCACATGCCTTTACTAATTCATTTAATTCTAATACAGATAACTCTTTGATCGCTTCGATAAATTCAGCTGTTGTTAACTTTGCCATGATAATATACCTCCGTAATTAATTTGTTTTTTTTAATGGAAGTTCGGTTCGCCTTTGGCTCACCGAACGGCTGATTTACTAAATTCAGGCTGCACATTCGTTTGCCTTCATTAAGTAAATCATGCCTCTGCGCCCTGTCCGTCTGCAATCTGCTTGAGAACACGTGCAAAGTTTGTGATAGGAGACTGGATGCTTCCCAGTAACTTTCCAAGAAGGATCTCTCTGGAAGGAATAACAGAAATCTTCTGCATACCTGCTGCATCATAGAAAACGCCTTCTACAACACCACCCTTGATTTCAAGAGCAGGAGCTGTCTTAGCGAATTCAGCCAGGATTCTTGCCGGAGCTGTCGCATCTGTCTTGGATACAGCAATTGCTGTAGGTCCTTCCAGAACTGGATCCAGACCTTCAAACGCTGTTCCCTTAGCAGCAAAACGGATCATGGTATTCTTATATACCTTGTAAGAAATTCCAGCCTCTCTTAATTTCTTACGAAGATCTGTATCCTGAGCAACGGTGATGCCACGGTAGTCTACAACTACTGCAGTCTCAGCGCCTTCCAGTAATTCCTTAATCTCGTTTACTACTGGCTGTTTTAATTCAACTTTTGCCATTATGGTTTACCTCCTGTTTAGTCTAAGCTCTGCAGTTGCCTGCAAAAGCCTGTTCGTATAAACTGCAAAGGAAGTCCGATTAGCCTGAAGGCTAAAAGAAAAACCTCTCTGACAAAAAGACAGAGAGGTTTACAATTCATTTATTAAAAATGATTCTTGCATATTCCTCGGCAGGCGTTATCACCTTATGCCTTGCGGCACCTGCTGTCTTCGGCAGTTAATACTTGGTTAGTATAACATTATTTATAATACATGTCAACCACAAAGCAAAATTAGCCCATTAACTTTGCTACATTCAGCTTTACGCCAGGTCCCATAGTGGAAGCAAGTGTAACGCTCTTTAAATAAGCACCTTTAACTGTACTTGGTTTTGCTTTGACGATTGCATCAATAAGCGTCTGGAAGTTGTCCGCTAACTGTTCTTCTGTAAAAGAAGCTTTTCCAACTGGCACGTGGATAATATTTGTCTTATCAAGTCTGTACTCAACCTTACCAGCTTTGATATCATTGATTGCTTTTGTTACATCCATGGTAACTGTACCAGCTTTTGGGTTTGGCATTAAGCCCTTAGGTCCAAGGACACGTCCTAAACGACCAACTACACCCATCATGTCTGGAGTAGCAACAACTACATCAAAATCCAACCAGCCTTCGTTCTGGATCTTCGGAATTAATTCCTCTGCTCCAATGAAGTCTGCTCCTGCAGCCTGTGCTTCATCAGCCTTGGCACCCTTAGCGAAAACTAAGATGCGGACAGTCTTACCTGTACCGTGAGGAAGAACTACGGCACCACGGATCTGCTGGTCTGCGTGACGTCCGTCACAACCGGTTCTGATATGAGCTTCAATGGTTTCATCAAATTTAGCACTTGCATTCGTCTTAACTAAAGAGATTGCTACTGGTGCATCGTAGAGAACAGCGCGATCTACTGTCTTAGCTGCCTCTGCGTATCTTTTTCCTCTATTCATTCTAAATAACCTCCTAGTGGTATTGTCGGGGATTTTCCCTCCCACGTTACAAAACGTCGATTGCTAAGAAACTTAAGCCTCAACCGTGATACCCATGCTTCTTGCGGTACCAGCGATCATGCTCATAGCTGCTTCAACTGATGCTGCGTTTAAATCTGGCATCTTTAATTCAGCAATCTTCTGTAACTCAGCCTTGGAAATGGTAGCTACTTTTGTCTTGTTCGGAACTGCAGATCCTGATTTAAGCTTGCAGGCTTTCTTCAGTAATACAGCAGCTGGCGGAGTTTTTGTTATGAAGCTGAAGCTTCTGTCCGCATAAACAGTAATAACAACCGGAATGATTAAATCTCCCTGGTCAGCAGTTCTTGCGTTAAATTCTTTTGTAAACTGTACGATGTTTACACCATGCTGTCCAAGTGCCGGACCTACAGGAGGAGCTGGTGTAGCCTTTCCTGCTGGAATCTGCAATTTGATATATCCCGTTACTTTCTTTGCCATAATTAGGCACCTCCTAAATAAATGTGGTATTGTCGGGGATTTCCCTCCCACGAGCCTATACAACAGTATAAGCCGCTTTTACTTGTTACATCTTCTTTATCTCGCTGAAGTTCAGTTCTACCGGAGTCTCCCGGCCAAACATCTCAACGTTAATGGTGATGGTTTTCTTACCTTCGTTGATGGACTTGATAGCACCAACGGTATCCTTCCATGCACCGGAAGTTACCACTACGGTATCTCCCACTTCAAAGCCAACAATTACTTCTTCATTCTTAAATCCAAGCTTTTGCATCTCATCTTCTGTCAGAGGAACCGGTTTTGATCCAGGACCTACAAAGCCTGTTACACCACGGGTATTACGTACAACATACCATGTATCATCATTCATGACCATGTGAATCAGTACGTATCCGGGGAACATCTTTTTATCGGCCTTTTTTTCCACGCCATTTTTCAGTTCAATGACGGATTCAAGAGGAACCGATACTTCCAGAATCTGATCCTGCAAGTTTCTGTTTTCGATTGTTTTTTCAATGTCAACTTTTACTTTGTTTTCATAACCTGAGTAGGTATGGACTACATACCAATTTGTTTCTGACATAAATTCACCTTAACCCTTACGAATTATAAGATAAAACTGAGACCAAACTTGATGATAAGATCAAGAAGCGCAGTAATCAGTCCTAAAGCAACCGCAGATGACATAACAGCGATTGTTTCTTTCGTTATGGTATCTTTGTCAGGCCAAACGATCTTGGAAAACTCGGCTTTCAAGCCATTAAAAAAACTTTTTTTCTGAGTTCCCTCGTTGTTCACTGTATCTCCCATAATCTGCCTCCTAAACTAATTACTTCGTTTCTTTGTGCATTGTATGGCTCTTACAGAATCGGCAATACTTCTTAGTTTCCATTCTGTCCGGATGAGTCTTCTTATCCTTGGTCATGTTGTAGTTACGCTGTTTACATTCAGTACATGCCAGTGTGATTTTTGTGCGCACGACTTCCACCTCCACTTAAATTATCGTTGTTGTGTTTTCAGTCCTTTTTTTTCTGCTTCAAGAAATTTTGAGCATAAAAAAAAGACCTAAGCTCTTCCATTCGCCCAATTACTATAACACACAGGACTGGATTCGTCAATCTTTTTTTAGAAATACCCGCTAAATTGTAGGATTAAAACATTATAGCACGGGAAACTGGAAAAATCAAGCCCAAAGTTTCCCGTGTGTGTGTCTAATCCTCGATTGCTGTCAGATACCGCCTTAATGCATCCTGCCAGGAGGGAAGAGGTTCAAAACCATTTTCCTTCAGCTTATCCTTACTCATACGGCTGTTCATGGGACGTTTGGCCTTTACAGGAAACTGATCGGAGGTCACTGGTTCAACTGTAACCTTCATGCCAGCCTGCTTAAAGATTTCACAGGCAAAGTCATACCAGCTGCAAAGTCCCTCGTTGGTAGCATGATAACGGCCGTATTTTTCCGTTTCAATCATATCCACCAGAAGGCGGGCAAGGTCAAAGGTATAAGTGGGAGAACCAACCTGATCGGCAACAACGTTCAATTTGTCCCTGGTTTTCCCCAGATTCAGCATTGTCTTTATAAAATTCCTGCCATTCACACCGAACACCCATGCAATTCGAACGATGAAATACTTCTCGAGGTTTTCTTCCACTTCCAGTTCCCCTTCGTACTTCGTCTGTCCATAAACATTTAACGGCTCTCTGTGATCATCCGGCTCCCAGGGGCGGGTTCCCTGACCGTCAAATACATAATCGGTACTGATATACATCATTCGGATATCCAGATCTTTGCAAACTCTGGCGATGTTCCCGGTTCCTCTGGCATTGACATTCCTGCAGATATCCTCATTCTCCTCTGCCGCATCTACTGCTGTATATGCCGCACAATGAATTACCGCATCCGGAGCAGCTTCCCGAATCACCCGGTTTACGCTTTCCCCATCTGTAATATCCATCTCTTCAATATCTACGCCAACTGCCTCATGATTCCGTTTTTTCAGCTCATTTACTACGTCATATCCAAGCTGGCCCTTTACGCCAGTAACTAATACTTTCATCGCTGCCTCACTTTATGATTGGAATTTATAAACGTTTTCCGTACATGTTGTCGAAATAATTCTGATATTCTCCGTTTATAATATGTTTCCACCAGTCTTCATGCTCCAGATACCACTGAATAGTCTGGCGGATGCCGGTGTCAAAATTATATTTTGGCTTCCAGCCAAGCTCTGTTTCCAGCTTCTTCGGATCAATCGCGTAACGTCTGTCATGACCCGGACGGTCTGTTACATACTTGATTAAGCTTTCCGGTTTGTTCAGTTCCTTTAAGATGGTCTTTACGACATCTAAATTGGTCCGCTCATTGTGTCCGCCTACATTATATACTTCTCCCTCTCTCCCCTTGTGAATGATCAAATCAATCGCTTCACAGTGATCAGATACATGGAGCCAGTCTCTTACATTCTCTCCGGTTCCGTATACAGGAAGCTCCTCATCCGCCAAAGCACGGCTGATGATAAGCGGAATCAGCTTCTCTGGAAAATGATACGGTCCGTAGTTATTGGAACATCTGGATATGGTAACAGGAAGCCCAAAGGTTCTCTGGTATGCCAGGACGAACAGGTCAGCACTTGCTTTTGATGAAGAATAAGGGCTTGATGTATGAAGCGGAGTCTCTTCTGTAAAGAATAAATCCGGGCGGTCAAGTGGTAAATCGCCGTATACCTCATCCGTGGAAACCTGATGATACCGCTTGATTCCATAGGTACGGCATGCATCAAGCAGTGTGGTGGTACCCATAACATTGGTTCTTACAAAGCTTTCAGGATCTGTAATGGAACGGTCCACGTGGCTTTCTGCTGCAAAATTCACCACTACATCAGGTTTCTCTTTTTCGAATAACTCAAAAATAAAGGCTCTGTCAGCGATATCACCCTTGATAAAGCGGTAATTGGGTTTGTCTTCCACAGGCTTTAAAGTCTCTAAATTACCTGCATAGGTTAAAAGGTCCAGATTTATAATCTCATAGTCCGGGTATTTATTTACCATATGATGTACGAAGTTTCCGCCGATAAATCCGGCTCCTCCGGTAACGATAATTTTCATTGATTTACTCCTTTACTTATCGATATATTTTCCTGCAAGCACATCCATCAGATACTGGCCGTACTGGTTCTTCTTTAACGGTTCAATACTTTTCTCCAGCTGGTCTTTTGTGATCCAGTGGTTTAAATAGGCGATCTCTTCCAGACAGGCAAGCTTTCTGTGCTGGTGGGTTTCCATCGTCCGTACGAAATCAGTGGCATCAACCAAGGATTCATGTGTTCCTGTATCAAGCCAGGTAAAGCCCTGACCCAGAAGCTCCACATCCAGCTTTCCTTCTTCTAAATAAATGCGGTTTAAATCCGTAATCTCCAGTTCCCCGCGGGCAGAAGGCTGTAAGTTCTTTGCATATTCCACAACCTTATTATCGTAGAAGTAAAGACCGGTCACACAGTAATTACTCTTGGGCGCAGACGGCTTCTCTTCAATGGAAACAGCCTTTCCTTCAGAATCAAACTCCACAATTCCAAAGCGTTCCGGATCATCCACATAGTAACCGAAAACAGTCGCTCCATCCTTCTTATTTGCAGCATGAAGAAGACGTTTTGTAAGACCATGGCCTGCAAAGATGTTATCTCCTAGAATCATGGCAACGTTGTCGTCTCCGATAAATTCTTCTCCAATGACAAATGCCTGGGCAAGACCATCAGGAGAAGGCTGTACTGCATAGGATAACTGGATTCCAAACTGCGTACCATTCCCCAAAAGCTCCTCAAACCGCGGCGTATCGTCGGGAGTGGATATAATCAGAATATCCCGGATCCCTGCATTCATCAATACAGACAGCGGATAGTAAATCATAGGTTTATCATAGATGGGCAGTAACTGTTTGGACGTTACCATGGTCAGTGGATACAGCCTGGTGCCGGACCCCCCGGCAAGTATAATTCCCTTCATTGTTTGTTTCCTCCATATTTATTCATACTGCTATCATAAAGGGTGACGTAAGGTCACGGTCAAGACTTTTTCTATTACGTTTTTCTTATTTTGTACAAATAAATACACCTGCACTCTTGGTAATATGAATAAATCCCTTCTTTTCCATCTTCTTTTCTAAGTATTCACGAAACTCCTCATACCGGTCACTTAAAAACTCCTGCTGATTTCCATGACAGGATAAAATATATTCCATCAGAGCACCTGCATCACTGACTTCCAGATGATCCTTGTATATTTCTTTTCTTACGGATTTAAAATGTTGTTCTAAAATCTCTTCTCCATTCTCCAGACCAAATACATCATAAAGGTTTACTTCAGAGAGAGAGATTCTGGAGTCAAATTCCAGCACAAGCTGCCGGATCTCCTTCATATGCTCCCTGCCGTAAGTGCTGCAGTAAAAAACTCCTCCCTTTTTTAAGACCCTGTAAACCTGAGTCAGTACAGCATCCAGATTGGTCAAATAAAACAACACATGATTGGCAGCTGCAGCATCAAAGCTCTCCTGCGGCTTATTTATATGACGGCAGTCCAGAACTTCAAAGGCAATCTGCCCCGGGACCTGTTTTAAATTTTCCTGGGCATCCCGAACCATTCCCTTAGAAACATCTGTCAGGCAAAGCGTAGTATCAGACGGTATCCGGCCCTTATTTACATGCCACAGCTCACCGTTTCCGCACCCCAGCTCCAGAATGCGTTTTCCATTCATCGGTTCCATCTGCTTAAAAAGCCACTGAAACCAGCCCTCCGGATTGGTTGCGTATTTTTTATGAAGCCCGATCCGTATACTTACATTGGCTGCATCCTTGTACTGCTCCACCAGAGTCTTTTCCATATTTGTAATATGGATCAGGTGAAGGATTTTATTCCAGTCTACGGACTGATGATCAGCCACCAGCTTTGAGGTCTCTGTTAATGTCTGCTCTACCAACTTTAAATGCTCGATTCGTTTCCGGATCAAATTCAGCTGAAGCTTGATTGACTCTCCAACATAATCATGATCCTTATCATTAATTGTAATAGAACGAATTTCATCAAGAGAAAAACCGAGATATTTAAGAGAAAGTATTTTCTGCAGCTTTGCAAAATCAGAATCCGTATAAAGCCGGTATCCGCCAGCACTCATGCCCGCAGGCTTTAACAGCCCCTGTTTATCATAATATCGGATCGTCCGAATGGAAACACTGGCTTTCTTTGCAAATTCACCTGAAGTATAGTACCCCTCTATATGGCTCATATCTTCTTCCTTTCTCTTTTCTGCCTGTCTTACAATATAATCTGGTAGTTTTCTATATCCAGAATTTGTCCAAATTTTTTCCCAACTTCACGAATTGTTCCACAATGAATAAATCCCAGCTGTTCATGAAGCTTCACACTGGCCTCATTGCCTCCTGTAATGACGGAAATCACCGTATGTATATCTTCTCTTTCCCTTGCCATGTCAAGAATGACTTTTGCCAGTTTACCTGCAATCCCTTTTCTCCGGTAATCCTTGTCAATGTAAATGGACAATTCCACTGTTTCTTTATAAGCTTCTTTCGGGCGGTACGGAGAAAGGCTGGCATAGCCTACTGCTTTTCCATCTTCCTCCGCTACGATCAGGGGATGATTTGATACATTGTGTTCCCGAAACCAGACCATGCGCTCCTCCATGGATTTTGGAGTAAAATCAAAAGTAGCAAGCCCATGCTCTACCTCGTAATTGTAAATATTCAAAAGCTGCGGCATATCTTTTTCTTTAGCAGTCCTGATGTTCATTTCCATTCCTCCTGAGTCAGTCAATATTCGTTATTTATGTATCATACAACAAACTACTGCCCTCGTCCAATACAAATTGTTAAAAAATACACCTTCTCTATTCCCGATTTTTTCAGCACACGGGTACATGCTTCTACCGTACTTCCTGTCGTATAGATATCATCAATTAAAATCACATTTTTAAGTTCCGGAATCAGATTTCCCGGCAGAAAAGCCTCCTCCAGATTTTTCAGACGTTCTATAGGATTCAGCGCTTTCTGCGGCATGGTTTTCTTGTTTCGTACCAGAAGCTCCGGAAAAACAGGAATTTTAAGATTTGTCTCAATTCTACGCGCAAGAAGCTCTGCCTGGTTGAATCCTCTCTCCCTTCTTCTTGAAGGGTGAACTGGTACCGGAACCAGACCATCGGCCCCCATACGCCTGATGATCTTCTCATAACGCAGACTTATGGCATCTCCGTAAAAATCCAGATATTCCCGTTTGTTTTTGTATTTTATCTTAGCTATAGAGTTTCTGGCATATTCATCATAGTTAACCAGAGCTCTGCCAAATTCATAACTTCGTTTGTGTTTCATGCAGTCAAAGCAGTATTCTATATCGCTGCTTAAGACTTCCTTACCGCATTTTTTGCATACAGGATCTTTTACAAAAGAGAGGTTTTTGATACAATCCGGGCAGATCAGTCTGCCCTTTGGTACGACGATGCCGTCGCAGACCGGGCACCTTCTGGGAAACAGAAAGTCAATAAAAAAAGAGGATTGCATAAGAATTGATACTCCTTTAAAGATTTGTCAGACAGGCAGACGGATAGAATTACCATCTGCCCAAAGAATTTAAGGCAGCTTGTTTATTTCACAGATACGTTCCTTTAAACCAGAGTATCTGCGCTGCTCCATTTCGTTATTTACCATATCCTGAAATGTACCTGGCATTCCCACCAGGCAGACACAGGTTTTTGCGCGTGTAACCGCTGTATAAATCAAATTTCTCGTCATCAGCATTCTTGGTCCTGGGAAAACAGGGATTACCACTGCCGGATACTCACTTCCCTGAGATTTATGAATCGTTATGGCATAAGCCAGTTCCAGTTCCTCCAGCTGTTTGTAGCTGTATTCCACCAGACGTCCTTCATCAAATTCCACAGTCACAAGCTCCGCAAACGAATTCATCTCACGAATGGTACCAATGTCCCCATTATAGATTCCAGTTCCCTTTTCCACCGGAATCCCGTACTTGTTTCTGACTTCCCAATCCATATTATAGTTATTCTTGATCTGCATCACCTTATCGCCGGTCCGGTAGATCACTCCTGCTGACTCCCGCTCCTGTTTTGATTCAGACGGGGGATTTAAATACTCCTGAAGAATGCTGTTCAACCGCTCCACTCCCATGGCCCCTTTTCTCATAGGCGTCATAATCTGAATATCATAGGGATCTGCCTTCACATATGCGGGAAGCTTACTCTGTACCAATGTAATCATGGCATTGATGATGGCATTAGGCTCATCCCTTCTGATAAACAAAAAGTCGTCGCTCTTTTTGCCGAGAGGAACTGCTTCCCCCCGGTTAATCATATGGGCATTGACCACGATATCGCTCTGGGTTGCCTGCCGGAAGATCTTCGTCAGCAACACTACATTAAAGCATTGGGAATCAATTAAATCTCTCAGTACATTGCCGGGGCCCACGCTTGGAAGCTGATTTACATCACCAACCAGTATCAGTCTTGTCCCAGGGTTAATTGCCTTTAACAGAGACTGCATGAGATGAATATCCACCATGGAGGTCTCATCAATGATTACAGCATCGGCATCCAGGGGATTCTCTTCATTCCGTTCAAAATGCATGGAAACAGAACGTTCGTCTCCAGGAACGCCGGTCAGTTCCAACAGACGGTGTATGGTCCGCGCTTCATAGCCTGTTGCTTCCGTCATACGCTTGGCTGCTCTGCCAGTAGGAGCTGCCAGCAATATCTCCATTTCCTCGCTTTCAAAAAAGCGGATGATGGTATTAATGGTAGTAGTCTTTCCTGTCCCTGGTCCGCCGGTGATGATTAAAAGTCCGCTGTTTACGGCCTCTACGACTGCCATTACCTGCTTTTCATCCAGTTCAATCTGCTCTTTATCCTGCATCTTTATAAGCCTGGTTCTGATCTCTTCCTCAGGCATGGTTCCCCTGATATTCAGATCATGGAGCATCTTTGCAACGTTTAATTCCATATAATAATACTGGGCTGCATAAACGGTCCGTTTTCCTTCGGTTTCACGGATAATCAGGCGCTTGTCTAACTGCATATCCATCAGGTGTTTATCGATGGATTCCTGATCCACCTTTAGAAGCTCAGAGGCAGAGCAAAGAAGTTCCTCTTCCGGCAGATAGGTATGACCGTTGGTGGTTGCCTGCAACAGGGTATAAAGGACTCCGCTTTTGATACGAAAATCTGAATCTGTAAAAATCCCTGCTTTTCTGGCAATCTCATCCGCCATTTTAAAACCGACTCCGGATATGTCATCTGCCATCTGATAGGGATTTTCCTTGATGATGCTGTACAGTCTGGGACCATATTCCTGATAAATTTTCACTGCCAGATTCATGGAAATACCATATTCCTGAAGAAACATCATGGCCTGGCGCATCTCTTTTTTCTGGTCCACCTGATTGGAGATGGACATGGCAAGCTTTTCGCTGACACCCTTCACCTCGGACAGGCGTTCCGGCTCTTCTTCCATAATCCGGAAGGTATCTGCTTTAAAACGGCGGACAATTCTTGCTGCCAGTGCAGCACCCACACCTTTAATTGCTCCGGATCCCAGGTACCGTTCCATGGCAGCTGTATCCTCGGGGGCTTTGATTTCATAGCTTTCCACTGACAGCTGTTCTCCATAAACCGGATGTTCCGTTAAGATTCCTACCGCTTCGATCCGTTCGCCTTCGCTGATGTAATGAAAATTGCCTACAAGCGTATATTCCCCGCCATCTTCAGAAAGGCTCAGCACCGTATAGCCGTTGTCTTCGTTCCTGTATTTAATTTTTTCTACAAATCCGCAGACTGTTGCCATGTTTCCTCCATAAGTACAAAGAGACTGCCGTTAAATGAACCCTGCCGGGATCTTTTGATACCGCCAGGGCCGTTAAGAGCAGTCTTGTTAATCACCAGGACTCAATACAAACGTTCCCTGATTAAAATTCTTTTTTATTGTTTCCGCCATGAGTAAATTCAATGAATTTACCTGTTCCAATTGCAACTGCAGTCAGGGGATCCTCTGCAATCATAGTTGTAATGCCTGTCTTCTCTTCAATCAGGGCATCCAGACCGCTTAATAAAGAACCGCCTCCTGTTAAGACAATCCCCCGGTCAAATATATCGGCAGCAAGTTCCGGCGGAGTTCTCTCCAGGACGTTATGAACCGCATCCACAATCTGCATCGCCGGTTCTTTTAACGCATCAAGAGTCTCGTCCGAAGTAACTACAATCGTCTTAGGAAGACCTGTAACTAAGTTTCTTCCTCTGACTTCCATAGTCAAAACTTCTGGTCTGCGGTATGCAGCTCCGATATTAATCTTAATCTCTTCCGCTGTTCTTTCACCGATGAGAAGGTTGTGTTTCTTACGCATATAACGGACAAGCGCTTCATCAAAATCATCACCAGCGACCTTAATAGAGGTGCTCACAACCGTACCGCCTAATGATATTACTGCAATATCGGAAGTTCCGCCGCCAATATCCACGATCATGTTACCGCAGGCCTTTGAAATATCGATACCAGCACCAATGGCAGCTGCTACCGGCTCCTCAATGATAGCCACTTCTCTGGCTCCTGCCTGATAGGTTGCATCCTCAACTGCTTTTTTTTCAACTTCAGTGGCTCCGCTTGGAATACAGACACTGATTCTCGGTTTTCTTAATGTTTTCTTTCCTACTGCTTTGTTGATAAAATACTTCAGCATCTTTTCCGTCACCGTGTAATCGGAAATCACACCCTGGCGTAAAGGTCTGACTGCTACAATATTACCGGGAGTTCTTCCAATCATCAGTCTGGCTTCTTCTCCGATTGCCTTAATTTTATTGGTATCACGGTCTATCGCCACAACTGACGGCTCTTTTAAAACCACACCCTTGCCTTTGATATAAACCAGTATGCTCGCTGTTCCCAAATCAATTCCAATGTCATTCGACATCATAATAATTTTCCTCCTGTTCGCTGTATCCTGTTCCCAGGGCTTCCTTTATCTTCAAATTTATGTTAATTAGTAAATGAAGTCATATTTTCCATCTTATTATATACAATAACCCTACGTTTTGAAAGGGTTTTTTTAATTTTTATTTTGTTTATGTTTTTTTAATGTGTGGTACACATTTTCTTCACATTTATATCATATACTGATAATACGTTATCCGAAAGGATGACGGGCCTTTTGTTTCAAGTAACTTACTTGAAATCACAAAGCTTTTTCATACTCATACCGGACGGTGCAAACCGTCCGGCCCCCCTAAAAGACTTTATATCCGTTTCCTGGTGAAGGAGACGGATTTTTTCTATCCAAAAAATGGGACCTGATTCTTGTTCTTCAAGAATTTCAAATCCCATTTTCGACTATCATCAGGATAACTTAAGTGCCCACTCTCTGCAGTCTATCACCTTCGTGGCAAGTCCATCATAAAACTCCGGCTCATGGCAGATTAAAAGAATGCTCCCCTTGTATTCCTTCAGCGCCCTTTTCAGTTCTTCTTTTGCTTCCACATCAAGATGGTTCGTCGGCTCATCTAAAAGCAGAACATTGGTCTCTCTGTTTAACAGCTTGCATAAACGGACCTTCGCCTGCTCACCACCGCTGAGTACCCGCACCTGGCTTTCAATGTGCTTGGTAGTCAGACCGCATTTGGCAAGAGCAGAACGGACCTGATACTGGGTATAGGAAGGGAACTCTTTCCAGATCTCTTCAATACAGGTAGTTGTATTGCCGGGTGCCATCTCCTGTTCAAAATAACCAATGGAAAGATAATCTCCCAGCTCCACGCTGCCATTTAAGGAAGGGATCAGTCCCAGAATACTTTTTAGAAGAGTTGTTTTACCAATTCCGTTGGCTCCTGATAAAACCACCTTTTCCCCTCTTTCCAGGTTCAGATCCAATGGTCTGGATAATGCTTCTTCATATCCGATTACCAGGTCCCTGGTTTCAAAAATAATCTTTCCGGCTGTACGTGCTTCCATAAAATGGAACTCAGGTTTCGGCTTATCCTTAGACAGTTCAATCACTTCCATTTTATCCAGCTTCTTCTGTCTGGACATTGCCATGTTCCTGGTGGATACCCGCGCCTTGTTGCGTGCAACAAAATCCTCCAGCTCTGCAATCTCCTGCTGCTGTCTCTTATACGCGGATTCCAGCTGCGCCCGTTTTACCGCATAAACCTCCTGGAACTTATCATAGTCTCCAACATAGCGGTCCAATGCCTGATTCTCCATATGATAAATAATATTTACCACACTGTTTAAGAACGGGATATCATGGGAAATCAGAATAAATGCATTTTCATATTCCACCAGATAACGTTTCAGCCATTCAATATGCTGAACATCCAGGTAATTGGTAGGCTCGTCCAGAAGAAGAATATCGGGTTTTTCAAGCAGAAGCTTTCCTAACAGAACCTTGGTTCTCTGACCTCCGCTTAATTCGGTCACATCCTTATCAAGTCCCATATCACTTAATCCCAATGCTCTTGCGACTTCCTCCACCTTGGAATCAATTATATAAAAATCATGAGCCATTAAAAGATCCTGAATTGTTCCCAGATCTTCCATCATGGAATTCATGGTCTCTTCATCGGCTTCTCCCATTCTGTCACAAATATCATTCATCTGTTCCTCCATCTGAAACAGAAAAGCGAATGCACTTTTCAAAACGTCGCGGATTGTCATTCCCTTTTCCAAAACAGTGTGCTGGTCCAGATAACCGATACGTACTCTCTTGGCCCACTCAACTTTCCCTTCATCCGGCTGGAGCTTTGCCGTTATGATATTCATAAATGTGGATTTTCCCTCTCCATTGGCACCGATCAGACCGATGTGCTCTCCTTTTAATAACCGGAAGGATACGTCCTGAAAAATGGCGCGGTCTCCGAATCCATGTGTTAAATGTTCTACATTTAATATACTCATTAAAAAAACTCCTTTATCTATGGGGATATTTCGCTTTTGATTCGTGTATTTTATGGTTAGGCACCATTTTACACCTTTTATATTTGGAACAACATAATTCTACATGACAAAAGCTATTAAGGCAAGCAAAAAGCCCACTATTTAGTGAGCCTTCCATGGTTTTCCATGTGCCTGCGCATTTTAGTTGCAAAAAAGGACAAAACCGTATATGATAGATCCAACTGAATACATGAAGAAAGGGATATAAGCATGTTCGTCTATACTTGGTATCAATGGCTGCTGTTTTTTTTCATTTATTGCTTTATCGGCTGGGTAATTGAATCTACTTATGTTTCTGTAAGGAGCCTGCATTTCGTAAACCGTGGATTTTTAAGACTTCCCCTGCTTCCTCTCTACGGAAGCGGCGCAATTCTCATGCTGTTTTTATCTCTTCCAGTGAAAGGCAATCTGATTCTGGTTTTTCTTTCTGGTATGGCAGGTGCATCAGTTCTTGAGTATCTGACCGGTTATATCATGGAACGATTATTTAAAATGAAGTATTGGGACTACAGCAGCAACCCCTTTAATATAAATGGATACGTCTGTCTTGGTACCTCCATTGCCTGGGGCTTTCTTACCATTCTTTTAACAGAAGTGGTTCACCGCCCTCTGGAATGGATTGTTTTGCAGCTAAGTGAGGTCACGTGTATCTTACTTGTAGCAGGAATCGGTATCCTGTTTATTTATGACACCATTCAGTCCACAAAGGCGGCGCTTGATCTTGGCACGGTACTGGAATCCTTAACGAAAATCAGGGCTGAGCTTGAGGAAGTCCAGGTACAGATGGCACTTTTAAAAGCGGAGACCGCCCAGAAAGTTTCCGAATTAAGATCAGAAACCATGCAAAAAGCGGCTAACGTAAAAGAAGAAACCATGGTAAGACTCACATCTTTAAAAACCGAAACTACCAATGCAATCAGGGAATCTGCTTTGGCAGAACGGCTTCAGGCTCTGACTGAAAAGAGAGAAAAATTAAACGGGCGGCTCACATTCTATCGGAAGGGATTACTAAGACGCAACCCTTCCGCCTCCTCCCGTCTGTTTGGAGAAGCACTTCGTGAATTAAAGGAAAATGCAAGAAAATTCAAAAAATAGCAAAAAGAAGGATCTCCCCAAAAGGATTTCCTTCTTTTTATTTTATGAAACCATCTGATCAACCATTGCCATCAAAGCTTTTCCAAGCTTTGCAGATTTCTCTTGTGCATCCTCCATTGTGGTTCCCTTAACACCATAATAGAATTTAATTTTTGGTTCTGTCCCGGAAGGTCTGACGCATAACCACGCATCCTCCTCCAGTTCATAATAAAGCACATCAGAAGACGGCAATCCTGTGGAACCAACCGCTCCTGTTTCCATATTCTTTACTGCATCTGTCTTATAATCTCTTACTGAAAGAACCTTATATCCGCCAAACTCAGAAGGTGTATTCCCCCGCATGGCTTCCATAATTGCCCGTATCTTAGCCTGACCTTCAATCCCCTTTAAACCGATTGAATTGACAGCATCCTTGTAATAGCCATATTTTTCATACGTTGCAACCATGGCGTCCCAAAGACTCATGCCTTTTGACTTATAATACGCAGCAGCCTCACAGAGAGCGGCGGTTGCTGAGATCGCATCTTTATCTCTGGCATAAGTTCCGATCAGACAGCCATAGCTTTCTTCCAGTCCAAACAGATAGGTGCCATATCCGGTAGCCTCTTCCTTTAAGATCTGCTGCCCGATATATTTAAATCCGGTCAGAACCTCAATCAGTTCACATCCGTAGAACTTCGCCACTGCGTCAACCAGATTGGTTGTCACTATGGATTTAACTACCTGACCGTCAGTCGGAATATCACCTCTTTGCTGTCTCTGGCTTAATACATATTCACAAAGCAGGGAGCCGGACATATTGCCGGTGAGGGGGATATATTCTCCGGATTTGTAATCCTTTACGTATACTCCCAGACGATCCGCATCAGGATCGGTTGCCAAAACAAGGTCCGCATCTTTTTCTCTTGCCAGGGAAAGACCCAGTTCAAATGCTTCCTCTGCCTCCGGATTGGGATAACTGACAGTAGGAAAATCCCCATTTGGCAGCTCCTGTTCCGGTACCACATATACATGTGTAAATCCCAGTTCCTTTAAAACCCTTCTGGCCGGAATATTGCCTGTACCATGAAGAGGGGTATAAACGATGGAAAGTTCATCCTTCATCTGATTGATTGCGTCCTGATTCATCACCTGGGCTTTTACCTGGGCAATATAGGCATCATCCACATCAGCACCTATTATCTCATATTTACCTGCTGCAACAGCTTCTTCTCTCGTTATGATCTTAACAGTTGAGATATCCATTATTGCTAAAACTTCAGCGGTAACTCCCTTATCATGAGGAGGGGTAAACTGTGCGCCATCCTCCCAATAAACTTTATAACCGTTATATTCCGGAGGATTATGACTGGCCGTAATATTCAGCCCAGCGATACAGCCCAGCTTTCTCACAGCAAACGAAAGCTCCGGAGTCGGGCGCAGAGATTCAAATTTATATGCTTTGATTCCATTGGCAGCAAGTGTCAGTGCAGCTTCCTCTGCGAATTCCGGAGACATATGTCTGGAGTCATATGCTATGGCTACGCCTTTATTGGCTCCACCTTGTTTTATGATATAATTTGCAAGACCCTGGGTGGCTCTTCTGACCACATAGATATTCATACGGTTGATGCCGGCTCCGATCACACCTCTTAAACCGGCTGTGCCGAATTCCAGATCCTTGTAAAATCGCTCTTTGATCTCGTTATCGTCATCTTTGATCCCTCGGAGTTCTTCTTTCGTTGCCTCATCAAAATACGGATTTGACAGCCATTCTTCATAGATACTCCTGTAATCTTTCATAAGCAAAATGCTCCCTTCTCTCTACTTAATATTATGGTTATTATAAATCATAACAAAGTAAAAGGAAAGCAGATTCCCATTATTTTATTCTTGACAGGAAAAGATTCCGCAAGGGCTGCTGAATCTCCAAATCCCTTAGTTTTTCAATATTTCTGGCCGGTATCCATGCTTTATTTGCATTATAATAAAAGTTAATCTGCTTCCAGTACTTTTCCGGATATAAAAACAGGTAATACAGGCAGGTTTTGTCTGCACATGATAAAGGAAGTATATTTGTATATGTATCAAGCATGGACATGCCCAGCTTTAAATTCCAGTCATGCTTTTCCATAGCTTTTCTCATAAAATGGTAAAGATCCTCCATCTGCATGCCTCTGTGCATCCGGTTAAACTCTACAATTGCTACATCATGGTCACACATCAGAATATGATGCTGGTTTAAATCCCCATGACACAAATACCCCTCCCCAATCCCGCGTTCCTCACAAAAACCTGCAAGTCCTTTGCAGGCTTCCATAGCCTGATCAAAAAATACGTCATAATTACCCATGACACAAAGTTCGAACTCAGACTTACGTCTTTTGCTTCGGATAAAACTGCGGGCCCGAATCAGTTCCCTGTTGTGACGCTCCATCTCCTCAGCCGGCTGCTGCACCAGAATGGATCCTAAATTCCATTCCTCTTTAAACTCTACCTTACGCAACATTTTATGTAATAAAGCAATCCGTTCAATGGCACAAAGCACCTCTTTGCTATCCTTTAAATTACATTCCCGGTCTGCATACCAGCTTTTCACGATCCACCGGGTCCCATCCTCGGCACTGGAGAGAATTTCACCTTCTTTATTTCTGACGTAGCGATCCACCTTCAAATGGCCGGTTTCTTCCAGTTGTAAAAATACCTGATCTTCAAATTCCAGGCGCTTTATGGTTCCTTTATATTCCCTCAGCAGCTTAAGCCCCTGATCTGTTTCACACAGCCAGGCGCCCCGGCCGCGTCGCACATCCAGAATTTCAAGCTCATACTGCGAAAGCACCTCTGTGTATTTCTCGTTCACAACCACCCCTCCAACTCTTAGCTAATCAGCTACTTCTAGGGTATGAAGGGGTGGAAAAAAATATGCAAACTCCCGGGGAAAGTATTCCATACCTGAGCATGTTTTCAAGATCGGGAATTCATATAATTCAGCAGATATTCACGGGTGTTATTTTCCGGTTTTTTTAAAACTTCCGCAAATAACGTTTCTAAGATTTCACCCATTTCAGGGCCTGGTTTTATGCCTGCTTCAATCAGTTCTTTCCCGGTTATTGCCATATCCTTTAATCGAATGCAGTCTCCGTTTCTGATGATTTCCCCGGCATACTGACTGACTGTCTGAAGTTGTTTAAGGTAAGGTCCGGTCAAGAAGACCTTTTGAAATTCCAGAAGCTCATCAAAAAGGGAAGCATTAATCATGCTCATAACCTTTCTGATTTCCGGTTTAGATGCCGAAATTTCTGTCCTCCAGAAGTCCGTTAAGGTTTTGACCCTGTCAATGGTATCATTATCCAGCTTTAGCTCCTTAAGAATAACAGCCGCCTCACTTTGATCTAAAAACCGAAGAAAACCAGTCCAGCGTACATGCTTATTGGAAGGCAGCTGTTTTAATTTTTCCAGCTCATAAAGTCCACTTTCTGCATCGGGAAAATGCACCGAAACATAAGGGGCGATTCCGCTTTCAAATACAGCCCTCATCTGTTCCGGATAATCCGAAAGAAGAAGCTTCGTCAGCTCCACCGCTATCCGTTCCTTGCTGACTTTTTCCATATTAGGGGCGATCACGGAGATTGCTTTGTTCGTATCTTCTTCTATTGCAAAACCCAGCTGTGCACAAAAGCGGATTGCCCGAAGAATTCTTAAAGCATCCTCATGAAACCGGTCCATGGGATTGCCTACGCAGCGGATTATTCCTCCTTGCAGATCCCCGGTACCGCCAAAGACATCCACCAGACCGTCTCTGTCGCTATATGCCATTGCATTTATGGTAAAATCCCGCCGTTTTAAATCTTCCAGAAGATTTGAGGTAAATTCTACAGATGCCGGGTGCCGTCCATCCACATATTCTCCATCAATCCGGTAGGTCGTTACTTCATAGGCTTCATGCTCCATCAGCACAGTAACCGTACCATGCTGAATTCCCGTATCCACGGTTCTTGCAAAAATTTCTTTTACCTGTTCTGGTTTTGCGGAGGTGGTGATATCCCAGTCCTTGGGCTCCCGTCCAAGCAGGCTGTCTCTCACACATCCGCCCACCACATAGGCTTCAAATCCATGGGTATTCAGTTGTTTTATGATTGTTCCTGCTGCTTCCGGTACCTGAATCGTAATCACTGCATTTCCTCCTGCATTATATACTACCTGTTTAATAAGCTCTGCCCCAGTAAACCATTTTAACTGCCGGCTTACCACAGCAAATGCAGGTATCCGACAGATGTTCCTGCTTAAATGGCATACATCTGGATGTCGCGCCTGTGACTTCCTTGATCTTATCCTCACATTCCTGGCAGCCGCACCACATTGCCTTTACAAAGCCTGGCTTTTCTTCTACAGTCTTAACAAAGGTTTCCATATCCACGGCCTCATAGGTGTGAGCATCCCGGTGTGCACGGGCACGTTCAAGCATGTCGTGCTGAATGGAGCTTAAAAGCTCTCCCACTTTTTCATTTAATTCATCTAAGGACACCATTAATTTTTCATGAGTATCACGGCGTACAAGAACTGCTTGATTCTCAGCGATATCTCTAGGCCCGATCTCAACACGCACAGGAATTCCCCTCATCTCGGATTCGCTGAACTTCCAGCCCGGACTCTTATCAGAATCATCAACTTTTACCTTATAATTAGAAAGAACCTTCTTTAATTCATAAGCTTTTTCAAGAACACCTTCCTTCTGCTGCTGAACAGGAACGATCATCACCTGAACCGGAGCAATTCTTGGAGGAAGAACAAGACCGTTATCATCACCATGTACCATAACCAGACCACCAATCAGTCTGGTGCTTAATCCCCATGAAGTCTGATGAACATACTGAAGTTTATTTTCCTTATCTGAATACTGAATCTCAAACGCCTCTGCAAATCCGCTTCCGAAATTATGGCTGGTTCCGGACTGAAGTGCTTTACCATCATGCATCAGTGCTTCAATAGTATAAGTAGCCTCTGCACCGGCAAATTTCTCCTTATCTGTTTTCTGACCACGGATAACAGGCATCGCAAGTACTTCTTCGCAAAAATCCGCATATAAATTAAGCATCATTTCTGTTCTTTCCTCTGCTTCTTCTGCAGTGGCATGAGCCGTATGGCCTTCCTGCCATAAGAACTCTCTGGAACGAAGAAATGGTCTGGTTGTTTTTTCCCATCTTACAACGGAGCACCACTGGTTATATACCTTGGGAAGATCCCGGTAAGACTGAATTTCTCTGGAGTAAAAATCGCAGAACAGAGTCTCTGATGTGGGTCTGACACAAAGTCTTTCCTGCAAAGGCTCAAGTCCTCCATGAGTCACCCATGCCACTTCCGGAGCGAATCCCTCCACATGGTCTTTTTCTTTCTCTAACAAGCTTTCCGGAATGAACATAGGCATATAGACATTTTCCACACCTGTCTCTTTAAATCTGGAATCCAGCTCCTTCTGAATGTTCTCCCAAATCGCATAGCCTGCCGGTTTTATAACCATACAGCCTTTTACACTGGAGTAATCGATTAATTCTGCTTTCTTAACTATATCTGTGTACCACTGTGCGAAATCAACATCCATAGATGTGATCGCTTCTACTAATTTCTTGTCCTTCGCCATGAAAAACTCTCCTTTCATTATATATGCCCACGCTTTCTGGGCATAGAGGGATACCCGTAGGGTATTTCATTATATATGCCCACGCTTTCTGGGCATATAGGGATACAAAAAGAGCCATCCGATCCCCAGAAAAGGGACCGAACAGCTCGGCGGTGCCACCCAATTTAGCCGCTGCATTCTGCGGCTCACTTTTAATCCGATAACGCCGGATACACGCCGCAGTTTTCTGCGGGACTCTGAGGCAGGTTGGGTCGTGAGGGGTATAAAGGCTTTTCAGCTAAGGGCCTTCTCTCTGAGATACATCATGACTTAATAATCCTCTTCAACGTCTTATTTGTTATTAATTTTACAGATTGTATGCTTGATTTTACGTTATTTATAAATGTTTGTCAAGAGGAGGATTATGTATTTTCCCAGACATTTCCTATATAATGATCTATCCGTATGTATTACTTTTCACTTCAGTGTTTTACTTCCTCCTGAATGATCCGCAATGTATGCTCTCTAACCGTGTCACGAAGCCGCTGTGTCGTTTCAAAATGTCCGCAAACCTCATTACCATAAGTCATATTCAGCTCATATTCCAATGGAAGCCACGTTCCGGGTCCCGCTTCATTATGTTGGATTAACGTTTCAGTCTTATCAAGAGCCTTTACCAGGATAGCTTCCTCCGTATTTAAGTCTGCCATTTCCTCAAACAGTACAGAATATTCCTGTGCCAGAGAATCCGGCAGATTTTTTAACAGCGTCTCAATGGCTCCGGCCTCTGTCTCCTCATCTGCCTCTGTTTTCAGAAACGCCGGAATATCACCGGTAATGGCCTCCCCCCAGTCATGAATCAGGCACATACGGATAACCTTATTCATATCAAGCCCTGGAAAATCATCAGCCAGCAGCATTGCCAGCACAGCCAGACGCCAGCTGTGCTCTGCCACACTTTCCTGTCTTCCGTTTGTGGTCCAGTTATGACGGGTATTACATTTTAATTTTTCCATAATTCCCAGAAAATTAATTAGTGTATCAGGATTCATCATGCCTTTCCCCCTTCCTCTTTCTTTGGACTATTATAACATGATCCCTCATAAAGCTCTACGATATCTTCAATAAGCAGCAGGCCAATAGGACCTAAGATAAAGCCCAGTATTCCGAAAAGCTGCAGGCCCACATACATGGCAACCAGGGTTTCTAAAGGAGTCAGACCCACTTTTCCTCCCATTATTTTCGCTTCCATCATCTCTCTTATAAAATAGCAGATTACATAAATTATAATAAGGCCTATTCCTGAAAGCCAGTTTTTTTCAATCAATGAAATCAGTGCCCAGGGAATCAAAACAGTTCCTGTACCGAATATGGGCATTGCATCCAGTAACCCGATTACAATTCCCAGCAGAATAAAATAAGGATTTCCAAGTAAAAACAATCCTATTGAGCAGATTACCATTGTAAACAGCATAATGGTTGCCTGAGTCCTCAGCCAGGCACTTCCTACTGTCATAAGACGGTTTCCCAGCATTGCATATTCATAGCAGAACATGGAATTATCCCGTCGGCTTCGGATATCATCCATTTCCTGCAGAGATAACACAGTGGCAATCAGCAAGATAACCACGATAACGGTAAATTGGATGGCCCGCTTTAATATAGTCATGGAATTTGACATTAAAAACGGCATTGCCCTGCTTTTAACAGCGGCCTCTCCGCCAGTTATAATATCACTGACCACATCTACCATATAACCATCCGGAAGCTTTAAAAACCGCTCTACAAATGAACAGTTATCCATCATCCAGCTGTTCATTCCATCTAAGATCTGCGGTAGATTTTTTAACAGCAGCCTGGCTTCCATAAAAAGCTTTCTGCCTCCGAAATAAAGAATTACTCCCAGCACAATCATAAAAAGAAGAATTTCAACTCCGCCGATGAGGGCAAGCGGTATGGAAATCACTTTTTTTTTATAAGTAAACCTGGTTTTTCTCTCGACCCAAAGTGCGGAGGGGCGTAGGGACAGCGCAAACACATATGCAATCAAAAAGGGAATCACAAGAGGCAGCAAAAATCGAAAGCTTAAATAAACTGCCCCTGTAACTCCCAATATTAAAATTGTTTTCTTCAGTTTCCTGCTCGGTTTCTCCATGGACTCACCTGTTTCTGATTTGTACTTCTTTTGTACATTGTCTATTATAAGTCATACGCAGAAATATATTCAGAAACCTGACTAGCAAAAAATTCCTTTTAAAAAACATCACCAAACGAAAAATGACTGAATATCCCATTTTGCGGTTTTATGGAAAAACTCATACTCTTTTTTGTTAACGGATGGGTAAAGGTAAGACCGGAAGCAAACAATGCCACATGCTCCTTTGATAAAAAGCCCTGAAATTCAGGATTATACTTGCGGTCTCCCCATAAGGGAGTTCCATGACCTGCCATCTGTACGCGAATCTGGTGATGCCGACCGGTTTTCAGCCGGATCTTAAGAAGACTAAGCTCTTTTCCATCCAAAACCCTGTAATCCACAACCCAGTAATCCAGTTCTGCAGGTTTTGCACCTTTTATCCCCTTTTCCACAATTTTCGAGCAATTATTTTTTCCGTCTTTCCACAAATAATCCACGTAAGTGGCAAAGTTTTCCACAGGTTTTCCACAAACAACAGCATAATAAATTTTTTCCATCTGATGTCCGGAAACTTGTCTGCTTAAAGCCTCAGCCATTGATTGTGATTTTGCATAGACCATTACGCCCCCAACTGGCTTATCCAGTCTGTGGATAACTCCTACATATGGCTGCTCTTTCTTTGTGGATATATTGTTGATATGTTTTTTAATTTCACTGACCATGTCCGGTTCAAATGACTTAGCGGTCTGTGACTCCATTCCTGCCGGCTTTTCCACAACCAGAATGTCCTTATCTTCAAATAATATATTAAGCTTCATCTGACTGCTGCCCCTCGTTCTCCCACTGGTTCATCATTGCCTTCACAGAACGGCTCATTTCTCTGCTGAAGTCACTGTTCCATTTCCGGCTGCAAAAAGCCTTGATCCAGCGCTCAAAATCCTCTCCTCTGTCTGTAACTCTGTTTAATTCGCTTTGAAATTCTTCTGTATTAAGCCGTCGGTAAATATTTTCAAAAACTACCGCTTCCGGCCGTAATCTTGAAGGCTTTACCCTTTCTATCTGCTGCTGGACAGGATAGCCGAACACAACCATCGCAGCAGGCACAGCATACCTCGGAAGTGAGAACAATTCCCTGTGGGTCTCATACTGCTCTAAAATGTCTCCGATATAGCAGGAACCGATCCCCAGGGATTGTGCTGCGACCACCGCATTCTGAGCAGCTATTAAGGCATCATCTGCTGCCAGCATGAAGTCTCCCATTCCTGGTGCTCTGACCATATCCTCATATTTACAGAACAGGTCGTACCATTTCTGGTAATCAGCCACAAATACCAGTACCATAGGTGCCTGCGCTATAAACGGCTGATTATCACAGGTGACAGATAATTTCTTTTTTAATTCCGGATCAGTTACATCTATAATGGAATACAGTGTCATATTTCCTGCTGTCGGTGCCTGCAGGGCTGCCTCAATAATCGCCGCCTTTTTTTCCTGCTCAATCTTCTGTTCTTTATAAACACGGACAGACTTTCTCTCCATCAATTCCTTCATTGTTTGATTCATTGGACGTTATCCTCTCTTATATAACATTTGCTGCATTGATTATATTTCATACTCCCAATAATATCAATGAAGTTTTTTACTTTGAATATCAAAAAATGCTTGCATTATACTCCGCAAACATGTATAGTATATAAAAAGATGTCACATAGTTATGAATACTACATCACACGTTTTTTCTTATGCAAGGAGGTTTTATTATGAACATAAAGATTAAAGATCCGGTCAGTGCAGGAACTCATTTCATAGCCATGTTACTGGCTTTGATTGCAGCAACTCCCCTGCTTATAAAAGCTTCTGCAGATGGTGAGCTCCATTTTGTATCCCTGGCGGTATTCAGTATCAGTATGGTTTTACTTTACGCTGCAAGCACCATCTACCATACTCTTGATATCTCTCCAAAAATCAATAAGTTATTAAAGAAATTTGATCATATGATGATATTTATCCTGATTGCAGGAACTTATACACCTGTCTGTTTAATTGTCCTGGGTGACAAAACCGGTATAGGACTGCTTGCTCTTGTCTGGGGAATCGCCATATCCGGCATTGTTATAAAAGGCTTCTTCGTAATGTGCCCCAGGTGGTTTTCCTCTGTACTGTATATTGCCATGGGCTGGGTTTGTATCCTGGCGTTACGTAAAATCATCTTAGCACTGCCTCCTGCTGCATTTATGTGGCTTCTGGCAGGCGGACTGATTTATACTATCGGTGGTATTATCTATGCACTTAAAATTCCTCTGTTTCATTTTAGGAAGAACAGCTTCGGCAATCATGAGCTTTTCCATTTGTTTGTCATGGGAGGCAGTCTCTGCCACTATATCCTCATGTATCAATTTGTTGCATAAAATCAAATTAAAAGACTGACTGGACATTTATTCTGCTCCCCGTCAGTCTTTTTCATCCTTACAACCGGATTCCTTAATAAGAAACAGCTTGTCCTTTCTGGAAAGCTTCTTAATCTGCACTTCACGGCGCATAGCCTCTTCTTTAGTAGGATATGATTCATAATAAACCAGCTCTACTGGTCTTCTTGCCTTCGTGTATTTGGCACCTTTTCCCTGATTATGGGCTGCTATTCTTTTTTCCAAATGGTTTGTCCAGCCACAGTAAAGTGTATTATCTGCGCATTTTAATAAATAAGTAAAATTCATTTTTCTACTCCAATTTGTAAGTGATGCTATGTAAACGGTAATAACGCCTTGCAATCGCGTCACTACCGCCCAGGCTAACCTGTCATCTATCTTAAGCACCAGCTGGATGCGTTATGGCGCCGTCGATGGTTGAACAAAGCTTAAGCTATAATATATTATATAACAGGACTTGCCGATATGTGAATAACAATCTTTATATTACCCTGTTTTATAAAAATCATTCAGTTTACAAATACCAGAAATGCCAGACAAAAGCACACTTTTGCCTGGCACTGGTATTATGATACTTCTTTTACCAGAATTAACCGGTCGCCTGGTTTTACAATACTATCCGTCAGACCGTTGGTTGTCATGATAGTGTCAACAGTTGTATGGAATTTTTTGGCAATTTTCCACAGAGAATCGCCCGGCTGTACGATGTAGCCAACAATACCCGGCAGCTTCTGCAGATTATTGAAGTCCATTGGAGAATCGGTCACACCGGTAATAATCTGTTCGCATACCGGCTGCAGCGCCAGGAGATCCAGAGAGATGGTAGCCTTAACCTCAATGCTTCCCCCTCCCATCATAACAGCACTCAGCTGCTCCAGACTGGAATTAAGCTGACAAATGGTATCCTGATTGATGCCCGGAGCCTCAATGAGGAAATGAAATGGGATATCCTCTACTGCACACTGAATGGGCTGGGTGTCATCAGAAGTCATATAAAGAATCTTTATTTCCAGAACTCCCTCCACATGAAGACCATCTTCTTTAACTTCCGTTTCATCAATCTTCACAGTTCCCTCACTGTGACAAATCTGAAGTATCCGGTCGGCATAATCCAGTGTTATTTTCTCTACAATTTTGCATTTGCTCATATTCTTAGTCAGAATCTTATCAAAGCAGGCTTCTCCTGTCTGAAGCCCCAGATCACGGTTGGTAGAATATAAGTCATTTAAAAGCTCCATATCTTCTTCTTTATAGAGCTTCATATCCAGTTCCAGGACTGCATCCACATCAGCTTCCCGCATCTCACCGTCTGCATCCGGTTTCGCCTCAATATCCTTATGTACCAGCCGGACCATAACTACCGGAACCATGTCTTCTGTAACATCAGAAACCTCGATTTCTCCGGAGAAAGGAATACTTTCCTCAATCCATTGAATGGGAGCATTTTCTCCCTCTCCCTGATAAATAATAAAAACCATCAGATCGCCATCAAGCATCATTTTCCCATCAACTGGCCTGGTGGTTACGCCTCTTAATTTCAGCTCACTCCATAATATGTGATCAATATTGGGCTTATTTCCAGACAGACTGATGGAATCCTTAATCCGGAACGTGTCCTTATGGCGGAGAGCAATGGTTGCCACATCCACATTTTTGCGGAGAGTTTCCACATTGGGAGTATCTCCAGAAGCGGGTTTCGTGTCCACTTCTATGGCAGCCTCTACGTCATTCGCTGTTTCAACCTTAACCTGCAGCGTAATAATTGCTTTTACGCTTGATTTTCTGGAATTGATAATTCCTGCGTTCAAGTCTTCCAGTTCGCAGGAAATCTGTACAAAATCCTTCTCCTCAAGTCCTGGTACATTAATTGGTTCTTCAAAATTAATACTTCCGCCAAGCGTACAAAGTCCGCCTTCGGTTCCCCGATACAGTATGGTAAAATCCATCTTACCCCGGACTGCTACCCGCTCCGCCTGGTTCTTTACGGAATCAATGGTAATCTCACCGGAACTAAGTATAATCTGCTCCACATCATCCATGCTGTCAGGGACAATGAAATCATCGTCAAGCGTAATCTGGGATGTGGCGTTTCCTTTCCAACGATTCATATGTATGTTTTTCTTCACCAGCTCCAACATGAAAAAGCACCTGCCTTACCTTCTTTTATTCCTTTAAGAAAGTGTATGCAGGTGCATGTTCCAATATACTTTTTTTATTCTATTCCTGGGATTTCTCCTCATTCATGTGATTCTCCGCTTCTTTTTCAGCAAGCAAATTATTAAGCTTCTCTTCCAGCTCTTTAACACGCTCCTCCATCAGACAGTAATGCTCCATGGTGACCATCTTGCTTTCCTTCTTTGGTATGGGAACACCGTCAATCTTTACCGCACGGGCAGGAATTCCCACTGCCGTCACATTGTTCTCAAGAGGCTTTAAAAGTACTGCATTCGCTGCTATGGTGCAGTTATCTCCTACTTCAAAAGAGCCCAGAATCTTAGCACCTGATCCTACTGTCACATTATTACCAAGCGTGGGGTGTCGCTTGCCTTTATTTAAGCCCACACCGCCTAGTGTAACTCCCTGATAAATCGTACAATTATCCCCCACAACTGCAGTTTCCCCTATTACCACACCACAGCCGTGATCAATCAGAATCCCATGCCCCATTTTTGCACCCGGGTGAATCTCAATGAGTGTAAAGAATCTGGCTGTCTGGGAAATCATCCTTGCAATAAAAAACATCTTATGCTGATAAAACCAATGGGCGAAGCGATGCCAGATAAGTGCGTGAACCCCCTGATACAAAAGCAGGACTTCCAGTTCATTCCTGGCTGCCGGATCCCGCTGCTTTACTGCTTTCACATCAAGCCATATATCTTTTAATATCATACGATCCTTCCTTTTCTCCTTACTTTCGACTCCTGTTTGATGTAGTATATCATATGGCGGCAAAAGAAAAAAGAGAAATTTAAAATAGCTGCTCTGCAATATTTTTACAGAACAGCTATTTTCTTACATAATTATTGAAATACCACTGGAAGCTCCGACATCTCCGTCCGAATCACAATAAATGGATAAGATGGTTCCGTTCCTGTGTTTTCGCCCTTTTCAGGACCAATTAATTCGGTATCAAGGACTATGGAATTGTCAGTGAGATAAAGATCATTGACAGCTATGCTGTAACCGCCGGTGTCCTGCTTTCCATATCCGACCACTATGTAAAGGTTTTTATCATCACTGTAAGTCAGTTTAAAGGGTGACTGTTGTTTTTCTGCAATTATCTGCTTGAGTTCCTGTGGTATATCCGTATCTGCTACCACAGAAAAATCCAGATCCCGTACTTTGTCTCCATTATCTCCGTTTACTGTACACCCGCTTAAGGTGCGAACTACCAGCACCCACATGGCAAGGCCGAAAAAAATCATCCATTTTCTGCTAAACAGTCTCTTCATAGCACACTCCCCAACTTATTGATTATTACTATTTATATGGGGAGTGTGCAATTTTTATGTTATTTTTTTAATTATTATGCTACTGTCTGATCTTTCCTGATATCATCCCATACTGTTCAGGCCGTCTGTCCCGGAAAAGTCCCCAGTTTCTGCGATCCCTGCTGATCTCATCCAAATCGAACTCCGCCAGGATCACGCCTTCCTCTTCCCGTCCCATGGTCTGAATCAAAGCACCTGTACTGTCTGTAATAAATGAGGAACCATAAAACTTCAGGAAAGAACTCTGACCGCCATTTTCCTCGCAGGGCATAACTGTTTCCTCTCCAATCCGGTTAGCCGCAATTACGGGAATGATATTGGACGCAGAATGCCCCATCATACATCGCCTCCAGTGTTCCATACTGTCACATTCCAGTATCGGTTCACTTCCAATCGCAGTAGGATAAAAAATCAGTTCTGCACCCAGAAGCGCGAGACATCTTGCAGTCTCCGGAAACCACTGGTCCCAGCAGATCCCGATACCGACTTTTCCATATCTTGTATCAAACACCTTAAACCCCGTGTCTCCGGGAGTAAAATAAAACTTTTCCTGATAATAGTGATCATCCGGTATATGGGTCTTTCGATAAATTCCCAGATTCGCTCCGTCCGCATCAAGAACAGCCACAGAATTAAACATGGTGTTTTCAGCCAGCTCATAAAAACTGACAGGTATTACCACTGAAAGCTCTGCTGCAACCCGCGAGAAATGAATGACTGCGTCATTCTCCCCGGCAGGCTTTGCATATCCGTAATATTCATACCGTCTCTCCTGGCAGAAATAGGGCAGCTCAAACAGCTCCGGAAGCAGTATGATCCGTGCTCCCTTTGCGGCTGCCTGCCTGACCAGTTTTTCCGCATTCGCAATATTTTTCTCAACGTCCTCACAGCACTTCATCTGAACTGCTGCCGCTGTTACCTTTCTCATCTATTTCTCCTTTTGGTATCTGCTGAGTGATGCAGTGGATGTTTCCGCCGCCAACAATAATATCTCTGGCATAAACAGGGTAGATCTTTCTCTCAAGGAAGCAGCCGGTAAGAATACGGACTGCTTCCCTGTCATTCTCATCTCCAAACTGAGGTACAATCACTCCCCCGTTGGAAATATAAAAATTCACATAGCTTGCAGCCAGCCGCTCTCCAGGCTCCCGTTCATCCTCACCCGGTTCAAAAACAAAGCCTGCCAGTTCCTCTTTTGTAATGCAGACAGGGACTTTGGGAATCGGTAGCTTATGAACGATAAAATGACGCCCCTTTGCATCGGTCTCTCTCTCAAGTGTCCTTAAGTCCTCCAGTGACATCTCATACTGTGGATCTTCCCTGTTGTCTGTCCAGGCAAGCACCACTTCTCCGGGGCGTACGAAAGCACAGACATTATCCACATGCTCATTGGTTTCGTCCTGATAGATGCCATACTTCAGCCAGATAATTTTCTCAGCTCCCAGATACTTTTTTAACCTTGCTTCAATCTGGTCCTTCGTCAGCAGAGGATTTCTTCCCTCGCTTAAGAGACAGCGTTCTGTCACCAGAACCGTCCCCTCTCCATCCGAATGAATGGACCCGCCTTCCAGAACGAAGTCAGTTGCATCATAAACAACATATCCCAGCTTTTCACAAAAACGTTCCGCCAGAAGATTGTCCTTTACCCAATCCGGATACAGACCGTCAAAGGTACCACCCCAGGCATTAAACTTCCAGTCAATTCCCCTGACGCGCCCAGTCTTATCTTTTACAAAAGTAGGACCTACATCTCTCGCCCACGCATCGTCAGATTCCATCACCATCACTTCAATTCTCTCTGAAAGCATGGCTCTGGCATTCTCGTAAGTATCCTCTTCTGCCAGCATAATCAGTTGTTCACTGTCTGCAATGGCTTCTGCGATTTCTGTAAAGGCCTTTCTGGCGCTAGCAGCATCATAGGGCCACGATCCTGGCCGTCTGGGCCAGATCATAATACAGCCTCGGTGCGGCTCAAATTCTCCTGGCATAAAAAATCCGTCTTCTGCCGGAAATGTGGATAGCTTTTTCATCGTTCTGTCCTCATATCAGGCCGTTTATGACAGCCTGTTTTTAAAATCTTCATATCCAAATTCTTTGATAATACGGCATTCTCCGTTTTCATCCATAACTGCTATGGAAGGAAGCGGCATACCGTTGAATGTATTGTTCTTTACCATGGAATAAATGGCCATATCCATAAAATACAGCTTATCTCCTGGTCTAATCTCATGATCAAAGGAATAATCTCCGATTACATCTCCAGCCAGGCAGGTACAGGAGGACAAACGGTACGTATAACCTTTTTCTCCCGGCTCCCCACTGTCCTTTAACGGCGGGCGATAGGGCATTTCCAGCACATCCGGCATATGGCATGCAGCTGAAGCGTCTAGAATCAACGTCTTAATTCCGTTATCCACCACATCAAGCACCTCAGTCACCAGATAACCGGCATTTAACGCAACTGCCTCTCCTGGTTCTAAATAGACATGAAGACCATACCGGTCCTGTATTCTCCTGATACAGGATTCTAAAAGTTCCAGATCATAATCTGCTCTGGTTATATGATGTCCTCCACCCATGTTAATCCAGGATAACCGGTGAAAATATTCTCCAAACTGATCTTCCACTGCATCCAAAGTTGTTTTCAGGGCGTCTGCATTCTGCTCACAAAGCGTATGAAAATGAATGCCGGAAATATATGGGAGATATTCCTCCTCAAACTGGTCCCGGGTCACCCCCAGTCTGGATCCCGGTGCACAGGGATCATAAATGGCATGCCCATCCTGTGTGGAACACTGGGGATTAATCCGGATTCCGGCTTTGACTCCCTTAAGACAATCCTTATATTTTTTCATCTGGGAAAAAGAATTAAACACAATATGGTCGCAGATTTTTGTCAGTTCTTCAAAATCCGCTTCCTTATAAGCCGGAGCAAAAACATGGTTTGACAACCCCATCTCCTCCTTGCCAAGCCTTGCCTCATATAGTCCGCTTGCAGTAGTCCCGTCAATGTATTTACCAATCAACGGATACTCTGCAAAACAGGAAAATGCCTTCTGGGCAAGTAGAATACTGCATCCCGTCCGCTCTCTTACTCCACTTAAAATCTTTAAATTATCCGTCAGCCTGCCCTCATCAATTACATAGCAGGGAGTCTTTAATTCCTCAATTTTCATAGTTATTCCTGTCTCCACACGGTTACAGTCTCAGGATCTTCACAGACTACCCATGGAAGGCCCCATTTGTTTAACGCCTCCATATATGGATCCGGATCAAATTCCTCTACATTGAAAACCCCGGGCTTTTTCCACTGTCCTGTCACCACCATCATGGCACCGATCATCGCCGGAACTCCGGTTGTATAGGAGATCGCCTGTGATTCAACCTCTTTGTAGCACTCCTGATGATCGCATACGTTATAGATGTAAATGGTTTTTTCTTTTCCGTCTTTGATTCCTGTAAAAATGCACCCGATGTTAGTCTTTCCTACCGTTCTCGGCCCCAGAGATGCCGGATCAGGCAGAAGTGCCTTTAAAAACTGAATCGGAACAATATTCTGACCATTAAACTCCACAGGAGAAGTCGAAAGCATACCTACATTCTCCAGACACTTCATATGAGTTAAATAGCTTTGTCCAAATGTCATGAAAAAGCGGATTCTCTTAACTCCCGGAATGTTCTTTGCCAGAGACTCAATCTCTTCATGATGAAGAAGATACATATCCTTCTCACCAACCTCGGGAAAATTATATCTGGATTTCAGTTCCATAGGCTCTGTCTCAATCCAATGACCATCTTCCCAGTAAGAACCGTTTGCAGAAACTTCTCTTAAATTAATCTCAGGATTAAAGTTTGTAGCAAATGGATATCCATGATCACCGCCGTTGCAGTCTAAAATATCAATGGTATAGATTTCATCAAAATAATGTTTAAGAGCATAAGCAGAGAATACGCTGGTAACTCCGGGATCAAAACCGGTTCCAAGAAGAGCAGTTATATTTGCCTTTTCAAATCTCTCCCTGTAATCCCATTGCCAGGAATAATCAAAATATGCGGTAAAGCCAAGTTCTTCACAACGTTTTTCGTAAATCGCTCTCCACTGAGGATCATCGGTATCTTCCGGTTCAAAGTTTGCAGTATCAATGTAATCCACTCCTGCAGCCAGACAGGCGTCCATAATGGTCAAATCCTGATATGGAAGAGCCACATTTAAAACAGCATCCGGCTGATAACTCTTGATCAGGGCAATCACTTCATCTGTGTGATCCGCATCTACTTTTGCAGTCTCAATTCTTGTGGTTGTCTTTCCTTCCAGCTTTGCCTTTAAAGCGTCACACTTTTCCTTTGTTCTGCTTGCGATGCAGATATCCGTAAATACCCCGCTGTTCTGACAACACTTGTTGATTGCTACTGCGGCAACTCCGCCGCATCCGATTACTAATAATCTGCTCATTCCATTTCCTCCTCTTCCAGTAAATCTTCCACATATTTGGGCAGCATAAATGCTCCTGTGTGAAGATTGGTTGTATAATACCAGGTTTCTATATTCATTTTGTTCCATTTATCAGGTTTAAAATCATTAATCGGGTGATATTTTTTTGATGCAAAGCCAAACAACCAGTATCCTGACGGGCAGGTTGGAATATGTGCCTGATACACGCGGCTGATAGGGAAAGAACGGTACACCTTCCTGTGCATGCTTCTGCAGGCCAGTTCATCCTCATCATAAAAGGGGCTTCCATGCTGGTAGACCATGATTCCATCACTTTTCAGCGCTTTATAACAGCTGCCATAAAACTCCTTGGTGAAAAGCCCTTCCGTATGCCCGAAGGGATCGGTAGAATCATTAATGATCAGATCATATTCCTCTTTTTTATTTCTTAAAAACCGAAGTCCGTCATCATAGTATACCCGGACTCTTTTATCCTCCAGCCCGCATGCAACCTCCGGAAAAATATCGCGGCATACGTCAACAAACAGCTTATCTGTCTCAACTACGTCAATGGATTCAATAGAAGGATACTGCAAAAGCTCCTTGGCAACTCCTCCGTCACCACCGCCGATAATCAGCACATTTCTCACATCCGGATGAACTGACATCGGCACATGAGTAACCATTTCATCATAAATAAACTCATCTTTTTCTGAAAAAACAATATCTCCGTCTAGAGCCACAAACTTTCCGAATTCCTGGGATTCAAATACATCGATTCTCTGATATTCACTTTCGCCGGAAAAAAGCTGCTTGTCAATCCGAACGGAAAGCTTAACATTGGATGTATGCAATTCCGAAAACCATATCTCCATATTTCCCTCCATCTCTCCCGCTTACCGGAAATTATTGTGTCAGTACCATCAGATTTTCCACTGCCGGATCTTCCGTTCCCTGCATGGAACACCCCTTCTCTTTTGCATAGACGATGTATTCCACAATCTCGTCTGTGATCATCTCACCAGGTGCCAGAATGGGGATTCCAGGCGGATAACACATAACGAACTCTCCGCTGATTTTACCGGCAGACTCTTTCACAGGAACGGATACCTTATTCGAATAAAATGCCTTCTGGGGAGAAATCACCACTTTGGGCGCTATGTATTCTCCTGAGAGCATACCCGTCCGGTCCTTTTTATAAAGCCGTTCTACATCTGCAAGTGCACCCACCAGACGTTCTATATCCTGTATCCGGTCACCAATGGAAATATAGGCAAGAATATTGCAGATATCCCCGAATTCAATCTGAATATCATATTCATCCCGAAGAAGATCATATACTTCAATTCCTGCCAGTCCGATACCCAGCGTATAAACAGAAAGCTTGGTCACATCATAGTCGAAGATGCTGGTACCATTAATCAGGTCCCGTCCATATGCATAATATCCCCCAATGGAATTAATTTCTTCCCTGGCATACTCTGCCATCTCCGTTACCTTTGCAAAAGATTCTTCCCCTCTGAGTGCCAGATTCCGCCTGGATATATCAAGGCTTGAAAGAAGAAGATAGGAAGCACTGGTTGTCTGCGTTAAGTTAATGATCTGGCGTACATAATCTCCGTTCACGCCGGCATTTAACAGAAGCAGTGAACTCTGTGTCAGACTTCCGCCTGATTTATGCATGGAAACCGCCGCCATATCCGCTCCTGCCTCCATCGCACAAACAGGCAGATTTTTACCAAAGTAAAGATGGGTTCCATGAGCTTCGTCTGCAAGAACCTTCATGCCATGTGCATGAGCCAGACGCACGATGGAACGCAGATCCGAACAGATTCCATAATAAGTCGGATTATTAACAAACACTGCCACTGCATCAGGATTCTCCTCAATGGCTTTCTCAACCTTGCTGATCTCCATGCCCAGTGAAATCCCAAGCATACTGTTTACCTCCGGATTTACATAAACCGGAACAGCTCCGCAAAGCACCAATGCATTAATAGCGCTTTTATGGACATTTCTTGGAAGTATAATCTTGTCCCCGGCTTTACAGACAGAGAGAATCATGCTCTGCACCGCCGAGGTAGTTCCTCCTACCATTAAAAACGCGTCTGCCGCTTTGAACGCTTCTGCTGCCAGTTGTTCTGCATCCCGTATAACGGAAACCGGATGGCACAAATTATCTAAAGGTTTCATTGAATTAACATCAAGTCCCACACAGCGCTCCCCCAGAAGCTGTGCCAGCTCCGGATTGCCCCTTCCCCGCTTATGTCCAGGCACATCAAAGGGTACTACTCGTTTTTTCCGGAAGTTTTCAAGGGCATCATAAATGGGAGCCCTCATCTGATCGTCTCTGTTCATATAAAATATTACCTCTCTGAAATAAATTTCTTACAATCAAAAAAGCAGGTGAATGTACATCACCTGCCTGAAAATTTCATGAATCTTTAACGGAATAAGCCTCCGTCCGCATTATATTCATGACAATTACCATTTTCGAGTCTACATAGCAAATATATTGTCCCTGCTATTATTGATCGTTTCACAAGATGATGTGCTGACGCACTGATTATAAAGTAATCAACTTATAAAATTTGAGCTTCTAACTCAATCAATAATGTGGTTTCCCACGTTCGGCAGCTGACCCGCCTGTCCGTCTGGGCTTAACTTCATACTTACGAAGTGGTCAATATTTGCATGAAAACGATAATGTCTCTTCATACTGGGGTAAAGAATAACATATATTAAGGATTGGTGTCAACCCGTTTTTTGTAAAATTTTTGTTTTTTTTGATTGCTGACTCAAAACAGCCGCTGTTTTAAGAACGTTTATCATCTCTCAAACAGCGGCTGTTTCCCACTCATTTGTTTTATGAATCTTTTTTGCTGCACATCTGAAGACGGTGCTGATATTTCTCTTTGGTGGCGAGACCGCCTCTGATATGGCGCTCGGATTTGTTAATGTCCAGGATCACCCTGGCCCGGGCTGCCAGGGACGGATTGATGTGCTCTAAACGGTCCGTGACATCCTTATGTACCGTAGATTTGGATATCCCAAATTTCTTTGCTGTCTGCCTAACGGTTGCATGGTAGTCTATGATGTAGTTGGCGATCGCAACCGCGCGTTCCTCAATATATTCCTTCAAGAAAATCCCCCTGCTAGGACGTTTTTACATACTTATGCAGGATGACGGTCAAGTATGAATGGATAAATTTTATTTCTCATTTGTAAAACCGGTAGTAAATTACCATATATTACCATTATAAGTAAATAATGTATTAAATGAAACTAAAATTTTGTTAATTAATTCAACTACTTAAAAATAAATTTTCATTGACGCATTTGTTAAATCCATCTATAATTTAAGATATAACTATGAATTTATTTCTATTTTTAACATAAAAAGGAAACTACTGACAGAAAGAAGAGACTGCCATTTAGTCTGTTGAGGTGTAAAAAATTGATTTATCTTCCTATTGAGAAATTGACTGAAGGTATGGAGTTGGCCCGCAACATACCTGGTTTAAACCCAATGCTGCCTTTTGCCGTGGCTGGTTACGAACTTAATGAGCGTACTATTAACAGAATGATGAATATCGGAATTCAAGGTGCCTATATTCAGACTGCGCTTACAGAAGGAATTGAGCCGGAAGATATTGTGGAACCAGAATTAAAGGCAAAAATGCTGATCAGCATACAGGAAACATTTGATGAAAGTCTGAAAAAGGTGACATTTCAGACCAGCAGACAAATCTATGAGAATATTGCTGACGTTGCCAAAACCGTTGTTATGAATGTCCTGAATATGGACAAGTATCTTTTTCAAATGATTGATATCAGAGATTATGACAGCTATACCTACTCCCATAGCCTTTATGTAGGAATTTTAAGCGTACTTATTGGGAGGTATATCGGACTCTCTGTTTCAAAGCTTAACGATTTAGCCCTGTGCGGACTACTCCATGATATTGGTAAAACAGATATTCCAATCGAAATCACCAATAAACCCGGTCCTCTGACAAATGAAGAATATGAAGTAATGAAACAGCATCCCAGCCTGTCCTATAACAAGCTGTTTGACTGCACTTCCATCTCACAGGCCGTGCTTCAGGGTATTCAGACCCATCATGAAAAGTATGACGGAAGCGGGTATCCTTTTGGTCTTGCCGGGGAGAACATTCCACTTTACGGACGTATACTTGCAATCGCAGATGTTTATGATGCCTTAAGTGCCACGAGACCGTACCGAAAGGCCTGGAATCCGCGTAAGATATTTGATTATCTGACAAGCTGCTGCAACTCACATTTTGACCCTGAGCTATTATCTGCTTTCTTCCAATGCGTTTCCGCTTATCCGATCGGCACAATTGTTAAATTAAGCGACGGAAGTACCGCCGTTGTAAAAGATAACACACCAGGATTCTCACTGCGGCCGATAATCCGTTTCATCAATCCTGCCAGTATTGCTGGCAAGGAAATCAATTTATCCAGTGAAGCGCTGAACATAACTATTATAGACCTGGATGATTAGTATGAACGTTAAAATAAGTGGACTTCGCCAATAATCTGGAGAATGTCCACCTATTTTTATCCTTATATAAACTTTTCCGACTTAAGAATAGAAGCCAGTAAAGCTTCACACCCCTCTTTTACATCATGATACGTCTCTTCAAAATCACCGGTAAACCATGGATCAGCGATATCCCTGGGATTCAGACTGTAATCCAGAAGCCGTTTTATCTTCCCCTTTGGATCTCCCCCCACAATACGCATAATTCCCGCAATATTCCTCTGTTCCATCCCAAGTATATAGTCATATTTTCCGTAATCACTCTTCTTTATCTGAACCGCGTACTTGCCTGCTGTGGAAATTCCCAATTCCCTTAACTTATTTCGGGTTCCGTGATGAACTGGATTACCGGTTTCTTCTGCACTGGTGGCTGCAGAAGCAATGTAAAATTCTTTCGTCAGATTTTTCTTTTCAATCAAATCTTTCATTACAAACTCTGCCATAGGGGATCTGCATATGTTACCAAGGCAGACAAACAGTATATTTATCATAGGTTTAAATCCCTCTCATTTCTTCATTTTTCTGCAATACAACTATTTAGCAACATTATCATACCTTCTTTATTATAGTCCCTTCCAATAAATACAATCTGATTCATACGATCACCATAGATCTCATCCCAGTCTTCCAACACGTCGGGGTAAGTTCTTAAGATCTCCTCTTTTTCATCTTCCGGCAAGGCTGCTACCCAACTGGTCGCTTCTGAGACAGAAGCATTTCTTCCTGCCTGTTCAAACAGCTGGGCATGTACCACATCATCAGAGAACCAAATATAACCCTTGGCTCTGATTACAGTTTCAGGATAGTTTTCTTCCAGAAACAGCATAAACCGCTGTCGGTCGAATGGCTTTCTTTCCTCATAAACAAAAGAAGACACTCCGTAACCATCTGTTCCGGATTCATCCATATGCTTTTCTCTGGCAAGCGCTTTCTGAAGGGAAGAGGAATTCATTACTCTGTCATAATCAAACTCTTTTCCATCAAATATGAGGCTGGAATCAACGTTCCCCCATGTTGTCTCAATGATTTCTGCCTCTGGCTGAATCTGCTTTATTGTATTTATTACCTGATTAATTTTGTCTGCAGGAAGCAGATCACATTTATTTAAAATAATTGTGCTGCAAAATTCTATCTGATCCATAACCAGATTAATGATATCGGGCTCCTCTTCCTCTTCTTTATCCTGTTGCTTTTCCATCTCACCCAGAAATTCATTATATATCCGGTCTGCATCAACAACTGTAATTACAGAGTGCAAATAAACGCCTGAATCGTCTTCCCACATCAAAAAGCCTTCTGCAATTGATGCGGGGTTGCTGATTCCAGATGCCTCCACTAATATTTTGTTTACTCTTTGATCTTTGGAAAGTTCTTCAATCTGATTCATAAATTCTTCCCGCAAAGAGCAGCAGATACATCCATTCTGTAATTCTACCATTTTTGCAGCTTCTTGTGAAGAATCCTCATTCATTATCAGCTTTCCATCTATATTAACACTCCCCATATCATTTATAATTAAAGCAAGACCGCTGTTATCATGCCCCTCAAGCAATCCCTGTAGCAGGGTTGTCTTTCCTGAACCCAGATATCCGGTAATCAATATTACGGGTGTTTTCTTATTTATTTTTCTACTCATTTTAATCATCTCACTTTATAATATTCAACAGCAACTTTTTCCAATAGCAAAAAAAGCGCAAACCCACACCTGGATTTACGCATTACAATTTTAAGCAGTATTCTATAATACACATACCCTCAAAACCACACATTGTTATATATCTTTCATCCGTTCTTTCCTCTTATCAAAATGCTAAGCTCGATAATACCTCGCTAAGTGTTTTGATATGCCTCGCACTAAACTCC
>NZ_JAWONS010000217.1:0-303 GCF_033342255.1 Clostridium boliviensis
GGATTTTCTTTCCTTCGTGACGCAGTTTTATCATGAAACGCCCGCCCTGCCCCGGGAAATCCATCTGCCCCTCGGGGCGGACACCGAGTGGTTAGGTCAATGGTTGAAGGACGTCCACGTCCATGTACCCCAGCGAGGGTTGAAGAAAAAGCTGGTGGACATGGCGACGGAGAACGCCCGGATCGCTCTGGAGGAACGGTTCCGCTTGATGGAAAGGGATGAGGAGCGGACGATCCGGGCGGCTCGCCGGTTGGGGGAAGTGCTGGGGATCGGAGCGGCCCGGCGCATCGAGGCCTTCGACAA
>NZ_JAWONS010000218.1:0-2264 GCF_033342255.1 Clostridium boliviensis
GATCCGGAAATATGGAGGCGGACTGTGTGTAGCGACCCAGAATATGGCCGACTTCCTGTCGAACGGGAAATGGGGAACGGCTGTGCTTAACAACTGCGAAATTCAACACTATATGGGGTTGCGAAACCATGACATTAAAGAGTTGGTTGAAAAAGCAGACATGGAGTTTAACCACAAAGAGCTTGAGATCCTTCGAAAAAGTGAGGCCCGAGGGCACGGAATTTTGATTCTCGGGCACAAAAAAAGGATCGAATTGCAGACGGAATGCTCCCCGGACGAGCAAGAATGCCTGAATCTAAGGTTGACAAAGAAGTTCCCTGAATCAGCAAATAGCAGCCGAAAAGACAATGTGGTCAGCATGGTGGATCGAATTGGTGGAATTGGTGGTGGTTCGAATTGAGAGAAAGAAGCAGAAGCCCCATTGATATCGGAACGATTTTAGGAGGGGCTGTGTTTAAATGGCTTGGTTTGGGGGCGGCTGTCGCGGTCGGTTTTCTCATCTTCTGTGTCCTCTTGTTTTTTGCGCCTCTGCTATACCTCTTTAACGAAGAAACCAATCGATCTATCCATTACAACGCATTATATGGGCAACTTCCACAAGTCGTTAAGTATGCCGGCGCGATAAATAAAGCAGCAGAAAAATACAACCTAGATCCAGCACTCATCGCAGCGGTTATTCAGCAGGAAAGCGGGGGGAATCCCAACGCGGTTTCCCCCGTTGGAGCCCAGGGTCTGATGCAATTGATGCCTGCAACGGCAAGGTCCTTGGGCGTCCAAAACCCCCGCAATCCTGAAGAAAACATCATGGGGGGAGCCAAATATCTCCGTCAGATGCTCGACAGATACAACGGAAATGTCGAGCTTGCCCTGGCCGCATATAATGCCGGGCCGGGAGCGGTGGAGCGGCATGGCGGTGTTCCGCCATTTACGGAAACGCAAAATTACGTGAAAAAAGTAATGGAAAGATATTCCGAACTGAAGAAAATGGTCGTCCATATTGCTGGTGGCGGTAGGATGACGGTACCGACCACCGGGCAGATAAGCTCCAAATACGGGCCTCGATGGGGAAGAAAACACGACGGAGTAGACATTGCAGCACCCGTAGGCACGCCAATTGTAGCTGCTGCTGATGGTGTCGTTGAAGAGGCAGGGCCAGCAACCGGCTTTGGAAACTGGATCGTGTTGGATCATGGCAATGGACTAAAAACGGTCTACGGCCACATGTTTAGCTCCGGCATTTATGTTAAGAAAGGGGATGAAGTAAAAAGAGGGCAACCAATCGGAGAGGTTGGAAATGCCGGTTGGTCAACCGGTCCCCATCTCCATTTTGAGGTTCATGTTAACAACAAACCAGTAGATCCGATGCCGTACCTGAAAGAATAGGAGGGGGGAATCAATGAGGTTTTTCATCGGGCTATTCAATAAGCTACTGGATTTCATCGGATGCATTGTTGTTGTAGCGATTGCATTTGCTTTGCTCTTAGTGATTGCCTCCATTGTGATGGTTGGAGTTAAAGGTTCTCTGTGAAGGAGTGTTCTTAGTGGCGTTTTCAAAGAGAAAGAAGTGGGGCATTTCCTTGGCGATAGTAGCTATTGTGATGGTGGGCGCTGCAATTGGGTTAACTTATTGCAGCGCCTTTAACAAAACCGAACACAACAGTGACGCTTCAAATAGTGAACAAAAACGGTCTGAAGCCGCTCAGGAAACCGCAATTAGTTTTTATAAAGCGGTTTGGATAGATGCGAATGTAGCCAAGGCGAAGCAGCACATAGTGGCTGATAAACATACGTACGTAGAGGAAGATATGGCCGCTGTACCACAGGTACAGCTTTCCCCGGGGCCTGTGGTTTTGGGGATGACACCGGATCAGTATGTGAAGGAAGTTTATTTATACCGTCCGGACATAGCAAAAGCGTTTAAAATGACCCTTCGTTGGGACGATCAAAAGCAAAAATGGTTGGTTACGGATTACCAGCTAGATGCTAATCCGAAGTACGAAAGAGTCAGGAATGAGAGAAAGGAAATGGAGTGGAGTGAGATCCAAAATCCCTAGGAGGTGAAGGAAATGATGAACCGATTCATCCGGGCAGGAATTGTTCTTGCTTCAATGGCGACTTTTTGGATCATGGGTTGGTACATCCTGACGGGATTGGTTTACCTTAAAGAACACGGGATTTTGGGAATGGAAATTTTCATTAGTGAGTTTGTGGCATCACCTACATTGGCTTTTTCTTCTTTGATCGATGCCGACCGTCCAGAGATA
>NZ_JAWONS010000219.1:0-269 GCF_033342255.1 Clostridium boliviensis
CGCTTCGGAGTGCCTGCAGGAGGGCACTTCTTCCTTTTCAAGATGGAGGTGATCATCCTCGCCTGGAGCAAACCGGTTCCCACCGGCGCTCATCGATCCGGACTTTGCGACATGGTGTTGACGAGCTGTACCTGGGGCACGAACCTCCGAACCGCCTCCACGACATCCGCATCCGCTTCATCATCGGTGATCAGAATGTCGATGGCGTCGAGGCCCACAATCCGCGTGAAGGATCGAACCCCGAACTTGCTAGAGTCGATCAGCAAGAT
>NZ_JAWONS010000220.1:0-303 GCF_033342255.1 Clostridium boliviensis
ACGTTTCGGGAACTCAGCCGGGAGGAAAGGGAGCGCCTCCGCCGATCTTTCAAACAATCTTCAAAATGAGATTTTAGTCACGTTTTTCACCTGAGATATAATGATTCTTAAAGGTAATGATTCTTAAAGAAGGTCCCGATCATCGATCGGGGGCATGCCGAGCACCATACGAAGCGGGGGTCGAAGCGGTGGAGAACACAAAATGCGATTGCGGACACAACAACCCCGTCGGAACGGTTTTGTGCGAGTCCTGCGGTAAACCCCTCGTGGAAGAGATGGACAATCAAAAACAGACCCTGGACA
>NZ_JAWONS010000221.1:0-117310 GCF_033342255.1 Clostridium boliviensis
TACTATGAAAGAAGGTGCTGCGGTCAGACCATATGGCCTTAGCAGCACCCACATCTATTAATTTAATGCATTCTTGATCTGTTCTACTGCGTCACTGACACTCACGATATTTTCTGCCACTTCAGTTGGAATCTCAATATCAAATTCCTCCTCAATACCCATAACAATCTGGAACACATCAAGGGAGTCAGCACCAAGATCATCCACAAATGTGGCGTTCATGATAACTTCCTCCGGCTCAATATTTAATACCTCTGCAATAATTACCTGTAATTTCTCAAATTCCATTTGTTTTCCTTCCTCTCTCCTATTCTTGATTTTCCTCTTTCATTTTAAGACTTTCTCTTATCTTATCATTAATTCCCTGTTCTTTGAAGGTTACGCATTGAAGTATGGAATTTTTAATTTCTGCCGCTTTTGAATTCCCATGAGTCTTTACTACCAGACCATTCAGTCCCAGAAGCGGAGCTCCGCCATACAGGGATGAATCAAATGATTTTAAAGTTTCTTTTAAAGCAGGCTTCACTAGCAGTGCACCGATTTTGCTCCTTAAATTACCCATCATACCACTCTTTACCTTGTTAATCAAGGTCGCGCCCACTCCTTCATACAGCTTCAGGATTACATTGCCTACAAATGCCTCACACACTATGACATCTGCACCGCCATGCGGAATCTCTCTGGCCTCAATACTTCCGGTAAAATGAATATCCTTACAATCCTTTAACAGCGGAAATGTTTCTTTTACTAACGCATTTCCCTTTTCTTCCTCTGCGCCGATATTGACAATGGCTACTGTAGGATTTTTAATGCCAACAACATGCTCCATGTAAAGAGAGCCCATTCTGGCAAACTGTACCAGATGAGAGGGTCTGGCATCTACATTCGCACCGCAGTCAATCAGCAGGGAAACACCTTTTTCTGTAGGAATAAGCGGTGCAAGCGGTGGTCTTTCAACACCCTTGATCCGTCCGACTATCACCTGTCCGCCAACCAGTATGGCGCCTGAGCTACCGGCCGATACAAATGCATCCGCCTCTTTTTGTTTTACCAGATTCATTCCCACAACGATGGAAGAATCTTTCTTCTTACGTATTGCGTTAACCGGAGGTTCTTCCGTCTCGATTACCTCTGTCGCATTCACAATCTGTATCTGATCCTTATTAAATGTGTATTTTGCAAGTTCTTCAGATATCATCTGTTCCTGCCCTACTAAGAGAACCCGGATCTCTTTATTCGCGTTTACCGCCTCCACGGCACCTGCTACCGTCTGTACTGGTGCATAGTCACCGCCCATGGCATCCACAGCTACTTTTATCATCATGATTCCCCTTTCAAGTGTTTCCTAAAGATAATCTATTACATAATATACTAAATATTAATCTATAAATCAATAATAAATTAAGAAATTTAAAACAGAAAAAATCGTCCTAGGCAACCTGCTGATTTTCCACCTTTTTTATGACATAAATATAAGACACTCCCGTGAATATAGCTGCACTTAACCAGGCTGCAGGATCACAGGCGCATGCAAGAGGAAAGCTTAACAGCTTTATGGCCAGCGTTGCCGTAATTAATCTGGCTGCCAGTTCCACGACCCCTCCCATCATAGGAAGAAATCCATATCCGCACCCCTGCATGGTATTGCGGAATATAAAAATGGTCCCAAGAGGAATGTAAAAAGCAGCACACAGATAGCTGTAGGTTTTCGCCCATGGAAGAATTTCTGCCAGATCGACATTGCCGGAGAAAAACAGCCTCAGAGCAAACGGGAGTCCCAGGACTACGACGATCGTGGAAACAACCGCATAGACTAATTCAGTTGTCAAAGCAAGACGGACACCTCGTTTGATCCTTCCGATATCTCCCTTTCCATAGTTTTGACCTGCATAAGTAGCCATGGTTTGGCCCATAGCAATCATACCCTGAATAACCATACTCTGAAACTTATTGGCTGCCGTGTTTGATGCGACTGCTACAGAGCCAAAAAGATTTACTGCAGACTGCATAATCATAGTACCTGACGCAGTGATACCAAACTGCAGAGCCATGGGTATTCCAACAGAAAGCTGGATTCTTGTATCGTACTGATGCAGCTTCCAGTGATGCCTTTCGGGAGTTAAAACAGGCATTTTTCTGGTGATATAAATGATACACAATAGCGCTGAAACTCCCTGAGACACGTTGGTCGCCCAGGCTGCACCTGCCACTCCCATTTTAAAAATAATTACAAAGATCAAATCCAGTATAATATTTAAACATGCGGAAAATACCAGAAACATAAGTGGTATGCGGCTGTTACCAACGGCGCGGAGAAACGATGAAAACATGTTATAGAATACGTTTGCTATAATTCCCATACAGATAATAGAGATATAAGTGTATGCATCTCCCATAATATCAGAAGGAGTATTCATAAGCCTTAATAGAATTCTCATAAAAGACAGACTGGATACTGTCATAATCCCTATTACAAACAAGGACAATAGAATGCCATTTGCCACAGATCTCTTTGTTCCGTTTTCGTCACCTGCCCCGAACCTCTGACTGGTCAGAACTGTAAATCCGGTTGACATACCCTGAGAGAATCCAATAACCAGGAACATAATGGTTCCGGTCGATCCAACTGCAGCCAATGCATTCGGTCCCACAAAACGGCCTACTATAATTGTATCCACCATATTGTAAAACTGCTGAAAAATATTTCCGATTAAAAGCGGAATTGTAAATTTTAAAATGATGGGAAGCGGATTGCCTCTCGTCATATCGGTCTCCATAATCTTTCACCCTTTGCCTGTTTATTATTCTGCCATACTTTACCATGAGGCACAGACGTATTTTACCATGATATCAGGAACTTGTCACGGTTCTTTTCAAACTGTTTTTATCTTCTGTCCTGTTTTGCCACATGAAAACGGCTGCCAGAAACCGTTTTATAAGGAATCTGGCAGCCGCCTGCATATGTACCGTTTATTCTTTTGTAACTAATCCATTTACATTTTCAGAGGTAACAAGTTCATTGTCCAGAATAACATATTTTTCAACATTCTTACCATCCAGATAATCATAAGCGGTTTTCAATATTGCCTTTCCAAGGAAAAACGGAGGCTCTGCTATGGTTGCTTCTACCTTTCCTGCTTTAATTGCTTCAATGGTGTCATCAATGGCGTCACAGCCAATCATTGTGATTTCATCAAGTCGTCCTGCAGCTTCGATGGCTTCTAATGCCCCCAGAAGCATTTCATCATTGGCAGCATATAAGCCATCAATATGATCATTAGCCTGTAAAATATTCTCCATTACACTCATACCCTTTGCACGGTCAAAATCCGCCACCTGGCATGCTACTATTTTCATATCCGGGTGCTGGCTTATAATTTCATTAAATCCCTTGGAACGGTTCTGGGCTACATTGGTTCCCATAATTCCCTGTAGTTCTACTATATTTCCTTTTCCTCCCAGAGTATCCGCCAGATACTGCCCGGCCAGTTTTCCGGATTTGATTGCATCATATCCTATATGTGAGACCACATCTCCTCCGCTGGCTTCCCGGTCCATGGTAAGAACCGGAATTCCGGCCTTATTACAGTCCTCAATAGAGGAAACAATGGCATCTGAATCACAGGTATCAATAATAATACAGTCAGGTTTTTTCGTTATCAGGTTTTCTACGTCCTTCATCTGAACAGCCGGATCATCCTGGGCATCTGTAATATATAATTCCACTCCCAGCTCATCGGCTGCCTTTTGCACCCCGTCCTTAACATCAACAAAAAACGGATTTGTCTGGGTATTCATTGCCAGACCAATTACATATTTTTTCTTTGTTCCTGCATCTGTTTTTGCTGTGGTTTCCTCTGCTTTCTTAACAGCGGATTCTGTCTGAGTGGTCTCCCCTGGGGTCTCTGACGCTGCTTTTGTGCTGCATCCCGCAAGAGAAAACACCATCAAACCTGCCACCATTGTTGCTGCAATTCTTTTTTTCATCATAATTGTTTCCTTCCCTTCTCAAATACATTAAATAGTATCTATTTATTCCGCTTTCGCGGATAAATCCTTGACCTTCTTGTCCACCAGCACGGCAATCAGTACAACAGCGCCTTTCACGATACTGGTCGCGTGAGGATTGACATTCATCAGTGTGAGAATATTATCAATAATTCCCATAATCATGGCACCCACTACGGTTGGAAGAACAAACCCCGTCCCTCCGCTTAAGCTGGTTCCTCCAAGGATAACCGCTGCAATCGCATCCATCTCAATTCCCTGTCCGCTGGTGGACTGAGCAGATCCCAGCCTTGCAGTCAATACAACAGCCGCAATCCCGCTTAAAAATCCATTCATAATATAAGCGGTCCATTCTGTCCTTTTTACTGATATCCCTGACAGCCGGGCTGCCTCACGATTTCCCCCAAGGGCATAAATGCTCCTTCCAAACCGGGTCTGAGTCAATATGTAATGTGCTGCCAGAAAAAGGAGTATAAGAATAATTACAGGAACCGGTACTCCTAAAACAGAGCCCTTTCCAATAAATTTATAAGCATCAGATTTTACCGGAATCGGAGACCCCTTCGTGTAGATCAAAACACACCCCCGCAGCAAAGTCATTGATCCCAAAGTCGCTATAAACGGAGGGATTCCACATTGAGATATAAAAAAACCGTTGAATGCGCCGCAGACAGTACCTATCGTAGCAGCTGTTAATACCGCCAGTAACATATTTCCGGTAGAAGCCAGAACGCCTGACGCCACCACACCGGAGAGTCCCAGAATAGAACCAACGGATAAGTCTATTCCTCCGGTAAGAATTACGAATGTCATTCCACAGCCGATGATACCTGCGACAGTAACCTGCTTAAACACATTAAACAGATTTGAAATATTTAAGAAACTTTTTGATAAAAATGCTGCAAACAGGCAGATGATAAGTAATATTAAAACTGACCGGTAAATATTGATCTGGTTAATCAATTGTTTTTTAGCTTTCTGATTCATTTTCCTTCACCCCTCCCGATGCATGTGCTAAAATTAATTCCTGATTCATGTCGTCTCCTGAAATCTCCAATACCATACGCCCTTCCCGCATCACTATAACACGGTCACTGATTCCAATAAGCTCCGGTAAATCTGTGGATACCATAAGAATACTTTTTCCATTTTTCGTCAACTGGTCCATAATGGAATATATTTCTGCTTTGGCTCCCACATCCACTCCTCTTGTAGGTTCATTGAGAATAAGAATGTCAGAATCTGCTTCCAGTACCTTTGCAAAAACAATCTTCTGCTGATTGCCGCCGCTTAGTTTTCCAGCCAGCTGTTTCGTAGAACTGATTCGGATATTCAATGCCTGTACCTGATGATTTACACGCTCCGTCTCTAATCTGGTATTTAAATGAATTCCTTTTGTCAGTTTTTTCAGGGACGACATGGAAATGTTTTCCCGAATACTTCTTATTAATACCAGTCCCTCCTGTTTCCGGTCATCAGACACAAATCCAATTCCGTTTTTTAGCGCTTTTATAGGTGCAGAACAGTCTTTTCTCTCCCCGTGTATCCAGAGTTCTCCGCTTTCCATTGGTATTGCACCGTATAAAATTTTAGATAATTCTGTGGTTCCTGCGCCCAAAAGACCGGTTATGCCAAGAATCTCTCCTCTATGAAGCTGCAGACTTACATTATGTACCTTCCGGTCTTTAATATTTTTAGCTTCAAGGACTATTTCCTGTTGCTTATAATCCCGGGCAGGATATAAATTAGAAACACTTCTGCCCACCATCATGGATACTACATCATCATAGTCTGTTTCACCAATCTCTTTCGCTGCCACAAATTTTCCATCCCGGAACACAGTCAGACGATCTGAAATCCTAAAGATCTCATCCATACGGTGTGAGATATAAATAATTGCAAACCCCTTCTTTTTGAGTTCTTCAATAATCTGAAACAGTATCTTAATCTCTTCCTCTGCCAGTGCTGCAGTTGGTTCATCCATAATAATAATCCTGGCACCTATGGTGAGACATTTGGCAATTTCTGTCATCTGTGCTTCAGCAACAGAAAGATCTTTTACCCTGGTCTTTGAACTGAATTTCAAGCCTAAATGATTTAAATTATCCTGCGCCTCTTTATATAGCTTGTCCCAATCCACCTTCCTCAAGCTATTTACAGGAAGCCGTCCAAGATACATATTTTCAGCAACTGATAATTCGGGAACCATATTAAATTCCTGATAGATCATAGCGATTCCTGACTTTTGTGCATCCCTGGCTGAATGAAATACCACCTTTTCCCCATTTAAATACATAGCTCCGGATGTATAAGGCTGAGCGCCTGCAATAATTTTCATTAAAGTGGATTTTCCTGCTCCGTTTTCCCCGCACAAAGCATGAACCTCACCCTCATATACGTCCAGATGCACTCCATCAAGAGCTTTTACGCCAGGAAAAGTCTTAACGATCGATTCCAGTTTTAAAACTAACCTTCCTCCCATTTTATTTCCCCTTCCCCTTGCCTGATCTCAATAGGCACATCCTGAGATCAGAATCACATTGGTATAACCTGTAAACTCACCTGTGAGAATAATTGCTTTTGCTCCTTCTGTCATTTTTTTCAGTTCACTGTGAGGAATATATTCCACAGGAATCCCCTCTGGCAAAAGAGCCAGAGCTTTATTATGCAAATCTCTGCTTACCTCCAGTGCTTCCTGTGCAAAAACAGCCCTCTCCGTTACCATATACTTTTCAATCTCTTCAAGTACCTCTAAGTAGGACGGACTTCCCTGTTTCCAGCCCAGATCCACACGTTCTACTCCTTTTGGAACCGGAAGTCCGGCGTCTGCAATTACAAGCATATCCATATGCCGGATTTCTGCCATAACTTTTGATAACTGCGGGTGAAAAATACCAGTTTTTAGCATGGCACTTCCTCCTTCCCATGTGATTTCATAAATGCATCAATTTCGGACCGTTGTGGCATTGCCGGTGTTGTTCCTATTCTCTGTACAGAAATAGCTGCAAGGGCATTGGCAAATTCTGCTGCTTCCCATAAATCTTTTCCTTCTGCCAGAGCTGTGATAAGACCGCCGTTAAATGCATCACCTGCTCCAGTCGTATCCACAGCCTCAACCTGATAGGCAGGAAGGATTCCCTTTTTTTTATCCGATGCTATATAAACTCCTTTGCTTCCCAATGTTATGATTACATTCCTGACTCCTTTTTTCAAGAAATAATCCGCCGCTTTTCCTGCACCTTCTTCTCCGTCTACCGTTATGCCAGTCAGGATTCCAGCTTCCACCTCATTGGGCGTAATCAGTTCCACACATTTTAAAATACTGTCACCAACAGGCTGTACAGGTGCCGTATTTAATATAATTTTAACCCCCTTTTCAAATGCCATCTCTACCGCTTTCTCAACGGAAGAAAGATTTGTTTCCAGCTGGATCAGCAGATAGTCCGACTGGTCCAGCAGATCAGAAATTGATTCCACCTCCTCCTCAGTAATTGTATTACATGCTCCCGGGATCACAGCAATTTCATTCTGACTGGTATTCTCATCAACCATAATAAGTGCAGTACCTGTCTCTGCCTGTTCACTTCTAAAGACCCGATTTGTATCCATCCCCAGCTTTGTCATCGTTTCAATGGCAACATCTGCAAAGGTGTCATTGCCAACTTTCGTTACCATGGTTACGTCTGCCCCCGCCTTATGGGCAGCAACCGCCTGATTAAATCCCTTTCCCCCAGGTCCCATCTTAAATAAGCTTCCCTTCACCGTTTCCCCCGGCACAGGCAGATGTGGACATCTTCCCATTAAATCTACGACAAAACTTCCAAATACCGTTATTTTCCTACCCATAAGTTTCTCCTCTTCTCTCTACAGCAGAATAGCTCCATTACCGGCACCAATCCGGTCCGCTCCTGCTTCAATCAAGGCCATGGCATCCTCCGGTGTCCGAATTCCACCGCTTGCCTTCACTTTCATTCCGTCTCCTACCGTTTTTTTCATTAGTGCCACATCCTCAGTCGTTGCACCCCCTGTACTAAAACCTGTGGATGTTTTGACAAAATGTGCTCCTGCTTCCATGGAAAGTTCACAGCCCTTTACTATTTCATCTTTTGTTAAAAGGCAGTTTTCAAGAATCACTTTTACGGTTCTGCCGTGACAGGCATCAACAACAGCTTTAATATCTTCGCGTACCAGATCATAATTTTTATCTTTCAGGGCTCCGATGTTTATTACCATATCCACTTCATCCGCTCCTGCTCTTACTGCCTCCGCCGCTTCAAAAGCCTTTGCAGATGTCAGCATTGCTCCCAGAGGGAAGCCCACCACACAACAGACTAATACACCGGTACCTTTAAGCTCCTCAGCTGCCAGTGGTACCTGAGCAGTGTTTACACAAACAGATGCAAAGCCATATTTTTTAGCCTCCTGACAATATTTTCTGATTGTTTCAGCTCCGGCATCTGCCTTCAGCATTGTATGGTCAATCATGTTTGCTATGTTCATATCCATCCTCCATTATTAATTTTATAATATGTAACCGGTTACATATTGGGGTAAAAATAAACTGCCATTCTGCAGTCTATTTTATCTTTTCTGAACCGCGAAGCACGATCTGATAGGGAACAAAAACCTTGCGTCCTGAGCTTTTGCTTTCCTTGCGGGTCAGCTTGCCAATCAGCATTTCCATCGCCTGATATCCCTGGTTTCTTGCATCTCTGTCGATGGTCGAAAGACTATAATCTATGATTTTAAGAGATTCAATCTGATCAAATCCTACCATAGAAATGTCTCTGCCTATTTTCAGCTTATGCTCCGTTAAATATTTTAACACACCCAGACTGGTCTGATTGTTGGAAGCAAAAATAGCAGTCGGCGGATCATCAAGCTCCAGTAATTCTTTCGTCCGTTCATAAGCTTTCATGATCTTAAAATCACCAGATAAAATATAATCCTCTCTCAGCCTAATCCCATGATCCCTGAGAGCTGACTTGTATCCATTCAGGCGGTCCTTTCCTGGCATAGAAGTGTTAGGACCTGTTATCACTGCAATCTTTTTATGCCCGTTCTGGATCAAGGCTTCCACGCCCTTATATGCAGCATCATGGTTTTCTGCGAAAACGCCGTCCAGACTGGAGTTTCTTATATTACGATCGACCAATACAACGGGAATTCCTTTATTTTCAAATTGTATCAGCTTATCCCTGGTCACTTCATCAAGCTCAGAGATCGGCGTAATCAAAAGCCCGGACAATCGCTGCCTTTCCGCCACCATAAGGCATTGATGTTCTCTTTCTGGCAGTTCTCCTGTGTCAAATAACACGATATTGTACTGATTATTGGCGGCTCTTTCGCCAATTCCACTTATAATGCCTGAAAAAAACTCATTGGCAATATCCGGAACAATCACTCCAATGCTGGAGGAATCACGTATACTGAGACTTCTGGCTATCGCATTGGGTACATAATCTGCTTCCTCAATTGCCGATAATACTTTTTGCTTTGTTTCCTCTTTTACATATCCAGATTCATTAATTACTCTGGAAACAGTTGCGGAAGAAACACCCGCTTTTCTTGCTATATCTCGTATGTTCATTTCAAGCTCTCCTTGTGTAACCGGTTACATGTATAACATTACCATATTTACATTCGATTGTAAATAGTTTTTGGTAAATTTGTTTATAAAAACGCTTTTGTCAATTCGGAATAATTTTTAGCCATTCTTAATTTTTCAAGAGTAACGCTGTTCCCCAGCTTGCCAGCCAATTCTGATATCAGGCGCAGATGTTCTTTCGCCCCTTCACTGTTACTAGGTACTGCAAACAAAAAAAATAAATTCGATGGTTCTCCATCATAAGATTCCCATTCAATCATCTGCTCCGTTTTTCCTACGGCAATACCCACTTGTTTTACAAAATCTGATTTTCCATGTGGAATTGCCACATGATTGCCGATTCCTGTTATCCCCTCCTGTTCCCTCAGATAAACATCCTCTAAGTAACCATTTAAATCATCAATATACCCTGCTCTTTTAAGCAGCTCAGCCAGATAACTTAAAACTTCCTCTTTGTTTTTCGCTTTCATATTCAGATCAATGATTCTCTGATCCAGAATTTTTTCCACTGCCATAGACTACTCCTTTATCGTATAAAATATTGATATACTGAAAATGCAGAATCAAAGCATTTGATTGTATCCATATTCTCACTGCTCTCAGTCAGCAAGAGAAAATCCTTATAGAACTGCTTTGTTCTTCGTATCTCGTAATTTGATGTCATTTTCACTGCCAGCAAAAAAACGACATCAACCAAATCTCCGGACCAGTCAACCGGCTGTTCCAAAATAGCCACTGCTATTCTGGATTCATTTACTTCCATCATATTTCCATGAGGGATTGCAATTCCATGACCAATACTTGTGGTGGTTGCTTTCTCCCGAAAGAATACACTATCCATATAATTTCCTGTAACATCACCCTTTTCTTCCAGCCGGCTGACCATCAGTTTTAAAAGTTCATCCTTATCTGCTGCGTCCGGATGAAAGAAAATAAGATCCACATCAAACAGCTGATGGCAAAGATTATCAAACCGGAATGTGAATGGAGTAACATTTTTTCTGATTTCTCTTACCTTTCGTCTAACCCCTTCAACCGCTTCTTCTGACAACCTGTCTTCAATCATGACAATTCGGGGATCCTCTTCTTTTAAGTCGACAGATGTGATAATCAAATCCATATCAGGATAGAACTCAATGCAAAAATCATGAAAGCTGACTGCTTTTATTTCCGATATTTCCGGAATACTGTACTTCATCAGTTCGATCATGAACTGGCTGGAAGCGAGGCCCCGTTTACTGACCATTAATGCCAGGAGAGGCCTGTTCTTTTTCTTTCTAATCAAAGCAGCCTGAATATAGAGAGCGATTCCAGCCAGTTCCTCTTCCGTCACCTGCACTCCATAATATTCTTCAAACAGATTGCTTGTAGACCAGGCCGCAAGAAATGTCTGTTTATACCCATTTTTAACATATTTGGTAATGCTGTCCGATGTCATAGTCGAATATTTAAGCCGAAAGATAACTGACCGCATATGAATCAGAAGGCTCTCATGTAATATCCCGTCAGAAGTGAGGTCTACATCCAGTACAGAATCGATTGTTTCTATCACAAGCCTCACAAAGCTTTTCAGATTCTTATCATACTGGCCTGCATAATCCTCCTCTCCAAGACAGGAAAATCCTTCAATCTTCCGTGCAGACAGAAGGAGTATTGATAAAAGCTTAACATCTGCAGGCGATATTTTAATTTTGTATTCTGACTCAATTCTTTGATAAATAGATTCTGCAAAAGAATATTCGTTATAATGCTCCACCTCTTCATCATTGTCTCTTCCGAATATATCATGGTCACCCATATGGGTTCTGGAAAGAGAAAGGCAGGTCATAATCCAGACCATATGAAACGATACATCCGCCAGTTCCACCCTCCAGGCATTTTCAGCCTCAACAATCATCCTTCTGATCCTGTAAATGTCCAGACCTGGCGCATATGTGCCAAGGAGTGCTTCCATGATATCCGGCATCATGTAGAGAATATAATCCTTTATGGCAACCCGGTAATTGTATTCATATCCCGCCACGCAGATCCCTTTATTTCGCACAGAGATAATTTTTAAATTTCTCTTTTCAAACCATGGAGATACCTTTTTTAACATACCGGCAACCGTTGGAGGACTTAAATAAAGACTTTCAGCCAACTGACAAATCGTGATAATTTCACCAGGCTTCAGCTTTAACAGTTTGCCAGCCAGCTGTCTGTTTCTGTTTTCCAGTTCTTCGCAGAAATCATCGTCTCTGGAAGTACTCATTCGTTCTTTTAAAATTTCTTTCTGAGCGGTACTGGATTCCAGCCAGATTCCGGTTCCCTGCTTTTTTCTAATACAGCCTAATTGATTGACAGACATCCAATCGTTCAGCTGATTTATTTTGGTTCTTATTGACTTTTCAGATAATCCCGCACTCTCTGCAAGCTGAAGCAGAGTAAATTTCTTTCCTGAAAGAAGACATTTTAATATCCGGTTATAATATAATGTGTTCTTATCTTTTTTCAAATAATCACCTCAGTTTTTTCATAGGCGGCAGACGATATTCCAGCGTTTGCCGCTCCAGATTAATATATCTTTATTCATAACCAGCCGCCAGCGTTTCCCCATAGCAATACCGGCCTGCAGATCCGATGATTTTCATATAGTCCTTTACAAAACTCTTGATTCCAGCTTCTGCAGCCATACACAGGTTCATATAGTCCAGTGACGAGTCCTCTTTGAGAACTGCCAGCATTGCCTGTTTTCCGGCCTCAAATGCATCTGTACACACATTAATCTTATTAATTCCCCCCGCTATTGCTTTTCTTAAATTCTCTTCTCCGGACCCGGAGCCTCCATGAAGTACCAGAGGCATATTTAACGCTGACTTTAATTGAACTAGTCTTTCAAAGTCCAGTTTTGGTATTTTCCCTTTGGGATACGCTCCATGTGCGGTTCCTATAGCCACAGCCAGAGCATCAATACCGGTTTTTTTAACAAACTCAACCGCCAGGTCCGGATTTGTATATAAATCACGATCAGTATCATCAGAATTTACAGCCTGACCGACATGCCCCAGTTCCCCTTCTACTGAGCAGCCTTTTTGATGTGCCAGAGCAGTAACGACGGAAGTTCTTTTTATATTCTCCCGGAATGAAAGAGCCGATCCGTCAAACATAACGTTTGTGAAGCCCCGGTTAATGCAGTCCGCTATTACATAAAAATCCGTGCCGTGATCCAGATTTAAAGCCACTGGTACGAAGACCCTTTCAGCCAGTTCCTTTATTACAGGCATCATCTCTTCCGCATGGGCGTGTTTTTTCATCTGACCCGGACCAAATTGAATGATTATTGGAGAGTGTTCTTCCTCAGCAGCCAGAATGCCTGCTCTTGCCATTTCAATATTAATGCTGTTCATGGCCATTACGCCATAATAATGTTTATTAGCATCTTCAAGAATTGCTTTCATTGATACCAGCATCGCAACCTGTCCTTTCTTTATAAATATTCGTTACTGGATCTGAATATCCAGATCAATGTCAATATCTGTCTCTTTTTCTTCCCCATCTTCCGTTCCAGGCTTCTTTATTAATCCATATATAATACCTGTCACAACAGAGCCAGCCAGCAGTGCAACTAAAAACCAGACAGGATTTTTCATCATTGGAACAACAAATATACCGCCATGACCAGCCACTGATTCGCAGCCCATGCCCACCGCAATCGCACCAGCCAGCGCAGAACCTATCATACAGCTTGGAATTACTCTTACCGGGTCTGCAGCAGCAAATGGAAGCACCCCTTCCGTAATAAAGCACAGCCCCATGGGAAAAGCAGTTTTTGCTGTTTCCAGCTCTACTTTTGAAAATTTGTTTCTCTTTATGAGAGTTGCAATAAAAATACCGATGGGAGGTGTCATGCCTCCTATAATCTTGGCAGCCATTGGACCATAAATACCATCTGCGCCCAATGCATTGGCAGCCATTGATGCTGTCTTATTAACAGGACCTCCCATATCAAATCCCATACAGGCCCCGATTACTCCTCCTATCACAGCCTTAGCGCCTCCATTCAGAGAAACAATCCATTTCTGAAAAACGTTCATGATAATTGATAATGGAATTGCGAACAGGCATAAGAATATCATTCCGCATATAAATGTAGATATCACAGGTATGATCATAACAGGCATCAGACCTTCACACCATTTGGGCATCTTCCAGGTTTTCATCCAGTTTACAAAGCCCCCGATAATAAAAGCCATCAGCAGACCACCCAGAAAGCCGGCTTTTGACTGCGCCGAACAATAACCAATTACAATTCCAGGTACAATCCCCGGGCGTCCTGCAATGGAATAGGCGACTCCAGCCGTCATTACAGCAACAGCAAAATCCATTGCTACGGAGCCAAGCTTATTTACTCCCCACCAGAATCCTGACCATGTAAAGGGATTTAGATTGGAAAACGGTGTTGCACCTGCTTCCACTGCACTTCCAATGTTATAACCTCCGAATCCTTTTGCCAGAGCACACAATATGCCCCCGCATACTACAATCGGAATCATATAAGAGATTCCAGTCATAACGTGTTTTTTTACATCAAATTTCTGTCCTGCCATTTCTTCTCCCTTCTGATACGATACCTTCTCCGCCTGTTATTTCCCCAATTTCTGGTGAATTTTTGAGATCACACCTTTTGGGCTTTTCATAATCATGCTGATGGGTATTTCAACAACCGCTTTCCCCACAAAACGGTCCTTATTAACCCGAATATCCGCTGCAATCAGAATGATATCGGCCTCCTGGATCTCATCCGGTCTCAACTCATTTTCCACCCCAATGGACCCTTGTGTTTCTACTTTGATAAAATCCCCCGTCTCCCTTGCAGCATTTTCCAGCTTTTCCCTGGCTATGTACGTATGGGCGATCCCCGCAGTACATGCTGTTATCGCAAGAATTTTAATCATATCAATCCCTCCTCTTCTTAGGTTATCTATAGATTAACATATCAGAAACCCATGCGGGAAATATAAAAAGGCATAATGATAAGGTAATTTTTAAACAGTCAGATTCCCATCAAAAAAAGACGGAGCTGCATGATTATGCGATTCCGTCTTTTTATATAGCATATATTATATTTCTGCCGTTAACTTTACCGGTTTTTGATCCATAAGCTGTATACTCGTTTCATCCGGCTGGCTAAAGCCCACGTATAACTCAACGTTCTTTCCGTCTTTTATATATTCTCCGTTGTCATTCACCACCATAAGAGTCCGTTGATCCAGCTTGATTTTCACACGCTTTTTCCCGTTACTGTCAAGCGATACTCTCTTAAATCCGCAGAGTCTGGGATGAAGAGGGGCAAACTCTGAATCCACAACCTTGACATAGACCTGGAGAACCTCCTCAATGTCTATGCTGGTAGTGTTTTCAGCCACTGCCTCTATTTCCATTTCTTCCATATTAAACTGAACCTCAGTCACTGCTGCCTGCCCATAGGTCAGACCATATCCAAAAGGATACTGGGGCTTAGTCTCCAGGTATCGGTAGGTTCTGTTCTTCATGGAATAATCTGTAAACTCTGGCAGAGGACTTTCTGGATCGTAAAAGGTTACGCATAATTTCCCCGATGGTGAATAAAGACCAAACAGGATCTCTGCAAATGCTTTTCCGCCTCTTGCACCCGGATACCATGCCTGAATAATGGCATCGTAATGCTCACTGGCAAAGCTTAAATCAATATCACTGCCTGCCATCATGCACAGTACAACAGGCGTACCTGTTTTCGCAAGTGCCTCCATTAACTTTCTCTGCGGTTCAGGAAGCAGCAGGGAATCCTTATCACCAGAAGCGTACTGGTTTCCCTGATCTCCTTCTTCTCCCTCTAAGAATTCATTCAGACCCATACACAAAACAACTACATCACTGTGTTTTGCTACGATTAATGCTTCAGAAATACGGTCGTGATCAAATGCCAGATTTTCAGTTTTGGGGCTGCTTATATTACACCCATCTGAATAAAGAACTCTGATGTCATCTTTTGCAAATGCCTGAATCCCCTGGAGAATCGTTATATATTCCGAAGACGTACCGTGGTAGTTGCCGATCAGAGCCGCTCTGCTGTCTGCATTCGGTCCAATGACTCCTATTGTCTTCACTGTTTCTTTATTCAAAGGAAGTATGCCGCTATTTTTTAGCAAAACCATACTTTCTCTGGCAGCGCGTTCGGAAAGTTCCAGGTGCTTTCTGCATTCCACTTTCTCGTAAGAAATGGAATCAAATTCGTTTTCATCAAACAGTCCCAGCAAATATCTGGTGGTAAACAGACGTGTACAGGCTTCTGTAATCGTCTCTTCACTGACCATTCCATGTTCATATGCGTTTAATATATGCAGATAGGTATTTCCGCAATTCAAATCACAGCCAGCATTGATTGCCATAGCTGCAGAAGTTTTGGCATCAGGACTGATTAAATGATGCTCATGAAAATCACGGATTGCCCAGCAGTCTGAAACATAATGCCCTTCAAAGCCCCATTCACCCCTTAAAATATCCTGCATTAAGGTTTTGCTTGCACAGCAGGCTTCTCCGTTGGTACGGTTATAGGCACCCATAACAGCTTCAGATTTTCCTTCCTTCACTGCTGCCTCAAATGCAGGCAGGTAGGTCTCTCTTAAATCCTTCCTGGAAACCTCCGCATTAAATTCATGGCGCAGCGCTTCCGGACCGGAATGAACCGCAAAATGTTTCACACAGGCAGCCGCCTTCATAGTCTCCTTATCTCCCTGCAGCCCTTTGATAAATGCAACGCCAAGCCTGCTGCTTAAGTAAGGATCTTCCCCGTAAGTCTCCTGACCTCTTCCCCATCTGGGATCCCGGAAAATATTCACGTTGGGAGACCAGAATGTCAGTCCTTTATAAATATCTCTGTCATCTTGTTTCGCAAAAGCATTGTATTTGGCTCTGCCTTCTTCCGCGATAGTCTCTGCAATCTCATGCACCAGATCCTCATCAAAAGCCGCGGCCATACCAATGGCCTGAGGAAAGCTGGTAGCGGTACCGGCTCTTGCCACACCATGAAGCGCTTCATTCCACCAGTTATAAGCTGGTATATTAAGTCTGCGTATCGGCGGTGCGTCATATCGCAGCTGGCTGGCCTTTTCCTCTAATGTCATATTTGATACTAACTGTTCCGCTCTTTTTCGCGCTTCTTTTCGATTCACTTGTCTTTCCTCCTGAAAATGATGTCTTATCCCTTTACTGCGCCCGTCGTCAGTCCGTCTACTATCTGGTTACTGAATATACTGTAAACGACTATTGTTGGTGCTATTGCTATAATAATTGCCGCAAACATCTGTACATAGTTTGTGGAATAGGGACCTACAAAGTAAGTCAGAGTGACAGGAAGGGTCTTTTTCGCCGTGTCAGATATAAATACCATAGCCAGCAACAGCTCATTCCAGTTACCGACAAATGTCATAATACCTGCAACAAACATCCCCACTCTGGAGAGAGGCAGTGCTATCCTGACAAAACAGCCATAGATCGAGCACCCATCAATACATGCCGCTTCAAATATCTCATTAGGCATGCTTTTAAAGAATCCCACCATCAAAAAGATTGTCATGGGAAGGGAAAATGTAATATACGGAATAATCAGTCCAATTCTCTGATTTGTCATATGCCAGCCGGAAAAGCGTACAAAAAGCGGGATCAACACGCAATGGACCGGAATCATCATTCCAATCAAAAAATACTGCATCATATATTTCAAAAATCTCAATCTCATTCTGGCAATAGCAAACGCTGCCATAGCTCCAATCAGCAGACTGACAACCAATGCGGTGAAGCAGATAATCACGGAATTTAAAGTAGCAACCCCCAGCTGTCCGTTCGTCCATGCGAAAATATAGTTTCCCAGCTGGAGAACACTTGGAGGTGTAAAGGGCGAAGTCAATACTTCCCTGTTTGATTTCAAAGATACACTAAGCATCCAGACCAGGGGAAGTAAATAAATGAGAGCTAATGCAATCAGCAATACGTATAAAACCACACTGGCCACAGTGACAGGCTTTTTATTTTTCTGGTTATTTTCTAATCTCATTGTTTTCCTCCCTCTATGACTCGTAGGTTTCTACTTTTATGCATTTACTGATGAGAATTGTAGTAAACAGGCATAAAAAGAGAAGTACCATGGAAATCGAACTGGCATAACCATATTTATAATATTTAAATCCCTGTGTATACAGGTGGGTCGCAAGCACATCAGTCCGGTGATTCGGACCGCCCTGTGTCATATTATAGATCAGATCAAAAAACTTAAGTGAACCAATGCAGTTCAAAGAAAGAGTTGTAATCAGCATAGGCTTAATTAATGGAAGCGTTATGAAACGGAAAGACTGGCCTTTTGAAGCACCGTCAATATAGGAAGCTTCATAGATATCTCTTGAAATTCCGCTGATCTGTGCCATATAAAGCATCATATTCTGCCCTACATACTGCCACAATGCCACAAAACCAATGACCCACATGGGAAGCGGAATAAATCCCTTGGTATCAAACAGCCAGTTCGGTCCATGGATACCAATTATACCCAGAAGATTATTAATCCCTATTTTGGGATTGAAAAGAAAAGCCCATAATAGACCAAGTGCAGCTGATGAAAGTACACAGGGAAGGTAATATATATTTTTAAATAAGTTTCTGCCTGCCTTAATATTGGTCAATAAAACCGCCAGTAATAAACCGACAATCTGCTGGGTCACACCAGAGAAAAGCATAAAAAATATGGAGTTTTTTAAAGCGATCTTCATGGTCTCATCACTGGTGAATAAATCTATGTAGTTTTTTAATCCGACAAAATCCGGTTTTGTCAGTCCCGTATAGTTACACAGGGAATAATAGATAACCTGGATAATCGGAACGAATAAAATCAGAGTGAATAAAAGGAATGCCGGCCCAATAAAAATAAAAGCTGCTTTTTTATCCTCCAATAGCCTGTTCATATGGCTGCCTCTCTTTCTATAATGAGGGTATGCAAAGGCGTTTATGCTCCGCATACCCTCATCATCCTGTCAATTATTTTTTCCAGACATTTTTCGTATAGAATTCCTGTACCTTCTGAAGTGCTTCTTCCGGTGTGGCATTCCCAAGGAATACATCCACCATAGCAGCATCAAATGTATCTCCCGCTTCTACACTTGCCAGTGATTCATTATAAAATCCCAGTGTTCCGGTTACATTCTTTAAGATGTCATTAATGTAAGCAAACTGCTTTGGTGCCTTGTCGTAATCAATGGATACCTTTGTAACCGGAATCTTTCCTGCTACTTCTGCCGTATATTTCTGAGCAGTATCATCGGTAAACATCTTCATAAGAGCCAGTGCAGCTTCTTTATGTTTTGTGGTTGAACTCATAACCAGGTTATCTGTTTTAACAATCATACGGTTTGGATCTGAACCACCCTCAACTGCCGGGAACTGAAATACACCGCAATTGTCTTCAAACTCCGGATTATTTCCATTAATCTGAGCAATCGCCCATGATCCCTGTACCAGCATGGCTGCATCTCCATTATAGAAGTTTGCAGTTGCCTGATCATTAGAATCTCCGGCTGCTGTATCCTGGAAATACTGGGAAAGTTCTTTTAATTTATTTGCTGCATCAATGAAGGTGGGGCTGGTCCAGTCAAGAGTACCTGCATTAACACCAACCAGATTGTCCGGACCGCCTTCACGGTCACATAAATATCCGGCTATCATGGACAGGCACCATGCTGTACCTGCAGAACAGGATATTGGTGTATAACCAGCTTCTTTGATCTTTTTACAGGCTGTCAGCAGTTCGTCATAGGTTTTTGGAACTTCAACGCCTGCCTTCTTAAAAATGTCTGTATTGTAGAATACACAGGCAGCTGCAAAGTTTGTGGGAACCGCCATGATTTTACCGTCATATGTAATACGTTCAAAAATACCATCCGTGAAATTACCATACCATTCGGATTCCTGGTTCTTTAAAATATCTGTTAAATCTGCTGCAGCACCGGATTCCACATACTGAGTTAAGTTCGGTCCCGGGTTGCAGATAAATACATCTGGAGTATTGCCTGATGCAACCAGTGCATTCAGCTTTGCTGTGTATTCCTCCAGGTTTGTTGTTACTACATTGCAGTAATATTTCCCCTTATACTCCTCGTTAAACCGGTCTATTACCTGCTTATAACCTTTGCTGACCAAATCTTCCGTAGCATTTAAGTCATCCCAGAACATCCAGGTGATCTGCTCTTCATTTCCTGTTGCTGTAACAGCACCGGAAGTGGTCTCTGCTGCAGCACCCGATGATCCAGCCCCTCCATTAGTATCCGTCGAAACCCCACATCCGGAAAGTGAACCCAATACAAGTGCAGTTGCCAAAAACCCCGAAACTAATTTCTTTACCATACCTTTCCTCCTTAACAACTTTCACATTTTATGAAGCTTTATGATATGCTATAACTCTATCAGAAATTTGTACGGTTTTCTTTATAATTGTTGCCTCTCTATTGCTAATTGTTGCTATTGTATATTTTAGCTCATATTTTTATTTTAAACGTAATATGCATAACCAGCTTTTTCTATACCTATTTTTTGTATCTTTTAACTACACAAATAACAAAATACTACTATTTCACTATTTTATATTGTAATTTGCAGTAGTATATCTTATAATTTTTTTATATATGAAAGCAATTATTTAATACCACAAATGATTATGGGGAGGAATCACATTGATTGAAAATCTGAAAGGAACTCATGAGACTGTAAATTACAAGGAATATACCAACATACGCCTGTATGACAATACCCAGGCAGAGGACTATCCCTCACACTGGCATACTCCCCTGGAAATCATTATGCCTCTTACCGGCAAATATACAATTGTATTAAGTACACACAGCATTGATTTAAAACCAGGCGATATTATTTTAATCTGCCCAGGTGTCATACACGCTTTAAAAGCACCTAAATCAGGACGCAGGATCATCTTTCAGGCTGAACTTCCCATGTTCCATGAGATCAAGGAGCTGGAGTCCATACTCACACTGTTAAACCCCACTTATCTTGTCACCCCGGAACTATTCCCCTCCATACACGACCAGCTCTACCGGTATACACTGGAAATTATGGAAGAATACAGAAAAGACATGCCTTTGACTGAGACAAAGATCTATTCAAGGCTTTTGGAGATGTTCGCTCTCATCGGACGTAACCATACCCAGCAGATCAGTTCTCTGGACATCGGAAATATCCAGCAGAAGAAATATGCGGAGAAATTCATTTATATCTGCAATTACATCAGCAGCCATTGCACGGAAGAATTGACCCTGGAAGAAGTTGCTGCTCTCCTTGGGTTTAGTAAATATCACTTTTCCCGCCTGTTTAAGCAATTTGCAAATATTTCTTTTTATAAGTATGTAAATAAAAAGCGGATTGCTGTTGCCGAAACACTGCTGATCAATCCCCAGCTGTCTGTAACTGAGGTTGCACTGCGTTCCGGCTTTTCCAGTCCCTCCGCTTTTATCCGTATGTTTAAAATCGTAAAATCCTGTACTCCTACAGAGTTCCGGCAGATGTATACACACAGTTAATTATCAAAATCAAGGTGAAGTGGTCCAAATACCGCAAAATGGTCGGAGACCTTATGCTCTGCAGATGCATAAACGCCTACTGTACAGCCGGTAAACCCACCGGCTTTTTCTGAGCAGAGATCTCTCACATCCAGGGGCTGTCCGATTATCTGCCTGTCAATTTCTACAGTAAGTATCTGATTATGCCCCTTCAGACATATCTCATGAATCTTCCCATTTACCTCTGCTCTGCTCCATTCCTTCCGTTCGTCACCTGTTCTGATCACAGTGACCGCCTCCAAACGCTCTTTCCGTTCCCGGATGATCACTTTTACATAATGAGTTTCATTGTAAAAATAAAGAAGCCCGGCCTCCTCTGATCCCGCAGGTTCAGATTCAATCGTAACCTGTGTCAGGAAATTTCTGGACAAAAGCCTGGTTCCTATGTATGCAGGAACAGACAGATCCTCGATTGTTTCCGAGAGAAAAGGAAGCTTAAGTCTGCCATCGGTTATTATTACAGGCAGGCGGTCCGGATGATCCCTCAGCCCGATACAGCGCATATCAAGGGGATGTGTCCACTCAATGTCTCCGGCAGACGGCATTACCGTCTGTTCCTCATCTGACGCAGACAATTCCATGTATTCTAAAATCTTTCCTTCACCTGGATTCACTACAGGCCAGCCATCTTCCCATACAACCCTGGCAAGAAATGTCTCCCGCCCCAGCTCTGCGCAGCCTTGAAAAGGTCTTGTGCCCAGCATTACCATAAACCATTCGCCATCTGCCGTCTCAAACAGATCCCCATGCCCGATATTCTGCACAGGATAATCATGGCCCAGATGGCGGTGTGTCAGCACAGGGTTATTAGGGCAGGCCTCATAGGGACCAAACAGGTTTTGGCTTCGCGCAACTGAAATACTGTGGTTAAATCCTGTCCCTCCCTCTGCAAGAAAGAGATAATACATCTGACCGATTCGGTACAAATGAGGTCCCTCCGCCCATATCGTCCGCTTCATACTTCCATCAAATAAAACAACCGGTTTTTTAACAAGCTTTTTTTCTTTTAAATCAAGTTCCTGAATCCAGATCTCACAATCTCCGTAATAAGCCGGCTGTTCCTTTGTCCGCTGTCCGATATAGTAACAGGAGTCACCCTCAAAATAAAGACTTGGGTCAATGCCCGGCGCATCCCTTAGAAATACCGGATCCGACCACGGTCCTTTGGGATTTACTGCCGTAACATAAAAGTTTCCGCCTCCGGATACATTGGTGGCTATTACATAAAACAATCCCTTATTATATCGGATAACAGGCGCATAAATACCCTTGGAAATATTAGCTCCAAACAGGCGCAGCTGCTCTTTTCGCTCCAGCACATGACCGATTAAACACCAGTTCTTTAAATCCGAACTTTTAAATACCGGAATTCCCGGTGCGTATGCAAACGTGGAATGAACCATATAGTAATCGTTTCCAACCCTGCATATGGATGGATCAGGATAGAAGCCCTTTTGAATTGGATTGATTATCTTTATCATATTCCCCCCTGTTCAATGACTGCAGTAAATGGTTTTGCCGGAAGATCTGCTTCATTAAACAGATTAACTTCACAGTATCCTTCTTTTGCAAATTCGATCTCAACCGGTTCTTCTGTCAGCGGATCAAGGAGTATACGCAGATCCTGATCCAGTCTCAATTCCTTTATTTCTCTTGGAATACCATTTTGCCGGATGCATAAGCTTTTTATGGTGTCTCCTTTTATATACAGTCTATTTCCAGTATGGGAAAAGCGCAGGCGGATCCAGTTTCCCTCCCGTTCTCCTTCCATAAATGCCGGAGACTCGCACAAAATATCCTCCCCATAAATCAGCCCCCTGGCTAAAAGAGCCAGCCGCTCTCCCACTTCTTTTTTCTGTTTTGGATGGATATCCTCATACATTCCCAGATCCATTATGGAAATCATGCCTGTACCCGGTACATTGTCAGCCACCCGTTCCTGACTTTCTCTCACCACCGGATAATCCCGTCCATCAATATCAAGCCATTTACCAAAAGGAGCCAGCTGAACAAAAAGAAACGGCAGTTCATCCTGCCACAAATCTCTCCAGCATCGGATAAGCGAAGAAAACGTCTGATCATAGATCTCCCCATGTCCGGCATCGGATTCTCCCTGATACCACAGCACTCCCCTGACAGGAAATGGAGCCAGTTCTTTTAACATCAGTTCATATAATCCGGAAGGCCTGTAATGATGATAAGGTCCCATAGGCAGTACAGGAGCACCCGCATTCTCCTTCATCCACTGTTCCTGATCCTGCTGATTCATGCCATACATCATTGCTCTCCACGCTATCTGGTGCATGTAAGAGTCCTCATATGCCCATGCCTCAAGACTTTTCTGCTTTATCTCATCTATATCAGCGCACTGTAAAGCATCCTCATATTCTTTCATAAATACAGAAAGAGGTTCCTCTGTCAGATTAGAGGAATCCATCCATGCACAGGCAGGTGTTCCGCCCCAGTTACAGCCTATTATTCCCACCGGAACATCAATCTCGGGCTGAATGGCTCTTGCAAAACAGTAACCAGGAGCAGAAAAGCTCTCCCACTGATAATCATGCTCCTTAAACCAGCTCCCGCAATCCGGAAGTTCCCTGACCTGTCCTGGATAAGCAATTCTTCTGCAGTTAAACATCCGAATCATGTCATTTCGCTTCCAATCCTTTATCTCATTCCAATGGGCATCGTATCTTAGAAAATATTCCATATTGGACTGACCGGCAGCTATGTAAATATCACCGATTAAGACATCTTCCAGGGTAAGCTCCGGCTCCTTTTTTCCATCTGTAAAAATCTCAATCTTTTGTCCGCATGCCGCTTCTTTTGCCGGAATCTCACAATAAAACTTCCCATCACAGACTTCTGCAGAAATGCTGTCACCGCAAAAACTGATGGTCACCCTCTCTGTTTCCAGAGCTTCTCCCCATATTTTTATCTTTTTATTGCGTTGAACAATCATTCCATTTTGAAAAATCTCCGGCAGTTTAATTCGTGCCATATTACACCCCCATAAGCTGATTAAATATTTCCTTCAGTATAGCACAGAACATCATGAGAAAAAACAAAATACTTGCGGCCTTATTGTCAAAATTAGCTTTATAAAACAAGAAAAGACAAGGCTCTGAAAAATCAGAATCCTTGTCCTTTTATGTTTTGAGCTATTCCTATACTGAAATTATTCAGCAACAGAAATGATTTCTTTCTTGTTATAAGAACCGCAAGCTTTGCATACTCTGTGTGGCATCATAAGCTCACCGCACTTGCTGCACTTCACTAAGTTTGGAGCGCTCATCTTCCAGTTTGCTCTACGTTTGTCTCTTCTAGCTTTAGAAGATTTATTCTTTGGACAGATAGACATGGTTACACCTCCTTAAACTGTTTAAAAATATCCTGGATGACTGCCATCCTCGGGTCAACAGACCTAACATCGCAGTCACAAGTCTCATGATTGAGATTTGTTCCACATCTATTACAAATTCCCTTGCAGTCTTCGCTGCAGAGAACCTTCATAGGCAGATTCAGTATGAGTTCATCACAAACCAACTGGTCTACATCCAGACAATAACCACTGACAAAAGGTTGTTCATCGAGATCCTCTTCATCCTTTTTGTCGGTTTCGCTTAAATCAACCGTACGAATGATATCGAAACTCAGCTTATTAGGGACAGGCTCCAGACAACGGTCACAAGGAATAAGCAAAGTTAGTTCTGCTTTCCCTTCCAGTTCCAGTTTCTTTCCGCCCAGATTGTAAATCCGCAGCTCAACCGGTCTGGCATCTGCGATCTCATAATCTCCGTTCGGTCCATGATATGTCTTCATCTCTATATCAGGTGTATAGGTTTTCTCTTTCCCTTCCAGGGTAAACAACTCGGTTAAATTAATTTGCATATGATAATCTCCTAATACGCACCTATGTTATTATACATAGGGGCGCACTATTTGTCAACAAAATATTTCCATATTTCACACTATAAAAACTATAATGTGCCAATATTTAAGGAATTATACCAAAGCTTTTGTCTCTCTTGCAATTGCAAGCTCTTCATTTGTTGGGATCACACATACTTTCACCTTGGAATCCGGTGCGGAAATCATCATGCGTTTGCCTCTGTGGCTGTTTGCTTCTGCATCAATTTCTACTCCAAGATAGCTTAAATAGGAACAGATTCCTGCACGGATCGGCTTATCATTCTCGCCTACGCCTGCTGTAAATGCGATGGCATCCACACCATTCATTGCTGCAGTATAAGCGCCGATGTATTTTGCTACACGGTAGATATATGCATTTATTGCAGTATCTGCCAGGTGATTTCCCTCTGCCTGTGCTTTCTGAACATCACGGAAGTCGCTGGAGATTCCGCCGGACATACCAAGAATACCAGATTTTTTATTTAAGATATCCAGTACTTCATTAACGGTTTTGCCTTCCTTATTGCAGATGAACTGAACAACAGCAGGATCAATGTCACCGCTTCTGGTTCCCATAATGAGACCTTCTAACGGAGTCAGACCCATACTTGTATCCACACATTTGCCTCCGATTGAAGCAGAGATACTTGCTCCATTACCTAAATGGCAAACGATAACTTTTCCTTTTTCATGATCCAGTCCGCAGAAATCCAGTGTTTCTTTGGATACAAAGCTGTGGCTTGTACCATGAAAGCCGTAACGGCGGATGCTGTATTTTTCATAATATTCCTGAGGAATAGCATAAAGAGAAGCTTTCTCCGGCATACCCATACCAAACGCAGTATCAAACACTGCTACATTAGGTGTTCCAGGCATAGCTGCTTCACATGCCTCGATACCCATTAAGTTTGCAGGGTTGTGCAGAGGTCCTAAATCAAAGCAGTCATGAATTACTTTCTTAACATCTTCATTCACAACGATGGAATCACTGTAAATGGTACCGGCATGGAGAACACGATGTCCTACTGCAGAAATTTCACTGGTATCTTTGATAACTCCATGCTGAGGATCAACCAGGGCATCCATAACCAGCTGAATAGCTACAGTGTGGTTTGGCATCTCTTTCTCTAATTCAAATTCGTCTTTTCCCTCTGCTTTGTGAGTCAGTTTAGATCCGTTAATACCAATTCTTTCGCATAATCCTTTTGCTAATACTCCCTCATTTGTCATATCAATCAGCTGATATTTTAAGGAAGAGCTTCCGCAGTTGATAACTAAAATTTTCATAAAACCAAATTCTCCTTTGATTATTTTACAATTTCGCCGTACTGTTCTCTGCCGCAGCCTGCTGCGTTGGATTCATCTGTATCGATGTGCATAGCCAGTGCATAAGAATCGCTTACACGTACTACTACCTCCCCAAAAACAAGGCTTCTGCCATTTGTGTCAATTTTTACAGAAACAATTTCGCCGTTTTTAACACCCAGCTTTTCTGCATCTGCAGGCGTCGCATGTATATGACGCTTTGCAGCGATTACGCCCTCTGTAATATCAATTTCACCTGCCGGTCCGATTATCTTGCAAGGTCCGCTGCCGGCAATATCTCCGGATTCTCTTACTGGTGCTGCAATTCCTGCTGAACGGGCGTCTGTCAGAGAAAGTTCCACCTGGGTGGACTTTCTGACTGGTCCTAAAATGGAAACTCCCTTGAATTCACCTTTTGATCCAACAACAGCAACTCTCTCCTCACAAGCGAACTGACCTGGCTGGGATAATTCTTTCTTTTTGGTTAATTCATATCCCTGTCCAAATAAAATCTCAAGATGTTCCTGAGATAAATGTACATGACGAGCTGATGTTTCAACGATAAAATTCATACTTATCTATTCTCCTGTTCTCATTAATCAATGTTTCTTCTTGATTCTCACTCTATTCTATGAGCATTCCCGAAAATTTTCAAGTGTTGTATCGAAATAATTTGCATTTTTTGCGAAACAATAGCATAATATAGGTTGAAAATAAGAAAAAGGACGTTTTTTATGATAAAAGAGAAAAAATCGTACGCTGTCGGAATAATTGCCGAGTATAATCCATTTCATAATGGACACGCCTATCACATTAAAAAAGCCAGAGAACTGACCAATGCAGAGTATGTGGTTGTAGTCATGAGCGGTGACTTTGTACAACGCGGTTCTCCGGCAATTTACGACAAATATACCAGAACTGCCATGGCGCTTTCCTGCGGGGCCGACTTAGTGCTGGAACTTCCCTCCATATTTGCGACCAGCAGTGCGGAGGATTTTGCCTCCTGCGCTGTTGCGCTGTTAAACGGTCTTGGAGCCGTTGACAGCATATGCTTTGGCAGTGAGTGCGGGGATATGGAAAAACTTTCCTCCATTGCTTCTATTCTCGCCAAGGAGCCGCCCGTTTATTCAGAGGAACTGCGCAGACAGCTGAAAAAAGGTGCCACATTCCCCGAAGCAAGAAATACCGCTCTGATCACAAGTGGTGCAGTCAGTAACGAAGATGCTAAAGTCCTTGCATCACCCAATAATATTTTAGGAATTGAATATTTAAAAGCAATCTGCAGACAGCACGCTTTTCTCACTCCGGTAACCATTGCAAGAAACGGCAGCGGATACCATGATCATCAGCTCACACCTGACCGATTCTGCTCCGCTACCGGACTGAGAAAAGCGTTGAAGGAATCAGGCAATTCTTCCAGTGAAAATCCCGAAGTCTTTCAGTATGTACCTGATGCAGTGAAAAGTAAAATCATGGAGAGCAGGCCTCTTTTCTATGACGATTTCAGCCTTCTTTTAAATACAACCCTGATCCGGCTTTCAATGGAAGGAATTCCGTTTCAGATTTTTGCCGATGTGTCGGAGGAACTGGCAGCCCGGATAATAAAACAGCTTCCAGATTATCATTCCTTCGAAGAGAAGATTAATCAGCTAAAGACAAGACAATACACATATACCAGAATCAGCCGTGCATTGCTCCATATTCTTACAGGCACAACAAATCAGCTGACTGCAGACGGCAGACAGGCCGGTTATGCACCTTATGCGAGAATACTGGGATTTAGAAAAGACTCCGCATCTCTGATGGGGGAAATAAAAAAAAGAGGGAGCATCCCTCTCATAGCCAAGACTGCAGGCGCCAAAACCAGCCTGACGGGAGCAGCCTCCTCGATGCTCCGGCATGATTTTTATTCTTCACATATCTATCAAACTGTATATCAGGCAAAATATGATATAAAAATCAAAAATGAATTCACACAATCCGTCGTCATACTATGACGGCGGATTGATGAATTCTTTGATACTGTCTTTATATAGAAGAAAGCGGGATTTCGGTACCACAACCCCCTGCTTCCATAAATCAAGCAGTTCATTAAAGGTTACCAGCCTGGCATCAACAACTTCTTCCTTCTGCAGCTTAACATCTTCTATGGTAATGTTCTGTCTGGTAATATAGGTATCTACAAACCTCTCCTTCTGGCGAATGCTATGAATCAGTTTTAAATCTTCTTTATCAGCATGAATACCAGCTTCTTCAAAAAGTTCTCTTAATGCTCCTTCTGCGCTTGATTCTCCTGCAAGCACAGAACCTCCGGAACACTCCCACATTAAACCATATGGCTTATCCGGATGCCGTTTGGTCAGTAGAATCTGATTCTTCTGATTTACAGTCCAGATATCAGCCACCAGATGATAATCTCCTTTACCTAGCGCAATCCCGCGAACATGTGTCCTTCCGGTTGCCGCTCTGTTCTCATCGTAGATATCCCAAAGTTCCATAAGCCATTCCCCTGTCTGACGTGTCAACAGTTAAATTTAAAAGTTTGATCCGTTCCAGCCCCAGTGATTTGCTTCCTCGTATTTTATATAGATCTTATCCTGTGCAATTCCCAATACATCTTTATATATCCTGGAAATTTCAGCAGTCAGGTGGTCAAGGTCCCGATCAGCAGCATGCCCGAAAATTTTAACTTCTATAAAAGCAATTTTCGTATTGTTCTTTCCCTTGAAATAAAGAGAATAATTATCTTCAAAGCCAACCATCAGCCAGCTTTCTGACTTGCCGGGAATCAGACTGATCGCCTGCCCGAGCTTCTCTTTTAACAGTTCCTTTTCTTCCTCCGATAATGTAACATTTACTTTTGAATTAATAAAAGGCATGAACATTCCTCCTTCAATTATTAAACCCATCATATCATATATAACAGTAAATTTCACCCATTATTTTACATTGGTCTGTTCTTTAAAAAACAGATCATAAAGGGTCAGATTACCATGAAGAAATTCCATAATTTCATCAATCTGCTTCCGATTATCTTTCTTTTCTTCCTGCTTAACAGCACGAATCAAAATATTCTTTGGCGTGTGTTCCATATCAATGAATTCCAGTATCTGGGTTCTGTATCCCTGATTTTCCAGAATTTCTGCTCTAAGTGCATCCGTATACAGGGCAGACAGGCGTTCCTTAATCAGTCCATATTGCAGCACAGGGGCCATCAGACTGTTTTCTATCTGTTTATTGAGTTCATGCTGACAGCAGGGAACGGATAAAATAACAGACGCTCCCCACCGTACTGCTTTTGCAAGTGCAAAGTCAGTGGCAGTATCGCAGGCATGAAGTGTGACAACCATATCAACCTGATTCACACCCTCATAAGAAGCGATGTCACCGTGATAGAATCTCAGTTTTTCATAACCATAGCTTTCACTTAACCCGTTGCAGTTGTCTATTACCGTCTGCTTTAAATCCAGACCAATAATGCGGATCGAATACCCTTTTTGCTCATGGAGATAATAATACATGGCAAAGGTCAGATAGGATTTTCCGCAGCCAAAGTCAATAATCACATTCTCTCTGTCTTTATGGAGCCTTGGGAGTATATCTTCAATAAATTCCAGAAACCTGTTAATCTGGCGGAATTTATCGTATCTGGACTTAACGATCCTGCCTTCTTCTGTCATTACTCCCAGATCAACCAAAAACGGAACAGGGGTTCCTTCTTTTAATATATAGTTTTTTTGCCTGTTATGATCAGTTACAATGGGAGCTGCAACTATTTTTTGCGGAGTGCGTTTTACCTTAATTCCTGGCACCCCTTTTTTACTTACCAAAACTCTGACCTGTCCTTTGGCTGATTCCAGTTCCATCTGCCGAAATGTTCCATCCAGTAAATCTGTTACATAGTCTGCACATTCCGCTTCCCGCAGATTCTTATGAAATGCCTGGTTCCCTATCAACTCTTCTGCTTGAAACAGCACCAGCTCCTTCTGTTTCAGAGGACGAATCTTCACTTTCGACATCCCCTGTTTCTCAGTCGGGTTGCTGATAATGATGCGAACCAGAAATTCATCAAGAAATTCTCCGATTGCTTTCGCCAGTTTTCTCTTATCTATCTGTTCCATAATTAATTCTTAAAACTGTGAATCGGCGCAGGAATTCTTCCTCCACGGCTGACAAATGCCTCACAGGAGTACTGATTTACAGGCATAACAGGGGCATATCCTAAAAGTCCGCCAAATTCAACCGTATCACCAACTGTCTTGCCGATTACCGGAATGATTCGAACTGCCGTTGTCTTCTGATTCACCATGCCGATTGCGGATTCATCTGCAATAATTCCTGATAAGGTGGAAGCAGGAGTATCTCCTGGAATGGCAATCATGTCCAATCCTACGGAACAGACACAAGTCATGGCTTCCAGCTTTTCCAGGTTTAAAGCACCCATGGCAACCGCATCGATCATTCCCTGATCTTCACTGACTGGAATAAAGGCTCCGCTCAAACCGCCTACATAGGATGAAGCCATAACACCGCCTTTTTTTACCTGGTCATTGAGAAGAGCAAGAGCTGCTGTGGTTCCTGGTGCACCAACACGTTCCAGACCAATTTCTTCCAGAATCTCAGCCACACTGTCACCAACCGCAGGCGTGGGAGCCAGAGAAAGATCAATAATACCAAATGGGACATTCAGCCTTTTGGAAGCCTCCTGTGCAACCAGCTGTCCTACACGGGTAATCTTAAATGCAGTCCGTTTAATGGTTTCGCAAAGAACTTCAAAGTCCTTTCCTCTGGCAGTTTCAATCGCCCGCTTTACCACGCCCGGTCCGCTGACGCCTACATTAATGATGGCATCTGCTTCTGTTACTCCATGGAAAGCACCCGCCATAAATGGGTTATCATCCGGCGCATTGCAGAATATAACCAGTTTTGCACAGCCAAGAGAGTCATTCTCTTTCGTCTCTTCTGCTGTTTCCAGGACGATCCTGCCCATAAGTGCAACGGCATCCATATTGATTCCTGTTTTTGTAGAGCCTACATTTACAGAACTGCAGACGCGGTCTGTACAAGCGAGTGCTTTTGGAATGGAACAGATCAGATTTTTGTCTGCTGTTGTCATTCCCTTGCTGACCAATGCAGAATATCCGCCGATAAAATTAACGCCTACTTCTTTTGCAGCGCGGTCAAGCGTCTGTGCAATGGTAACAAAATCCTCCGGAGTTTTACATGCAGAGGCCCCAACCATGGCAATGGGGGTTACTGAAATCCGTTTATTTACAATAGGTATTGCAAAATCTTTCTCGATCTCTTTTCCAACCGATACCAGATTTTTAGCAACAGTGGTAATCTTTTTGTAAATTTTCTCATTTACTGCCTGTAAATCGCTGTCGCAGCAGTCAAGGAGGCTGATGCCCATGGTGATGGTACGCACATCCAGCAGTTCCTGTTCGATCATCTTATTGGTCTCATTAACTTCAAACATATTCAACATATTGAAAACCCATCCTTTTCTTAAGCCTTACTGCGTAATCAGATCCGATGCATTTTTGTAAAAATATCTTCCCTCTGACATTTTACCTTTACACCGATCACATCGCCTATCTGCTCCAGTTCATCTGCAAGCTCTCCAAAAGGCTTCGCTGCTTCATCCATGTCAACAATCATCATCATATTAAAATATCCCTGTACAATGGTCTGGGAAATATCCAATATGTTCACCTGGTTGTTTGCAAGATACGTACAAATCTTAGCAATAATCCCCACTGTGTCTTTGCCAACTACTGTAATAATCGTCTTATTCATCATGCATCTCCTCTTTATATAGTGATAATTTCCGACATCTGATCCCGTTTTGCAACGGCTATGGAAAAATCAGATGCCTTAAATGGATTATCTCCTTCTGAGATTTCAAGCTTAACGGTTTCATAAGCAAGCTCTTCATAATTATTCTCCTTGCTTAAATGACCCAGCAGAATCTTCTGTAAGTTCTCGTGAAGAATGCAGCACAGCAGCCGTCCTGCATTTTCATTGGATAAATGACCATGGTCTCCTAATATTCTTCGTTTTAAATAATATGGATAAGGTCCTGCCTGAAGCATATTCACATCATGATTGGATTCTAATAAAACCGCATCCAGTCCCTGCAGATGCTCGATAATGTACTGATTGTAATGCCCCATATCCGTTGCCACTGCAACGGACTTATGTTCATGCTGAATCCGGTAAGCAACCGGATTGGCCGCATCATGGTCAATGGAAAACGGTTTGACCTCTAAATCACCCACAAAAAAATCCACATCCGGACAAATCGCATAAAATAATTCCCGGGGGTATTCTCCCAGATATTTCTGTTTGGAAATCTCTTCCAGAGTCTCCTTCGTGCCGTAGATAGGAACACCATATTTTCTGGCCAGAACTCCCAGCCCTTTTGTATGATCAGAGTGTTCATGAGTGATCACAATTCCAGTGAGCTCGCTTCCTTTTAATCCGATTTCATTTAAGCCCTGTTCAATTCTCTTGTTGCTTATTCCGGCATCCACCAGAATATGAGTTGTATCAGAACCTACATAAATGCAGTTTCCACTGCTTCCGCTAGCAATGCTTACCAGTCTCATATTGTTTTCAATCCCCTGCTTTTTAATATTTCCCCTAATTGGTTCTCTAAATCCATAACAGAACCATTGTTTTCAATGATCTGGTCACAAAGCCCTGCATACTCCTGCTCCGAGGCCTGACTTTTGATGATTTCTTCCGAACGCTCTTTCGTATAACCACGGTACTGTGAAAGGCGCCTGATTCGGACCTCCTCTTTTGCACGTACATACCATATCTCATCGAAGAGGTCTTTTGCTTCTTCACCCATAATTGCAAATTCTACCACAATAAGCCCGGCTTGGGAAGCAGAAATTTTTTCTCCGATCCGTTTCCATACAAGAGGATGGATCAGGGAATTAACCAGCTCTCTTGCAGATTTCTCTTTAAAAATCATTTTCCCCAATGCAGCACGGTCAATCATGTCGTCGGAATCAAGAATTACTTCGCCCATCACTTCGATTAACCGAAAATATCCCTCTTCTCCCTGCATCATCAGTTCATGTGCTACCTTGTCCGATTCAATTACTATCGCATTAAATTTTGTTTTTAATATCGACAGGACCAGACTTTTTCCGGCTCCCACTCCGCCTGTCAGTCCAATTACTTTCATACAGTCCACCTTTCCTTTATTTTGCATCAAACCAGGATTCTCCAACATTGGCATCAACCTCTAGAGGCACTGCCAGTTTTGCAGCCTGCTTCATCTCTTCCACCAGCAGATTCTTTACCTGGTCCAGTTCTTCCATGTGGGTTTCTATCAGAAGTTCATCGTGGACCTGCAAAACGATTCTGGATTTTAGTCCCTGTTTTTTTAATGCGCCATCCACGCGGATCATGGCAATTTTGATAATATCCGCTGCGGTTCCCTGAATAGGGGAATTCATGGCTGCACGTTCTCCAAATGACCGCTGCATAAAGTTAGAGGATTTCAGTTCCGGCACCGGACGGCGTCTTCCAAACATACTGACTGCATACCCGGTTTCTTTGGCATCCGCCACCAGTTTATCAAGAAAAACCTTTACTCCGGGATACGTTTCAAAATATTTTTCAATATATTCCGACGCTTCTTTTCTGCTTATACTTAAGCCTTCGCTTAATCCAAATGAACTGATTCCATATACTATTCCAAAGTTTACAGCCTTTGCATTCCGCCGCTGAAGAGAGGTCACTTCGTTAAGCGGTACATGAAAGACTTCTGAGGCAGTGATGGCGTGAATATCCTCTGCCTGCTGATAGGCACCGATCAGTCTTTTATCCCCCGACATATGAGCCAGCACTCTCAGTTCGATCTGAGAATAATCGGCATCAACAAAAACACAGCCTTCTTCGGGAACAAAAACCTTTCTGATCTCTCTTCCCAGTTCCATGCGGATAGGAATATTCTGCAAATTAGGTTCTGTACTGCTGATTCTGCCGGTAGCAGTAATCGTCTGATTAAAGGTGCCGTGGATCCGTTCATCCGAACCGATATAGGCAGCCAGGCCATCGGCATAGGTAGAATTTAACTTTGTCAGCTGCCTGTAATCCAGAATCAGGCTTATGACCGGATAGTCAGGAGCCAGTTTTTCAAGCACATCCGCAGCAGTGGAATAACCTGTTTTTGTTTTTTTCCCACCTGGAAGCTTCATCTTTTCAAAAAGGACTTCTCCCAGCTGTTTGGGTGAGTTGATATTAAAGGTCTCACCTGTCTGCTCATATATTTTCAGTTCTGTTTCTTTGATTTTGATCTTCAGCCTGTCTCCGTATTCTTTCAATCTGTCCCGCTCTACACGGATACCTGTTTCTTCCATAGAAAACAGGCTGAATATCAGCGGCATCTCAATCTCATAAAACAGCTGTTCCATTTCCGTCTTTTTCAGTTCTTCACTCAAAATCGTTCCGCACAGAAAAGAAACGGCTGCCATCGAACAGATACAGGTAACTGCCTGCTGGTGATTTTCAATCATCGACTGGCTTATTGAACGTTTCCCCAACAGTTCTGTTTGAGAAGGGAGGGATAACTGAAGGTAGCTCTCTGCAAGTTCATGATATTCGTAGGAACTTTTCTGAGGGTCCATCAAATATGCTGCAACTGATGCATCAAACACTGTTTTTTCCTCATTCAGATTCAAAAACGGAAGCTGGCTTTTTAAATCAAGAAATGTAACTTTTTCTGCCCGTTTACACACCTCCTGTGCCTTTTCCTTCAGATAATGGGACGTGATCTCCTCCTGGGCAGTAATACACCAGCATTCCTCACTTGACAGACATAGAGCCAGAGCAGTAATTTCTTTATCCTTTCCTGCCAGCTGCATACCCACACTGCTGCCTGCGCTGCATCCTGCAAAAACAGCTTCTGCTTCAGAAAGAGATGCAGCTTCTTTTATCAGCCATCCAGAGGAAGTGGGTTCCTGTCCTTCTTCCGGAAATTGGGCCGGTTCAAAATCCATCTCCATAATTTCAGAAATCTCTGTCTCAGCAATGGATTTCGTCTCATCTAAGTGGAGGTCGTAATCACTACTGATAACAAGTTCTTCCGCCTCTTTTATTATCTGCTTCTCGTATTGAACCAGGGCATCCTGTATTTGTTTTGACTGTACATTCTCTTTTTGCTGATAAAGGGGTTGCAGAGAACCATATTGCGAAATTAACCTGCAAGCCGTTTTACGTCCAAAATCTGCCCCTCGTTCCAGAGCAAATACATCGTTTAACTGTTCAGGGTCCAGACCGAATCGTTCCTTAACTTCATCGGCAGACCAGGCTTTTAATTCCAGCCCCTGTTCTCCCAGGTCCGGAATCCAGACAGTTACATGCTCTTTTACAGTTATCAGAAGTTCCTCGCTGCCAGTCAGCACAACAACCTCTTTTCCATCCGCCTCACAATTCTTCGCCAGGGAAGAAATAAGGTCTTTCCCCCGCGCTCCCTCAACGGTATATACAGGAATGTTCAGAGAATGAAATGTTTCTTTTAACAGTTCTTCTTTTTCCTTAAAATCCTGTGATGTCGTCTTTTTGCTGCGAGCACTGCCAAATGCCGCTGCCATATACTCAGTTTGTTTTTCTTCTATTATACGAACCACAACATTGCGTATTCCTTTTACGCAATCGGCTGGAAGTGCATAATAAGCATTCTCCAGCATACTGGTTGCATCAATCAGTACTGTTTTTTTTCTGTTCATCTGTTCTCCTATCCAAGCAAGCCCGACTGCAGCCAGATTCTGCACTGAAGAAGGACTGTAATGATAAGTGCCATGACACTCACGGTAGATACTGCATATTTTGCTATTTTAATCAACCGTATTAATTGAAGCCTTTGTCTGGACTGTTCTAATGCAGCCTCAAGAGCTCCCTTGATATTATAGTTCCCGGTTTCTGAATCCAACTGCATGATTCCTGCCTCTATGGTAAAATATATTTCCAGTTCTTCCATACAATCTGCACAGGTTTTCGTATGTTCCAGGAACTCCTCTAGTTCTTCATCTGTCAATTGCCCGTTTATATATGGTATAACCAAACGTTCTGCTTCTTTACATGTCATCGCCCAGACACCTCCTTACCAATAGCTTTTATCTATCATACAATATATTTTGCCGATTTTCAATTTAAATACTTGCCAAATGGAAAATCCTGTGATAGAATAATGAACGTTGTAAGAGCAGGCCGGCATGTCGGAATGGCAGACGAGGCGGACTCAAAATCCGTTGATGGCAACATCGTGTGGGTTCAAGTCCCACTGCCGGCACTACACCCTTGGCAGGGATCAGGACTTCGCAAACTGAATTCAGTAGGTTTGCGGGGTCTTTTCTCTTTTTTTCATATTTATCCTGCATTTTCCTTAATTTTATCTTATATTCCAGAAAAGATTCCAGTATTATGATATACTGCTATAAGAAAAAACAAATTGATCTGAGGTGATAATTATGAAACATCATATTCTTTTAATAACTTCCCTTCTGTCCGCGCTGACACTTTCCGGGTGCAGCCACCGAAACTATGTAACACCAGATTTGTCAGGCATTCAGACAACCGTAAGTTCTTCTGCAGAGAATCTTACCACCACTGCCATAGAGGTCCAGAATGAGTCAGAAAGCACCAGCTTAAGCACAGACGCAAAATCAGTAATTGATACCGCTGTTTACATTTTTAAGAATGACAAGGTGACGATTGAGTATCCAGTCCTTACCCAATCAGCAGATGAATCCAAATTAGAGGCAGTCAACGCTCTTTTAAAAAACAATGCGCTGGAAATCATCAAAGCATATTCCATTGATCCCACAAAAGACAGTCTCAACGTCAGCGCAGATATTATTTCTGCCGACAGAAACAGGATCAGTATTGTCTATACCGGAATGCTGTCTGCCGACGGGGCCGCTCATCCCACGAATGTGTATTATACCAGCGTAGTGGATTTAAAAACACTCCAAAACATCAGACTGTCTGATTATGTAGATCCAAAGCTCCTTGCACAATATGTGCTCTCTGACCAGTGTAAGTTTTATCAAACGTCTGGCGAACTTACCAATGCCCTGATGGAAGCGCGGACCAGTATGGACGAAAAAACGTATACCAGTATTTTCCAGAAAGCTGATTTCTCTTCCGGACAGCCGCAGACAGAAAGCTCTGTTTTTCCAGAATCCTTTAGTTATGAGGATAAGGGAACCATTATTGTTTCTATACCAGTACCTCATGCTTTGGGGGATTTTGCGCTTATTGAATATACTCCTGAGACAAAATAACAAAAATAGTTGCTAATTATCCCTTTCTCTGATAAAATAGGACGGAAAAATAAAAAGAAACGGGGTATTATCATGAGTAACAACGCAAAATTGACAACCCGAGACTATCTGCTCAGCATTCAGCATCTTTTCGCCATGTTCGGCGCAACCGTGCTGGTACCCTTACTGACAGGTCTCAATCCATCGCTGGCATTATTCTCTGCAGGCGTTGGCACCTTAATATTCCACTGCTGTACTAAATTTAAGGTTCCTGTGTTTCTTGGTTCTTCATTCGCATTTCTGGCCGCAGTTTCTGCAATTATCCGACCAGAAGGAACCGTGATCCCTGAGAACGTACCTTTAGTACAGGGTGGAATTATTTTTGCCGGTCTGGTTTATCTTCTCTTCTCCCTGATCGCATACATTATTGGTGCAGAAAAAATCAAGAAGATTTTTCCTCCTGTTGTAACTGGTCCTGTAATTGTAGTCATAGGAATCAATCTGGCAGGTACGGCAGTCAGTGATGCAACTGGTAATTTAAGCCTGGCTGACGGAGTAACACCTGCTATTGCGCTGAATCTGGGAATTGCGATATTTACATTATTCGTAGTAATTCTCTGTTCCATCTTCGCTCATGGTTTTTTCAAGCTGGTTCCGATTCTCATCGGAATAGCGGCAGGTTATATCCTTTGCATCATTTTAGGAGCATTGGGTATTTACCACATGGATTATTCTGCTATTACAGCTGCATCATGGATTAATATCCCATTTGTAACAAAGGATTTAAACGGTGTACCATTTATGTCAGTTCCAAAATTCAGTTTAGGTGCCATACTTTCCATCGCACCCATTGCCTGCGTTACATTTATGGAACATATTGGAGACATCACCACCAACGGCACGGTTGTAGGCAAAGATTTCCTAAAGGATCCAGGACTTCACCGCACATTAATGGGTGACGGTGTTGCTACCCTGTTTGCAGGATTTTTAGGCGGACCTGCCAACACGACTTATTCTGAGAATACCGGCGTTCTGGCAACTACCAAAAACTACAACCCCAGACTTCTTCGTGTCACTGCCGTATTTGCCATTATTCTGGGACTTTTCGGAAAAGTTGGCGCTATCCTTCAGACAATTCCGGGTCCGGTAAAAGGCGGTGTGGAGATCATGCTGTTTGGAATGATTGCTGCTGTGGGAATCCGTTCTCTGGCAGAATCCGATTTAGATTTTACACACAGCAGAAATTTAACCATCGTTGGACTTATCCTGGTATTTGGATTGGGACTTGCCCAGCTTGGAGGGCTTAACATTGTAATAGGCTCTGTAACATTAAACATCTCAGGTCTTTTCATCGCTGTTATCATAGGTGTCTTTATGAACCTGATATTGCCTGAAACTCCTGATACAGCAAGAGATTAAAGAAAGGAATTAACTTATTATGGATTCAATTATGGACAACGTAACAGTTTTTACCCACCCGCTTATTCAGCATAAAATTTCAATTTTACGAGACAAGAAAACAGGTACCAACGAATTCCGTGCTTTGATTGAGGAAATCGCCATGCTGATGGGATTTGAAGCATTAAGGGACCTTCCCTTACAGGATGTGGAGGTGGAAACTCCCATTGAGACCTGTATGACTCCCATGATTGCCGGTAAAAAGATGGCTATTGTTCCAATCCTCAGAGCTGGTCTTGGGATGGTTAACGGAATTCTGGCACTTGTACCGTCTGCCAAGGTAGGACATATCGGATTATACAGGGATGAAAAAACTCATGAGCCCCATGAGTATTACTGCAAGCTCCCAAGCCCCATCGAACAGAGAACCATTGTTGTTACTGATCCTATGCTTGCAACCGGCGGATCTGCTATTGCGGCTGTTGACTTTATCAAGCAGTACGGCGGAAAACACATCAAATTCATGGCCATTATCGCTGCTCCGGAAGGCTTAAAACGGCTTCATGAGGCACATCCGGATATCCAGATCTATGTAGGACATCTGGACCGTCAGTTAAATGAAAACGCTTATATCTGCCCAGGTCTCGGAGACGCTGGCGACCGTATATTCGGAACAAAATAGGATTAAAATAAACAGCCCGGTATGATTGCCTTCTCAGGCAGAACATACCGGGCTGTTATTATGTGAAAAAGAAATCAGCCGATTCCCTTATATACAATACTTAATATGAATACAAGCAGTGCCAGTAATACGTAAATGTACTTCGCTGTAAAAATAAAATAAGACCCAAGAGGTTTATCCCGTCCCTTATTTAACTCTTCCAGGATTGTCTCCTTCTTTAACACCCAGTAAATCATTACAGCACACAACACCGCACCAAATGGTACCACATAAACGGTGATGTAATCCATCCAGGCACCCATATACGGTTCATATTCAATAAAAAGACCGATGATGAATACGATGGAGCCTACAAATGCAATGGCTGCTTTCCTCGGAACATGTAAGTGTGTCTGAATCGCTTCGGAGCAGACTTCAAACATATTCACCAGAGATGTGACTCCTGCAAATAGTACGGAAAGGAAAAATAATACTGCTATCACTCTGCCCGCTGGTATCTTTGCAAACACCTTCGGTAAGGTAATAAACATTAACGGCGGTCCGCTGGCCGGATCCATCTGAAATGCAAACACTGCCGGAATAATAGCAAAACCTGCCAATAGAGCGGCAATGGTATCTAAAAAAGCAGTGGTAACAGCCGCTTTGGGTATATTCTCTTTTTTGTCCAGATAGCTTCCGTAAATCACCATTCCTGATCCTGTAATCGACAGAGAAAAAAATGCCTGCCCCATAGCCATAACCCAGGTTTCCGGCTTTTTTAAAAGCTCCCACCTTGGTATCAGAAGATATTTATATCCTTCCAATGCACCCGGAAGGAAGAAAACACGGACTGCAATCAGTAAAAAAAGGACAAAAAAAGCAGGCATCATAATTGCGTTCACTTTCTCAATCCCTTTTAATACCCCGCCTGCCAGTACGGTTACGGTTATGATCACAACGATAAGATGCCAGGGTACACTTCCAAAATGCCCTGTTGCCCTGGAAAAATAATCTGCTGTTTCTTCTTTTAATATAACACCGGATAAGGAACCCCATAAATATCTTAAAATCCAGCCCACGATAATCGCATAGCCAATGGCAATACCGAATGAACCGATCAAAGGAACCGCTCCCAGAAAAGATCCACCCCGTTTACCCCTTGTCTTTAACGCGTAGTCATAAGAACCGATGGGACCAGTGCCGGTGAGTCTGCCAAATGCAAACTCACCGGATAAGCCAACAAGACCGAACAAAAATATAAAGCCAAAATATACCAGTAAAAAGGCAGCACCTCCATACTGTCCCAGGCGGTAGGGAAACATCCAGATGTTTCCCATGCCAACCGCCGACCCGACAGAAGCAAGAATAAATCCAATTCTGGAACCGAATTTTTCTTTCCCCTCCTGGGTGTGTTTTCTTTCGTTCATCTCAAATTTATTCCTCAGTTATATTTTTTTCTACAATTTCTCCCTGGTTTTTGTAGATCTTATTGCCATCTACACAGGTTCTGACACAAGAAAGCGGATAAACAGCTGCCTTTGGTCCGATCACTGTACCAGGATTTAAAACAGCACCACAGCCGATTTCTGCATAATCACCAAGAATTGCGCCAAACTTCTTAAGACCAGTTTCGATGTCTCCATCTTCTGCATGTACAGTCACAAGAGATTTATCTGTTTTTACATTAGAAGCAATGGAGGATGCGCCCATATGAGACTTATATCCTAAAATAGAATCTCCAACATAGTTGAAATGAGGAACCTGCACTTCATCAAAAAGAATGGAATTCTTTATTTCAGATGAGTTTCCAACGACTACGCGGTCACCGATGATTGCATTACCTCTGATAAATGCACAATGACGGATCTGAGCATTCTTTCCGATAATCACGTTCTCACCCATACAAGCTGTTGGCGGAAGATTAACAGACTTATGAATCCAGACTGCTTTTCCTACATGCACATATTCATCTTTTGGAAGACGCTGTCCCAGAGAAACGATAAATTCGCTGATCTTAGGGATGATTTCCCATGGATAAGTGGTCTGTTCAAATAATAATTTGGCCAATGTATGGTCGGTATCAAATAGGTCCTGGTTTGTCATATCTTCTTTTTTCATATTATAATCTCCTATTTCTGTTTTTTATAATTAGCTGCCGCAGCATCAAATACATTACGCAGATCGTAATGATTATTAAGCTTTAATACCCAAGCGGTACGTCCGGCAACAAAATTCTCCAGTTTCTGCATATATTCTTCTGAGGTTATGCTGCCCTCTGATACATAGGTTAATCCCTTTTCCCAACTGGCGGTCAGCTCGGGATTAAGAAGCTGTCTGATGGAGGCGTTCACCACATCAAAAATCATCTCTCCTAACAAAGTAGGAAGAATTACCTGGGTTTTGGTATTCAGTGACAGATAGCCAATATGAAACAGCTTTTTTAAAATCTCTGCTCTGGTCGCACTGGTACCGATCCCGCTGCCCTTAATCTGGGCACGCAGTTCTTCGTCTTCAATCAATTGTCCCGCATTCTCCATAGCGAGAATCATAGATCCTGATGTGTAGCGTTTTGGCGGAGAGGTTTCTCCTTCTTTGATAACCAGATTTTTAATTGGAAGCTTCATTCCCTTTTTCAACGAGCCAAGCATGGCAATAAATGCAGGATTGTCCATTTGTTTTTGTGATGTCTCTGAATTATTCTCATCCTGATTTTCACTTTCAGTAGAGGCATCTGAAGCCTTCTCATCTACTTTTTTTCTGCTGCCGGACACATCCGCCACTTTTAAAAATCCTGCTTCCAGCATTACCCGGAAATTTGTATAAAAGTGTTCTTTGTCTGATTCCAGTTCCAGCGCATACTTCTGATAAATGGCGGGCGGGTAGAAAATACTCAAAAACCTTCTGGCAATAACTTCATAAACTTTTGCTCCCAGAGGGGTTAAGCCTCTTAGGGCCGAAAGACCCTGACCAGTGGGAATAATAGCATAATGGTCTGTAATCTGCTTGTCGTTGACGTATCGGGTTTTATCGATCGTCTTATAAGCTCCCCGGTTTAATGCCTCTTTTGCAGCCTCCGCTAAAGGCTCGAATCCATTTAAGCCGCTGATATTCTTGTGAATCTCTTTGGCCACTGCGGTAGAAAGAACCCTGGCATCCGTTCTGGGGTAAGTGACCATCTTCTTCTCATAAAGTTCCTGAACTACTTTCAGTGTCTCATCAGGACTGATCTTAAACATCTTAGAACAGTCATTCTGAAGCTCAGCCAGATTATAAAGGAGCGGCGGATTCTTAGTCTCCTTTTTCTTTTCCACTGAAACGACAGATGCCTCCATGGGATCTGCCTGAGAAAGTCTCTCAATTAACTCTTCCGCATGCTTTCGTTCTTTAAAGCCATTCTCTTTGTAAAGATAAGGTGATTCATAAAACTTAGAACCTGGCGCACTCTTCCATTCCCCGTCAAAATCCAGATCTTCTCTGGTAAACGTACCGATCACACGGTAAAACGGTGTCTTTACAAAATCCCGGACCTCCCGTTCTCTCCGTACCACCATTCCCATTACGCAGGTCATAACCCGCCCGACAGAAATAACGGTATTCTTCCCGCTCTTTAAATAATTTGATATATGCTGCCCATATCTTAGTGTAAGCAATCGTGAAAAATTAATTCCCATAAGATAATCTTCTTTTGCACGCAGATATGCGGAAGCCGAAAGATTATCATATTCCGCCTCGTCCTTTGCCTCACGTATACCTCTTAAAATTTCTTCTTCTGTCTGAGAATCAATCCAGACTCTCTTCTGCTTTTTCTGATTCACACCTGCCATCTGGGCAACCAGTCTGTATATGTATTCTCCTTCTCTTCCGGAGTCAGTACAGACATAGATTGTATCCACATCAGTCCGGTTCAGCAGACCGCTCACAATTTCAAATTGCCTGGCTGCGTTTGGAATCACTTCATATTTAAATTCTTTTGGAAGAAACGGCAGGGTGGACAGGCTCCATCGCTTATATTTAGGATCATAACGTTCCGGATAGCTCATCGTGACCAGATGTCCCACGCACCAGGTGATAATTACCTGGTCAGCTTCCAAGTATCCGTTGCTGCGTCTTCCGTTGATCTTAAGCGCATTTGCGAACTCCTGGGCCACACTTGGTTTTTCTGCGATATATAACGATTTTGACATAAAACTCCCTACTGCTTTGTGATAGTAACCGTTCTATTATACCATTAAACTTCATGAATAGCAAATATTTCTGACAACTCTCACCAAAAGGCACATCAAAATTTATTATAACATTGATAAAATTGAATATCAATGGTACAATGATTAACAATTTACTTAAAATTCTATTACATTAAAGCAAAGGAGTGTTCGTCTTATGTCAATACAGAAGGTAAAAGAATATTTTAAAGAATCCGGAAGAGACAGTGATGTTATGGAGTTTCCAGTTTCCAGTGCAACTGTAGAATTAGCGGCAAAGGCACTTGACGTAATTCCTGCAAGAATTGCCAAAACCATGTCCTTTCACGCCCACGAAGAAAACCGCTGCATTCTGGTGGTAACAGCTGGAGACATGAAAATTGATAATGCAAAATTCAAAAAAACATTTGGAATTAAATCAAAAATGCTGGCAGCAAACGAAGTGGCGGCCTTGACCGGTCATGAGATCGGGGGCGTATGTCCCTTTGCTAATCCGGACTGTGCAGCCACCTACTTAGATGTGTCACTTCAGAGATTTTCTTCTGTTTTTCCAGCTGCCGGCAGTTCTAATTCTGCCATAGAACTTACAAATGAAGAACTGTTTCTGTTTTCTCATGCAAAAGAATGGGTAGATGTCTGCAAGAGTATGGAGATCTAAAATCAGGCAGATGGCTTTGCTGGTTTTCTGTATTCAGACAGGATAACAGCCAGGAACAACAGGCTGCAGCCTGTAAGCAGCTTTAAAGTTACCGGCTCTCCCAGAAGAAATACGGAGAACAGCAATCCAAAAACCGACTCAAAGGACAGAATAATTGAAGATGTATTAGGGCTTAAATGCTTCTGTCCCATATTCTGAAGAAGGAAACAGATCATGGTACTGAAAATACCAAGATATAAAAGACTGATGGCCATCGATTGGTCGATTACAGTCAGTTTCAGACTTCCCTCCAGACAAGGAGCAATAACCCAGCTTAACCCGGCCGCCACGCCCATCTGCAGCACGGTCATTAGAATAGGATCATAAGTTTCTGCATACCGCCCGACAAAAACGATGTGGAAAGCGAAAAACAGCCCGCAAATAAGAGTCAGTAAATCTCCCACATTCACGCTTAAATCTCCCTCAAGCGATATAAAAGCCAGTCCGATGACAGCAATAACAGCGGCTCCCACATTGTTCTTTAGTGGTTTTTTCTTATTAAAAAACCAATGTAAAAATGGAACCAGAATCACGTATAGAGTGGTTATAAATGCATTTTTACTGGCAGTGGTGTACTTAAGCCCATAGGTCTGAAAAAAATAACTGGTAAATAAAAAAAAGCCAAGAATCACTCCGCAGAGAAGTTCTTTTTTCCCCACTCTCCTTAACCGCTTCCAAAATACTGCAGCAAGTGCCGCAAACGCGATGGTAAACCGCAATGCCAGTAAATAGGTCGGGGATATAACATCTACCGAATTTTTCATCACGGCAAACGCACTTCCCCAGATAATCGTCGTGATAATCAGTCCCATGACTGATAGTGCCTTTATTCCATTTTCATTCACTTTATTCATATGTATACGAAAAGCATCCTTTCACAAAGGTACAGGGGCGCAGTCATCTGCGTCCCTGAGTTTTTATCAGTTCTTTACTGAATTGTGGAAAATTTGTATATAGTCGTTGTCTGATATTCCTGCCCTGCTTTTAAGATTGGGGACGGAAATTCAGGTGTATTCACTGCATTCGGATAATACTGGGTTTCAAAGCAGTAACAGCAGCGTTTGTTATAAACAGCACCGCCTTTTCCAGTCATCTGGTCATTTAAGAAATTAGCGGTATAAAACTGCATACCTGGAAGATCTGTGTATACTTCCATCCGGATACCCGTCTGATCCGACTCTGCGGCTGCACTTAACGCCAGCTCCTTTAACGGATGATTGAGCACCCAGTTATGGTCATATCCATTCCCAAAAACAAGAGCTTCATAATCTGAACGAAAATCCTGTTCAATTGGTTTCATGGTGGTGAAATCCATGGGCGTTCCCTTTACCGGAGTAAGTTCTCCGGTGGGAATTGAAATCTCATCGGCTCTTGTATATGTATCGGCATCTATCCAGACACGCTGCTTTAATGCATTTCCGGCATCATGTCCATCCAGATTAAAATAGCTGTGGTTGGTAAAGTTTGCTACCGTATCCTCATCGCAGATCATATGATAAGAGATCTCCAGGCTGTTATCGTTTGTCAGGGTATACGTTATGGTAATATTGGCATTGCCGGGATATCCCTGATCTCCATCTGGCGAAAACAGAGAAAAGCTCACACTGGTTCCAATCTCATTTACTTCTACTTCGCTGTCCCACAGACGCGTTCGGTAAAGATCCGGACCACTATGTAAGTTATTAGTGCTGTTATTAGCCGTAAGTTTGTATTCCTTCCCATTAATCGTAAACTTTGCACCGGCAATACGGTTGGCATTTCTTCCAATGGGAGCTCCAAAATGAGGCGGGTTGAGCAGATAATCAGATACGGAATCAAACCCTAATACCACATCTGTCTCCTTTCCGCTCTTGTCAGGCACAATCATAGTTACCCAAACTGCACCCAGATTTGTAAATGAAGCAGAAACTCTGTTTTCATTCACCAGTGTATACAGATACACTTCTCTGCCATCCGGCATGTTTCCCCAAAGCTCTTTTTTATATGCCATATTACTTCCTCCATATACCTATTTTATAAAAGCTCTCTCCTGGACAGAGAGAGCCTCATAATCCAGTTAATCTCTGGCGTTAATATATCCCTGAGCTGTTAAAAGCTCTGCACAGAGTACTGCACCTCCGGCTGCCCCGCGAACGGTATTGTGGGACAGACCAATAAATTTGTAATCATAAACAGAATCTGTTCTTAACCGGCCCACAGAAATACCCATTCCGTTTTCAAAATCAACGTCAAATGTTACCTGAGGACGATTATCTTCTTCTAAATACTGAATAAACTGCTTTGGAGCACTTGGAAGGTTCAGTTCCTGCGGAAGTCCTTTAAAGTTCATCAAACGGTCTATTAATTCCTGTTTTTCAGGCTGCTTGCGGAATTTTACGAAAACTGCTGCTGTATGGCCATTGAGAACAGGTACTCTGATACACTGGCACGTAATCACAGGCTCGACTGCCTTGACAATCTGGCCATTCTCTATGGTTCCCCAGAGCCTAAGCGGCTCCTGCTCGCTTTTTTCTTCCTCACCGCCAATATATGGAATAATATTGCCTTCCATCTCCGGCCAGTCTGCGAAAGTCTTTCCAGCTCCTGAAATTGCCTGATAAGTGGTAGCTACTACTTCGTATGGTTCGAACTCTTTCCATGCAGTCAGAACCGGCGCATAGCTTTGAATGGAACAATTGGGTTTTACTGCAATAAATCCCCGCTGTGTGCCCAGGCGTTTTCTCTGGTCTTTTATTATTTCAAAATGCTCCGGATTAATCTCAGGAACTACCATCGGTACATCCGGAGTCCAGCGATGGGCGCTGTTGTTGGACACAACCGGCGTCTCAGTTTTTGCATAAGCTTCTTCAATCGCTTTGATCTCTTCTTTTGTCATATCAACTGCGCTGAATACGAAATCCACTTCTGCTGCAACTTTTTCGACCTCATTCACATTCATAACTGTCAGATGTTTCACTGCTTCCGGCATAGGAGAAGTCATTTTCCAACGGTCTCCAACTGCATCTTCGTATGACTTACCGGCTGAACGGGGGCTGGCTGCCACAGTCACCACCTCATACCATGGATGGTTCTCAAGCAGAGATATGAATCTCTGTCCAACCATACCGGTAGCTCCCAATATACCAACTCGCAACTTCTTTTCCATCGCTTTCTCCTCATTTCTTTTCATTTTGTAATACTATAATACGCTAAATTCTTAACTATCCTATAACAAAGTGAAAAAAAAATCAATATTTATTCGTGAGAAAAATACATTTGTGCGTGGCGCAAGGACATTTTCTTCAAATGTGTGTTGCAGTAAAGCATTAAAGGCGCACTTTGCTGCCTTTTCCATCTCTCTTGCTAATCTTTAAGCGGTTTAAATGAACTTCTTTTTCTTTATATTGTATCACTGGTTCGTCTCCCAGCAAGTAAACTGTTTCCAGAGTTTCACCTGGTGAAAGTTTAATACCTCTTACTCCTCTGGCATTCTTTTTCATCTCAGGAATTTCTTCTGTTGTAAAACGCAGAAATATACCTGAAGAGGTCTGAAGCACGGTATCCGTCTGTCCCTCATATGGGAGCACCATGATCAGCGTATCATCATCTAACAGCCTGGTAGCAGCGACGGTCCGGTTATTGGTCTCAAATTCTTCTCCAGGAACCATCTTAACCAGCGCCTGTCTGGTAGCAAACAGGAATTTCTTCCCTTTTAATCCGGCTGCATGGGATAAATAGATAATTTCTTCCCTGGTTCCGTCAAATTTACTTAGATTATCAATGGGAGTACCTTTATCCCTTAGTTTACCGCCTGGTATGTCCAGTACTTTTATCTGGTGTAAATTTCCAGTATTGGTAAATATACAGATCTTATCCGTATTCAAACAGTTTACCACAAAAGGATTCTCTGTTTCAATGGTTTCTTTATTTCTGTCGTAAGTATTTTTATCCAGTACCTTGCAGTATCCAAACCGGTCCATTACAAAGGTGATTTCTGATACAGTGACTGCTGCCTCGTCATAGACAGCTTCCTTGCCATCCTCAATTAATGTTTTTCTTGGAGTACCATATTCGGATTTGATATAATTTAAATCCTTCTTAATGACCTCAGCCATGTTCTTTCTGCTGGAGAGGATTTTTTCATATTCCTTTATCTTAGCAAGAGTCTCCTTGAATTCCTTTTCCAGCTGGAGAATCTCCAGTCCGATCAGCTTATATAAACGCATCTCAAGGATTGCACTTGCCTGCTTCTCCGTAAAGGATAACTTTTTCGCGTCTGCTTCAAACCCCTTTACCCGGAATGAGATATTGGAAGTATCACCAGTCATCAGACAGTTTTTGGCGTCCTTTAGATTTTTTGATCCTCTTAATACAGCAATAATCAAATCAATGATATCGCAGGCCTTTATCAGTCCTTCTTTGATCTCTTTCTTTTCCAGTTCTTTGTCCAGGAGAACCTGATATTTTCTGGTCGCATTTGTATATTGAAATTCCAGATAATTTTTAAGAATTCCTTTTAGATTAAGAGTTTCCGGTCTTCCGCCTGCGATTGCAAGCATGTTTACGCCATAGGTGTCTTCCAGTTTTGTCTTTTTATAGAGAATATTACGGATCTTTTCTACATCAGCGTCCTTACGAAGCTCCAGAACGATCCGAATTCCATCTTTATTCGACTGATTGGAGATATCCACTACATCGGTAAGCTTTTTATTCTCAACCAGATCTGCTACATCCATCAAAAATTTGTTAATTCCTGCTCCAACCATAGTATATGGAATCTCAGTAATAATCAGCTTGTCCTTATCTGCCTTTCGTTTTCCAAGCTCTACCTCGATTTTTCCCCGCAGCTTGATCTTTCCCATTCCTGTTTCATAGATAGCCGGAAGATCGCTTTTATTTGCAATAATCCCGCCTGTGGGAAAATCAGGCCCAGGAAGATATTCCATCAGTTCTCCTATGGATATATCCGGATTGTCAATATATGCCTGAACTGCATCAACCACTTCCCCTAAATTATGAGGGGGAATGCTTGTGCTCATACCGACAGCGATCCCTTCTGCACCGTTAATCAGCAGATTGGGAACTCTTACGGGCAGAACCTCCGGTTCTTTTTCCGTCTCATCATAGTTGGGTATAAAATCTACGGTTTTATCCAGATCTTTTAAATAGACCTCTTCAGCAAATTTTTCCAGTCTGGCCTCTGTATACCGCATGGCGGCGGCCCCGTCTCCTTCTATGGAACCGAAGTTTCCATGACCGTTTACCAGTGGAACTCCTTTTTTAAATACCTGAGACATCACCACCAGGGTTTCATAGATGGAGCTGTCACCATGGGGGTGATATTTACCCATGGTATCACCCACAATACGTGCTGATTTCCTGTGGGGTTTATCATGATTTAAATGCAGCTCACTCATATCATAAAGCACGCGGCGCTGTACCGGTTTTAATCCATCTCTCGCATCCGGGATTGCTCTTGCTGTAATGACACTCATGGAGTAGTTCATGTAGCTTTTCTGCATTTCCTCGGAATATTCTGTTTTTATAATTTTTTCTGCCATATTCCTTCTCCTTACGCATCAATCTCCGCTTCGTCCGCATGTTCATAAATAAACTGCCGTCGTGGGAGTACATCACTTCCCATAAGCATTTCCGTTATTTCTGAGGCCATTCGTGCGTCTTCAATCTCCACCTGTTTGAGAACACGCCGTTCGGGGTCGAGAGTTGTCTCCCAAAGCTGCTCTGCATCCATCTCACCAAGACCTTTGTAGCGCTGCAGGGTGAAATCACCAGTATGTTTTTTCCGGTAACGTTCCAGCTCTTTCTCATCATACAGATACTGTTCTTCACCCCGTTTTGGAATCACCTTGAACAGAGGAGGCATAGCGATATAAACATGTCCATCGTAAATTAACTCCGGCATAAAACGATACAAAAAGGTTAACAGCAACGTATCAATATGGCTGCCATCCACATCGGCATCCGTCATGAGAATAATCTTGTCGTAACGAAGTTTTGTTATATCAAAGTCATTGCCGTAGCCTTCAGAAAAGCCACAGCCAAAGGTATTAATCATAGTCTTGATTTCCGCATTGGCCAAAACCTTATCAATGGAGGCTTTTTCTACATTCAGGATTTTACCACGGATGGGCAGAATTGCCTGATACAGTCTGTTTCTGGCCGTTTTAGCAGAGCCGCCGGCCGAATCTCCCTCAACGATAAATATCTCACATCTGGATGCATCCCTGCTCTCACAATTGGCCAGTTTCCCGTTGCTGTCAAAGGAAAATCTTGACCTGCTGAGCATGTTTGTCTTAGCTTTCTCTTCCGCTTTTCGAATTTTAGCTGATTTTTCTGCGCAGCTGATAACGGACTTAAGAACTTCTAAATTCCGGTCAAAATATCGCTGCAATTCTTCACCAGCTACCGTAAAAACCGCTTTTGTGGCGTCTGCACTGGCTAGCTTTGTCTTTGTCTGTCCTTCAAAAATCGGATCAGGATGCTTGACTGCAATAACAGCCGTTAAACCATTTCTGGTATCTGCTCCTGTAAAATTAGAATCCTTTTCTTTTAAAATACCAAGTTCTCTTGCATAGCTGTTAATCAGCTGAGTAAATCGGGTCTTAAAACCAGCCAGATGGGTTCCGCCCTCCTGGGTGAAAATATTGTTGCAGAATCCAAGTATGTTCTCTTCAAAGGTGTCTACAAACTGTATCGCAGCTTCCACTTCGACCTTATCAACGATTCCCTTAAAATAGACCGGGTCATGAACAGCCTCTTTACCATCATTTAACTCTTTTACATAAGCGACAATTCCTTCCGGCTCATAAAATTCTACTTTCTCCTCTTCTCCCTGTCTCTTGTTGGAATAGGTGATATGAAGATTGGGATTTAAGTACGCCGTTTCATGAAGGCGGCTTTTTAACCATTCTGCTTTAAATCGTATCTTTTCAAATATTGTCTCATCAGGGAGGAAATTGATTTCCGTTCCTGTCTCTTTGGTTTTCCCTAACGTGGGAAGCAGGCCATCCACCAGATCCACCGTTGGTATGCCCTGCTCATATTTGTCATAATGAATCAGACCATTCTTATATACTTTGACACTCATGTAAGCTGATAAAGCATTTACCACGGAAGAACCAACACCATGAAGCCCTCCGCTGGTTTTGTAAGCATCATTGTCAAACTTGCCGCCTGCATGAAGAGTGGATAAAACAACCCGTTCTGCAGAAACACCTTTTTTGTGCATCTCAACCGGGATTCCACGTCCGGAGTCTTTGACTGTACAGGACCCGTCTGCCTCCAGTGTCACCCAGATATGACTGCAGAAACCAGCCAGATGCTCGTCCACTGCATTATCAACAATTTCGTAAATCAGATGATTCAGTCCCTTTGTCCCAACACTACCTATATACATTCCCGGACGTTTCCGCACCGCCTCAAGGCCTTCCAGCACGGTAATACTATCCGCATTATACTGCGTTTTCGCCATGATACTCCTCCACATCTTGTATTATCAAAACCCATTATACAATGGTTTTTCCATTTTTGGCAAGTTGATGGGGAATTTTTTACCAATTTTCAAAAAAACCTATTGATATATTCCTGACTGTTATGCTATAATACAGAATGTGTCAAATAGCAAGAATATGCAGATATAGTTCATTGGTAGAACATCAGCTTCCCAAGCTGAGGAGGCGGGTCCGATTCCCGTTATCTGCTTCAAACCTTTGATTTACAAGGAAAAAGAGGACATCCGGAATGATCTGGACTGTCCTCTTTTTTTTGGTTTGACACCACTCGGTTTGCAAGTTATTAAACGTCAGATCGGTGATTACGAATTCCCCCATGCCAGCCAAGTATACAAGGGGGATTTACTATAGCCCATTTTTATTTATTCCAATACTTCTGCATTATCAAATGTAACCCCTTCATCTAGATCCTCACCGTTGCCAGGTTCTTTAATATGGAACATTTCATCGTTAATGCCAAGGAGATTGATCTGCAACGGATAGCTTTCCATAATTATGCCGTCATAATAAATGGTCACGGTATCGCCTGCATTGAGTGGTTTGCTGTAATCAGCGATATTAATACAAATAGCATCTCCCGAGCTGCGGATATCTTCACCTTCATCGGGCATCACGATTGCTTCGTCCCCATCAATGCTGGCAATTTTGCCTTTGAACTTCACAACACCAGGCGCTTCAGTACCATCGGGGATTTCACTTTCCTGTGTTGGCGCTGTTATAGGCGTTTTGTTTAGAATGGATTCTTTCGAGTCGGTGTTAATATAGGCGTAAGCAGTTATACTGAGACACATAACGCACCCAAGTGTCATCAACATGATTGTTTTATTTTTTTTCATTGTTATTCTCCTCTTCATTTTATTTTAGCATTTTGTTTTGCGTTTTGTTGGCAATTTATCTGAATTTCTAAAAAATACAATTAAAGCTGTTACCGACAACAAAAAACATATACCGAGCACAATAACCCACGCATCAATTACTGGTGGTGTTGGAATATTGACAGGATTCTCCATTTCTGGGATTTCAATGTTTTCTATATCAAATGCACGAATCAGCTTATAAACAAAGCCTGTGCCCAGCATGATGACAAGCGCAGCCATCGTAGAAAGCACGGCACGCAGTTTTTTAATGGACATATTATAGGTCCATTGAATTGTACCGATCGGCTTCTGCAGCATGTGGGATATTTCTTTATGGCTCATACCACCTAACACCTTCAACGTAACAATCTGCTGTTGTTTTTCGTTCAGAGATGAAATCATACTGTAGTAGTTTTCCATATCGGCAAAATCCTCGATACTTTTGTCAACAACTGGCAGTACTTCGGCGATAGTGCTAATGTCAATAGTATGCTTTTCCTTGCGGAGCAGCATAAGCGTTTCGTTTTTAACCACAGAATAGAGCCATGTCAGCGCATGCGCTTTGGGAAATTTGTAAGGTTCCAGGCCAAATAACTTGATTAGCGTATTTTGGACAGCGTCCTTGCTCAGCTCATCGTTGCCGGTAATCGAATATGCCACGCCGTACATAATACGAAAATACTGTTGGTACAAAAGTTCAAACCCACGCGGTTCTTTGTTTTTTATCAAATCAAATATGGTATCAATTTTAACTCTATTCATTACTGCCTCCTTTATAATTATGTTATTTAGATGCGTAAGCATTGTTATTTTGTTGGTTTTTTTATATTTAACTCGCTTAAATATATATGGGCAGCATTTTCTGGCTGATTTCGAAATAATATTTAGGGCGGTAACCCTCCCTCTGTTTTAACGGTGACATAATTTTACTTCTATTCTGAATTTTCAGCAAGGAAAAAGACGCTCATAGCTGAACGTCTAAATATGAAAAAATAAATACCATGTTTAGATTCCCCCTTGAATCTCCTTATTTCTAATTTATCACCTTCACCATTGAAGTCAATCCTATCCCCTTATTCAGCAGCCCCCTCAACCACTTCCTTAATATATCAGTATCTATCTTATCAAGGACAATTCCTCCAGCTTTTAAACCAAGTGCCACCGCAGTACCTGCTGCCTGCCCGGTAGCAAAACAGGGACTCATAATCCTTACAGAGGACATCATGGCCCGGTCTGCACTGATGGTCCGGCCTGCAACTGCTAAATTCTTAAACCCTTTCGGAATCAGACAGCGATATGGAATCCCATAGCATTCACCGTTCCTGTACTTGGAATTTTGATATAGTTTCTCATTTTCTGCGCCCTCATCAGGCATTGACGCATGAATATCGATGGGATAGGAATAGTGTGAAACAGTACATCACAACCGCTGTCCGTTACCAGATCATCCATAACACGTTTTAAATGCTCCGGATCGATAGGATACCAGTCAATCCCTTCTATTCGGTCCGGCTTCCGGTCATAAAAAGGGCTTTTATATCCGTCTTTTTTCAGCTCCTCTAAAATCTCCCGTCCAATTCCTCCAATTAAATCCTGTTCCCCGTTTGTAAAAGGACCAAATGCAGGTACACTGGCTAACGTTGCCATTCCACCGAAATAGGCCTCCTGCTCAATTAACAGCGTATTACAGCCACTTCTTGAGGCTGCTACAGCCGCTGCTACTCCGGCTGGACCTCCGCCTGCCACGATTACATCATATTTTTCTTTCATACTCCAAAACTCCTTTTTCTCTCTTCAATCAATCGGACTGCCAGATTCGCGCCCATACGAATATGACCGTTATCAGAAGGATGTAGCAGATCCGTACTCAAATAGGTGAAATCCTTTAATACCTCTTCTCCTTTAATCAGATGAAATCTCTGATCTCCCACTGCTGATGCCGCCTGGTTTATAGTTAATATCTGATACGGAAGGGTTGTCTGGCCCTTTTCCGTCAAATACAGTCTGACCAAATCCATAGCCATATATATGAGTCGTCACTTCCCCATCCTGATAAGCAGTAACGACTGAGCTGTCTGCTGTGATCTTTTTGATGGAGCGAAGATGCCGACTATCTAATGTTCAAAATCCGAAGATCCAGTTCATAGTCTGTACACATTTATAAAAAATCCCAGCAAATACAAGTTTCCTCGTAAATGCTGGGATTTTCTAAATTTTAATTTTATCTTATCTGAAATACAGATTCATATCTGACAGGTATTAAATCTGCCTCATAACTATCGACCCTGATAAAGCGATCCCCTTTTAGTATCTCAAATAAGTGATCAATTTTCTCTCGTTCCCCCTCAACTTCCATCTCCACACGTCCATCATCCAGATTCCTCACCCAGCCTGCCAGTTTTAGCTGATTGGCAAACTGCATGGCTCGGAAGCGAAAGCCAACACCTTGCACTCTTCCACTGACATAGATATGCTGTCTGATTATTTCTCTGTTCATGTATTCACCGCCTTATATTCATCTTGCGGAACCAAAGTTACTGTTTCTTTAAGAAGTTTTTCAAAGGATTCCACTGGCATCGGTCTTGCAAATACATATCCCTGCACAATATCGCATCCTGCAGTTCTTAAGAAATCAACAGTTTCCGTATATTCCACCCCTTCTGCAATCGTTTTAATCTGAAGTTCCTTCGCCATACGAATGATGTTGGATATAACAATGCGTTCCCTTCTGATATCATTGCTTTTTCTGAAGAACATGATATCCAGTTTGACAATATCTATGGTTAGATTCTTTAAAAGGTTCAAAGAAGAGTATCCTGCTCCGAAATCATCCAGGGAGCAGATGAATCCCTTTTCATGAAGTCTTGCCACCAGACCATTAAAAACAGTATCATCCGTAAGCATAACCGTTTCTGTAAATTCCAATTCCATCACACCGTCCGGAATCTCGTATTTCTCCTTAATACTTCCATAATAATCCACAAAATCATCTCTCAGGATCCCTACTTTTGAAACGTTCACAGCCAGGTTAATAGGTTTTCTTCCTGATTTTAAATACTGGTGCAGCCATTGGCAGGACTTTTCAAACATATAGCGATCCAGCAGAATGATTTTTTCGTCCCGTTCCATAATTGAAATAAACTGTCCAGGCAGTATGGTTCCTCTCCTGGGGTTCTCCCATCTTACCAGTACTTCTCCTCCTACGATCTCATTATTCTTCTGTATAGAGACCTTAGGCTGTATAAAAATCCGAAATTCCTGTCTTTTAATAGCACCTTCCATTTCGGATTCCAGCTCAGATTCATCCACAACCTTGTCCCGCATTTCCTTATTGTAAATACCGAACTGGTTTCCAGGCAGGTTTTTTGTATATTTTTGTGCTATGTTGGCACGGTTTACAATGTTGTCTATGGATACATTCCTGTCCTCTTCTTCCAGGAAATAAACTCCCATACAAAGCTCCGTAGCGATTCTTTTATTATAAGACAGCTCCTTTTGACGAAAATCTTCAATCAATTTTTGAAAGCAGTTTTGCAGCTCTGTCCTGGATTCATATTGGTAAAGTCCTGCAAAATTATCTGCAGACACTCTGCAGAACAGGGAATTCTGCCCCGAACATTTTTGCAGCAGACCAGCAATCTCTATAAGAATCCTGTCTCCTTCCTCATATCCAAGAACATCATTAATAAATTTAAATTTTTTGATATCACAATACCATACCGCATAACGCTTCAAGTCAGCGGTCCGCAGGATTCGCACCGCTTCTTTTTTAAATGAATGAAAATTCCGGCTGCGGGTCAGGGAATCCGTATAGGCGATGTTCACCAATGTCTTCTGATTTGCTGTAATTGTCCTGTATTGTTTGTAGAAAAAGACAAAAAACAAACCTGAGGATATCAAAATCATAATTCCTATTCCAACAGCCATCTCCATATGTATGCCTTGCAAACCTGATTTCGGGAAAACATTCAGCAAATACCAGTCATTGTATTCCAACGGAATTAAAACAGTATAATCATGCTTATTCTTTGTAAAATCCAACTCCGATGATGTCTGCTGGTGATTGGTTATCATATCATAAGTCTTATTTCTTATACTATTCCAGTATATTGCATCACGATTACCATTGGCTGCTATGAAATACCCTTTGTTATCTAAAACAGCGCAGATCCCAACTCCTGCCAGGGTCTGGGTATTTAACATCTGGTTCAGCATATCACGGGCATTCCCTGCGTAAAGATATCCCAGGGGCTGATTCTTTTCCCCCCTTATCATTACTGTCAAATAGGTATCTTCTCTGTCTAATCTTGACCAGTCAAGCTTTCTAGTATACTCAATTTTCATGCCTTCCTTCGAAAGATTCATACGGTCAATGATTTCCGGAAGCTGTCTGGCATGTTCAGAATCCATGCCTCTAAAACCTGCTGCTATGGTATTCAGAAGGTGTATGTCTCCTTCAATTTGGCTTTTTACCGTAAACTGATTTTGCTTTGCTGCACTATAATAATCATAATTATTTTCTATTTCATTTTTCCGTATCATATAGAATAGAAAACTCAAACAGCAGATAATCAGAAACAGCCATAGGAGTACAGGAATCGCCATATCCAATTTTCTAATCCTGATCTCATCCTTAGCATGCATAAAAGTCAGACTCCTTGTAGAAATATAAACTGACATCTGGTTCTTTTATGTTAATTATAGCTTTTTATGGTACGTTTGGCAATGATTACATAATCTAAGTTTTTTTTCATAAAAGGGTTGATTTTTCACATTCTATTTGTTATACTGTCAAAGGTTCGGCACTTGCCGAAATTCCGGATTGCTTCCGTAGCGCAGTTGGTAGCGCAACGCATTCGTAATGCGTGGGTCGGGGGTTCGAGTCCCCCCGGGAGCTTACTTAAAACCTCGTGTTTGCGGGGCTTTTTTTATGCATATATGTCCCTGTTACACTTTCAATTCAGGTAGTCCGGCTATTGACGTAAGAAGTGAGATAATACCAGCCAGTCCAGCTGTAGAAGCTACCATTACCCAGTTAACTTCCGACATAGCCGCTGTAGTTCCTATTGTGGCAATTGCGGTCTGTGCCATTGTTTTTATCGCTCTGATTCCTGCAGCTTTTATCCATCTTATCAGATATTCTCTATTCATTCCTTTTTCCTCCTCATATAGTCAAGTCTTTTTCCTTGAAAAATCAAGGTTTTTTGTTTCTTTATCTCAGGTAAATGAGCCATTGTTATGGATATTTCTCTGTATTGAATACTAAAATAGTGGTATCAGGGTACACGAAGTAAAACGTCTTTGCTTTTCGCTTTACATGGCCTTGTGTATACCCATCCCTCTATGGCAGCTAACCTCCTGTGTCCACCTGGATCTCCATCCGTTTCCGCATGCGTCCTAACTACCTTCGTTCTGCCTATCCATAACCAGGGTGTCAGCTTAGCTCCTTTACTGGGTCTATGCCCTATGGAAAATATTCCTGCCGACTACTGGCTCATTCTTTCTTTTGATTACTGATTTTGCTCCCACAACAGCGTTGTTTAAAACGGACGTTTTCCTGTTGCTTTTTACTCCGTCCACACCTAACGCTATAATGTCTACCGGCAATGGTGCCTGTGCTAAAATCATCAATCCACTTTTTGCATCTTTCTTCCCATAAACGTCTTTGTATTCTGGAAAGTAAATGCTGAACCATCTTGCAATCCTATTAAGAACCCTTGTGAGTTCCTCCTGCGCCTGAAATCTCAGATTTGAAGCTGTCCTAAGCTCTGCATAAACACCTTCCGGAAGGTAAGGGTAAGAGAATCGTCCCTCATTAATTAGTCCTGCAATAACTTTTGGATCTTTGCGATCAGTCTTAGTTGGATTGTTATCATCAAGTTCTTTGGATTTCTTTACGTGATGGGGATTGACAAGAACAGGTTTCATGCCGTTATCCTGTAAGAACTTACCAAGAGCAAACCAGTAGTGGCCTGTTGGCTCCATCCCCGGAAGCACAGCCTGTTTATCATGCTTCTCTCCCAGTTCATGCATCCATGCTAAAAAGCAGTTAAATCCAGCTTCTGTATTACTGAAGGAGAAGGCCTTCTTTGAGTACTCATAACCTCTCCAGTCAAAAGCTCTGGCATAGTGCATTTCACTTCCAACATCAATACCAACCACTAAAGTTTTTTCTGTAATAGTTCCTAATTTTGCATTCTGTGTGTTATAATTCATTTCTAGATACCTCTCTGTTTAATAAGATTTTTTACTAACCGGCAAAGTCAGTAATCTTATTTTACACTGAGGTATTTTTTTCTCAACCTTCTTTCTTGGAATTCCCTATATTTGAATTATACAGGAAGCTCCTTATAAAATTGATCTATACTATAAATTATGCTGGCCCCGACAAATGTATTAATGATTCTACATTTCCATACAGTTGAATAATAAAAAAAACCGACAATTAAGCCGGCTTTTTATAATATTAATCACGTATTCTTCTTTATATAAATTTTGAGTGCTTTAATAGCAAGAAATAAAGCATACATGCCCATTCCTACACCAAATAATCCTAAAAGTAAAAGAATTAAATTAATAACCGAAAAAATCATCATTACTCACAGCCCTCCTTAAAATACCGAAGTTTTATCCCAAAATAACATCTTTCTTTTCAAGAATTGCCGTAGCTGCTGAACAGGCCGGACAATCACAATAGATTGCCCCTGCAGACTTGATTTCCTTAGCATGTCCAGCTATATTCTTTGCAGTATCTGCTCCGAAAACACGAATTCCGTCATCAGATTCTGCAAAACCGATTAACATGTCAATTGGTACCACATCCGCTTTCAGCTCATCCATAAATTTCTTGGTTTCCATTACTTCCTGTTCTGTTCCAACGGCATCCAACCAGTTCTGGGCTGCTGTTTTTGCCTCTTTACTACAGGACGGTGCATTGATCAATTCGTGTGTTTTTTCAACAATATAATCCAATACTTCTTTACTCATATGGTAAACCTCCTTCTTCATCTGGAAATTAGTTACATTTTATCACAAAAAATATAGTTTTTCAATTTCAGATAGTAACAATATAGAACTACCACATTTTAAATAGGGAATCACCAACTTAGTCATTATGAACAGGCCATAAAAGTTGACTTCGAATGTTAACCTCATTTGCTCTACGGAGATATTATCTATTCCTGTCTGAGGAAACTGTAGAAGAAAAAATCGGCTTAATATACTTAAATATTTTTTCTCCTTATAATTACAATTAACGTCACAATACCAGCAAGCAAAAAATATATGAGCCACCTCCCAGCCAGACCCGTATCACCTGTTCCAGGCAGTCTGTCCAGCCAGTTCCAAAATCTCTTTCCTTCCTGATTGGATATTCCAAGGCCTTTCAGGCTTGATTGATAGGTTGCAGTTATAATCCCTTTTTTCTCTCCTCTTTTAGAACGGTTGAGCAACGTAAAATCTCCTGTTACAGTTCCATCCTCTGCTACCAAAATTGTCAGAAATGTGTCAGTCTTTTTATATCCCACGGGAGCTTTTACTTCATGCACAGTATATTGCCCGGAACGTAATGGATAGTAAGATAGCATACCGGTTCCATCTGTTACACCATGAAATACCGCCTTTCCATCTGCATTTCTTATCACCAGTTCAGCTCCCGCTAATCTTTTCATTGTTTTGGCATCTGCCTTTTGAATCTGAACTTCCGGTGAGAGGTAATTAACGACTGATACTATGCTGTTTTCTGATACCTCACCATTTTTAATGGTAAATGAATAAGTATGATCTGTAGCAAGATAACCAGGTGCTGATTTAGTCTCCTTATAGGTATAGGTTCCATTCTGTGGCATATCAAACTTTACATAACCATCCTTATCAGTTTTAACTGCCAGATATAGCTCCCCATCAGACTGATAAATAGAAAATTCAACACTTTCAATACCTAGTCCTGTTTCGGCGTCAATCTTCTGGATAATCATTTTACCTGAATCAATATCTGGTCTCTTTGGATCTGTCATTGTAATTTCCAACAGTTTTGCTTCTTTGGGAACAGTAAATGCTATATCTGAGGAACGAAAATATCCCATTGGGGCATTTACCTCATGGAGATAATAGGTTCTGCCGGCAATTAATTTTCCGGTAATATCAATAACCTCATCGGTTGAAATAAATTCCGGAATGACCACATTCTTTTGTTGATCCAATATCTGTAATGATGCACCTTTTAAAATTTCACCAGAAGTATTTATTTTTTTAATTTCAATTTTTGTTTTGTCATTTCTCATCTCAACCAGGTCTATTCCGCCAGCCTTTCTGACTGTAAAACTCACATTATCTCCATATGCATATCCATCTGCAGGCTTATTTTCGATAAAGTGATAAGTTTCACCAGCTATTAGCTTTCTGATTATTTCATGAGGCAATTCCCCGGATATCCATTCATCAATTACATTCCCAGCATTGTCTACTACACTCATGTGATTGCCCGAAAGCTCCTCTATGCCAGTAATTGCCTTTTTAGATAGTATTACGTGGGTTGGATCATCAAACATGATTACAGAATCCTCTTCCCCCCACTGGCTGACCACGAAAGGTACATCCTCTGCATAAGCATATCCAGACGCTGGTTTAATCTCATGAAGCCAGTAATTTTTCCCGGCATCCATCTGACCTTTTAGTATTTCGGATTGGTCAGTAGTTGTAAATATAAGGTTATCTCCCGCATATACTCCATTTTCAGATCTTATAGCTTTTGCCGGTGTTTTATCTTCATTTAAAATCTGAAGGATGCATCCCGGAATCTGGCTGACCGCTTCTGATGGAGTACTGGATGAGCTGACCGCTTTTTGGATTATAACTTTTGTCTGCCTGTCCCTCATGATCACGTTAATCGGCTGGGGAGTCACTGGTACAGTAAATTCCACATTCTGACTGTGAGAATATCCCGCAGGCGCCTCCTCTTCTATCAATTCGTAGGTTGTTCCTGCAATCAGAATCCCATTTAACTGGTATGGCATTTTTACCGGAGAGAAGGTTTCTATTACGGTTCCGGTCTCTTTTTCCCTGATAGTAAAACGTCCCCCAGTTAAAAGTTTACCGGTTTCTTCGTCCACTTTTGTAATGCTTATTTCTGTCTGTTTATCTTCCATTATAACAATTTCCGCAATTCCACTTTGATCTGCAATAATATGAATATCTTTTTCAATGGCGTAACCCTGAGGCGGGAGATTTTCCCGGAATATGTATCCATGGTTCGGAGTGACAAGTTCTGGTGGAATTACGACTGATTCATCTTTTATGGTAAACTTAAAAAGAATTTCTCCATTATTCTCATCTATAAAGCTATAATGACCGCCAGAAAGAACTTGCCTGGTATCTCTGTCTCTTTTTACGAAACTCAGATTTACAGGTTTATCTTCCATATCAACATTATCAATCATACCGGTATCATTGATGGTAAACTCATAAATTCCTGTTGTAATACTGCTTTTATCACTATATACCGTTGTTTCTTTTAACTGGTAGGTTCCTCCTGCTGCCAACAGTTCTCTAATCAATTTATTATCCCTGTTGTTTACAAATATGGCACTCTGCAGCGACTTCTGTATCTCTCCTGATCTGATCCCTGTTTCCTGTACATAATCATCTGAAATGTCCTGACTTATTTCATATCTTGTGCCATACGGGAGTTTTGTAAAAGTTATGGTTCCATCCCCAGCCAGAGTTATAGTCCCTTCTCCTTTAATCCGTCCCATGCAAGAGCCTCCATATGCCTGGTATCCGGTTAAAACAGATCCATCTTTGTCTGTAAACTTCACATGACAGGTAAATGTATCCGTCTGCTTCTCTCCGGTACCGGTCAGCTTATTTATGATGGTAATTGATCCGTCAGAAACGATTGGATTTTCCAGAATCGTGCGTTTTGATACAGCACCCACTTTTGTTTCAAACCATGCTCTTGCCTGACCCGTCTCATCTTTTACAACTACAGCCATTTCCATTGTACCGCTTTCATAAGCCGCAATGTCAGTAAGATTCCATGTAATCATGCCGTTGTGTTCCGTGCCGCAGTCAGAGGATCTTAAATATTCCAGCCCGTTGGTTAAATCCGCCTTTACCAGAATATCTGACGGGTGATTATAGGGGTTCGTAAAGGAAATGGAATACTTCATAACACTTCCTGCTTTGACAGCTGCGAAATTGGCTCCAACATTACTTGATACTCTGGCTATTGGAATTTCTTTGACAACCGGATTTATAACTGTGTGATCGTGGTTATCTTCATTGATCGCCCAACTTGCCAGGACATTTCCTTCCTTATCCGATAATTCCTGTCTGGTTCCCAGATATGTTCTGGAATGCAATTTATACATACTGTCTTCATTAAAATAGATCCTCCTGGTTTCTTTAAAAGTTTTCTCCGATTTTCCATCTGAATATTTGGTATATTCAGAAATATCATACAAATGGCCTTCGATAATACCATCCATGGCAGTAATAATCTGATTATCTCCGGTTCCTATTATTGCTGGTAATTCAAAACCGGTATCCAGATCCTTTAGTATGGTATACACCTTTACAGGGACCCGGCCGGTTACGGTAAGAGCTTCTATGGTTCCGTTTTCAACCGCTGGTTTGATAACATTAAAATCATTGGATACATTTTGTATGCCAGTTCCAAATTTATTAACGGTAAATTTTACAGGTTTTGAAATAGCATATCCAGATGGAGCTTTTATCTCCTCCATGATATAAACCTGATTTGCTTTCAGTTTTTTCTTTAGTATAAAACCATCATTTTGGGTACGAACGATTGATATAGCTCTGCCATTCTTTTGATATTCCCCATCAATTACTCCAGCTTCATAAATAGCAATTTCCGCGCCCTTTACGGCCAGTCTGGTATTAAAGTCTGTTTTCCGGAAATAAATCTCTGTCGGATTATTTAGAATCTCGCAGCTATATTTAACTTCCTCCCCGCTTTCAGCCCCATCAAACCGGAACTTTTTCTTACCACTGCTTATCTGATAATAATCAGGAGGAGAAATTTCTTCCACGGTGTAGTTATATGGATTTATTGTTCCATCTGGCTGAACCGCTCCGACTGGAAGATCTTTTAAGGTGGCGGTTCCATCGGTGCCGGTTGTGATGTACCAGACGACTCCTGTATTCTTATTGGTTATTTTAAACCTGCCATTTTCTAGTCCTTCTCTGGTATCAGAAGCTTTTTTATTAATTTCCAGGGTTCCAACGGTAGGGATATTAGTGATCCGGTAAAACGGCACTTTTTCTCCTTTCACTTCTATCCTCACAGGTTGTGCTTTCTGCATATAAGCAGGCGGTGTTACTTCTGCAATGTAATATATTCCATTTGAAATCTTGCTGATCCTGTGAGGTTTTATATCTCCTACTTGAAACCCTTCTATAATATCATTATTAAACTGATCCTCTTCAGTATAACGGCCATCTGCTCCGGAAATCCATGTTTCTATCATGTGTGTATCATCCTTTACAAAATCACCTGCTAAGCCGGCCCGGTACAAGGCCAGTTCTGCTCCTTCAACCGTATACTGATTGGTTCCATCAGATACAACTTTTAATACGTTGATGAACTTTTCTTCATTTTCCAAACTGACGCGGTGTACGGCTCCGGTCTCGGTTAGGACTATGGCTTTTGGATCAGCTGCATTATAACCAGAAGGAGTTTTCTCTTCCACCAAAACATAGGCTCCAATCTTTTTTTCATTTTTTTCCAGATTTAGAGCCAGATAATCCATACGGTGCATTCCTTCTAAGGTATCATAAGTTTTGATCCCTCTAAATTCTTTATAATTAAACTGGTATTCGAATATAAGAGGCAGCTGACCGTTTGTATCAAGAGAACCATTTGTCACATTCCGGTAAATGGTGATCCGAATGGTCTTTCCTGTATCAGTGTTCCATGTTTCCACGATCCCCTCACCATTTCCCACCTGAATGATACTGGTAAGAGAAGCAGTCCGCTCTCCTGCTCTGGTGTGCCAGGTAAAGGAAGTTAATTCCTGTCCCTTTTCTTTGTAGGCAGCTTCAAAATCTGGAATAAAGCCGGAATGGTTATTCTTTAGTCCAAAAAGAGCTTTTAATCGTTCCATGATACTGGTGTTAATCTCTGTTTCTTCTGTATACTCCGACAAATTGTCCGTGATCCACTGATCTACCGGTTTTGTATGGTCATACACCGGTTTTCCATTCTCTATTAAAATATTTCCATTGGTGTCCGTTTTCGCTTCATATAAAGCAAGCGTGGCTGGGTGTTTATTGGAAAGAGGAACCTTATTCCCTTTCCTGTCTGTATCATACTTAAAAATTTCCAGCTTGATATGATCGTTTTTCAGATTGAACGATTGAACTTCTTTCGTTGCATTGATGGTTAGCTCCATAGACTTTCGAACATATCCAGCTACAGCCTCAAGTTCTTCTAATATATAATCTCCGGCCGGGATTTCCTCAAAGTATTTTGGGGTTCCGTCAGTGATCCAATCGGCCGTCACGGTCACCGGTGCATTATCTGCTTTATTTTCTACCATCCACTTAGCTGGTGCTGCTTCAGCTTTCACCAGATAATATCCTTTGGGGTAGGTTTCACTGTCAGTTGTGTAAACACGGTTTGCCTTATAAATTGCTAAATGAGCTCCGGGTACCTGGCAGTAGCTATAAGCCCCCTTAGGCTCCGTGACAGTTAGTCCGTCCTGATAGTCGCTGATTATTTTACATGTCTGTTCACTGGCTGCATCAGTTTTTACAATTTCCACCTTGATCTTTTCATCTTCCATTTCAGTCTTTTGTTCAGCTCTTGATTCCTTTACCGTAACACCTTTGGGAAACCCTTTTGTATAACCGGAAGGAGCCGTTACCTCTTCCATGATGTAGGTCCCTGGAATCACTCTCTTTAGCATATCTGACTGGCCGGCCGTCATAACTGACTGAAACGGATCGTTTGGATACTTTTCTCCGCTAATCCAGGTGTTTTCCATTACCCATGACTCCCCCTGACGGTGGTAGAGTTTCTTATCGTCAGTAGTATTCTCTTCCTCTCCGATGTCCTCCATTCCAGTCTGATTGTTTACGCTATAGGAAGCATTGTTAAAGGCTTTTAGTAAATCATCGTATTTGTAGCGAACGAAATCTCCGTCAATGTCATAAACCGGATCTCCCTTTTTATAGGTTTCACCTGACCGTTGGTAATACTCCGGGAGGCCATGACCATTCAGGACTGGATTCATGCTTTTCACCAGGCTATTTCCGTTGTAAGTTCCAGTGATGTATTCCTGATCCGTATCGGCGCTGATAGCAGCGATTCTCCAGGTTTTTATCTTCTCTCTGGCAATCACTGCTCCGGTTTCCGTCCGGGAGATTTTTACCGGCCATACCAGAAGCTTGTCTCCTTCCTTCGCGAAAGCCATACCGGTGGTCGAATCAACGTATGCATCCCGGTTTCCATTCTGGTCAAGGTGATACATGGTAGTACCAGAAGATAACGATAATATTTTATCAGTCACGGAATACTTTACAGTGGTTAAATCCCCTCCAGTCAGCTCAAAAGCCGGTTGTCCATCTTTCAACACAAAAATAGAGTTCTGATTTTTCACTAATACTTTGTTTCCATTTCGATCACGACCATAGAGTTTACCATCGGTTCCTGATTCTGTAACCGTTAAGTTACTAAGAGAATAATAAAGGATATTGGTATCAGCCCTGTCACTGGTTTCATATGTCCAGGTACCGTCACCATTTTCTCCTAAAAAACTCCCTTTTACGTCCTGCCCGATAGGGTGGAACACGCTGTCCTTTCTTAAAAACTCCACGGTTGTCCCGGCATGACCTTTTAATACCGTTATAGACTGGACATTGTTATTTCGGTCTCTGGTCACTTTCACGCCGTTGTATCCAAAATCTCCGCTGTCACCGCTCTCTGATATGCTTATGGCATCGTAAAGAGCCATCTTAGCCCCAGATACATAGCGGTTGTGATCATCAGCGGTATCCAGTGTTCTTTCTATCAGACCATAACCAGCAAAAACACCATCTACATAAATCAGATTTACATTCTCCCCGGCGTCTTTTCTGGACTGGAGGTATTCTATGGTTCCTTTGTACCAGGCATAGCTTAAGTAGGTTCCATTTTTATATGCGAACTCTAAATTTTCCATTCCGTACTTCTGTTTTAAATCCAGTTCCGTCCCTTCAAGCCTGGTATCCGTTTTATAGGTTACGGTATGATCAGAATCTTTAATCTTAGACACTTCAAGTCGGACCGGAGTATTTCCTATATAGATTCTGGCAGTATCCGGATTTAATACTTCTTGATTCTTGTCCTCATAGATTGCTGCAGCTACCCGGCTGTCCCTGTCTCCGTCAAGATAATAGGTTGTCTGGTCGGAATATATTTCAATTGCTACCGGTTTGGTTCTTGCATAGCCAGCCGGGGGCTTGATCTCACACAGGACATATGTACCAGCTCCAAGGGACTGTGGTGTTACTAAATAACCTGTATTCTGATCTTGATAAGAAGTACTTGTTAAATCTCCTTCCTTCGCCTGTACTCCATCCCTGGTGGTCGTAATAGCCTCAAACTGCCCGGTTCTTCTTCCTTCCTGATCGGCAAATATTACCTTCTCCTCCTCTTTACATATCGGGGTTCCTGCTGGTACAGTTCCGGCCCATGTCTCTTCTGACTGAATGATGTTACTGGCACCCATGGCTTCTAAAAATTCCTTTGAGCCTTCAATATCAGTATCAGCTTCATAAAACTTTACCAGACCGTCCGTATTTTCTCCGTCCTCTCTGGATGCTGCATAAAGGGCAAATAAAGCTCCATCTTGGAGGAGGTTTTCTCCGGTTTCGGAATCCAGCTTTTCAATCCGTAACCGGCTTGTGTAAAAGGTGTTCCTATATTTTTGGTAAGCGTAACCCTTATAGCTTGATGTTCCATCTGGATTCTGTACGGTATCTGCCGTTTCATCAGCTGGCTCTGCTACACTCCACGGTACCAGCATGGACGCATATTTCCCGTTATAAGCTGTCTGCATTCCTTCCATAACCGTCACATTATCCCGATAAACCTCTCCATCTCCGGAAGGGAATGAAACATTGTCATAGGTCTGTTTATCTTCGGATACAGAACCGTAACGGTAGATTTTTTCTATCCCGTCTGTCTCGTAAGTAGAACCATTTGCTGTACTTTTTCTTTCGTTCCCATCATCAGCCAGATAATGGCTGCCTGGATTTCCTCCGGTCGTTTCCGAATCGACCATGGTATTGTAGTAATCCTTTACCGGATCATTCCCTCCCTGAGTAATGGTGAAATGTCCTCGTCCTGATGGATCACCGGCAGATGAGCCGGAAAGCTTGTTAAGGTCTAAGCCGTATTGATAAAGTTCATAATCCCCCAGGTAATTGTGCGCCCGAATTACATAATTCTTTAAATCTTTTCCACCTTCTCCCGGCCACTCCTCGTTAAAGCGGATATGGTATTTGGAGGAAAGCTGTGAGACGTTATCCGCTGCGTTATAATGGTAATAGCTGCTTAATACCTCCGGTGTCTGAACTGATCCTGATTTACCACCCTCGTATACCGATGGAAGTTCGATTTCCTTTGGTGCAGCGGTTTTATAATGCTTGTTAAAAAGGTCCCCTAAGTCTTTGTTAAAGGGCTGCTGTTCTACAGCCACATAAGTTCCGTATGGAAGATATTCCGATATTCCATAGCAGTAACCGGCTCCAGCATCTCCTAAATCTGCACTGAGCGTTGAATTGTCTTTATCCTTTCCTCCGTCTGTTTCACTGTCCCAGCTGATCGAGTAGATTTCATCTAAATCATAAATAAAGAACGGTTTTAAATAGTTTTCAGCCTTCTTGATCGCATCGGAAAGAGCTTTATCATAGATTTCATCTGAATATGTCTCGTTTTCTGCGGCGCTTTCTTTCTCCCCAGCCGGATTATCTTTGACCAGCTTTGCTACTTCATCGTCTAAGTACCAGGTAATGGCAAACTGGCGTACATGATCAGACCGAAGGGCGTTATCTTTTGCGGTATCTGAGGTATTGATTTTATTTTCAATATCCGCATTGTTATGTAAGGCTGGATATTCTTTTTCCCCACCGTTTATTCCAAAAAGGAGTTTTTTTATAATTGCAAATGGTTTAAAGGAGCTGCTGTTATTATCTGTCCGATCCCACTGGTCCTCATTGGCCACTTCTATTGCATCAAAGAATTTGTCATAATTGTTACAGCTGACCTCACGTTCATTTCCAGCCTCGTCTTTGACTGTTTGCTTCGTTTTCTCCAGAATCGCCGTGTAACCTGGGTTCTGATCTGGATTAATCAAGTCACTGGTATAGTTGTATAGTTGTGTATTGGCGATTGTTGCCTTGTTTGAATCCTTGCTTAGTGGATTGGTCTGGTAGTCTACTCTGGTATAAAGCTTCTGGACTTTTTCGGGAAAAGCTGCCCGGTAGGTATTGATATCCACTGTGTTACCATTTCGATCCTGCCATGTTACGGTTCCATCCTCTGCCCGGTAGAGCCGTTCTAAATTTGATTTTAAGTAAGCCTTAAAGCGGAAGTTTTTTAAGTACGCCGCATTCGCTCCGGTTCCTCCCCCATTTTCAGTAAAGTGATCTTCGTGTCCAGTTTCTGCATAGGTGTTATCTTCATAAGCTTCTTCATTATTTGTAGAAATATCCTTTGTAATCTTGATCTTCTGCATAATGGGACGCTCTTCTATAGAAACCTTCGTTTGACGTGTCCCACCTTCTGAATATAACTGGTTTTTATCATAACGCAGCATAACCGTTTCAATGTAGGTTCCTGCCCCGGCCATGTTGGGGGATACGGAGATAGTTCCGTAATACCCCGCGTATCCCCCCGGTGTGGTATAGGTTCCTTCAACAAAATCATCTGTATAGGTGATCTTGTAATCGGTGGAGGTGGTTCCATCTTCTCCCCCCACCTCTATGGTATAACAGTTCCCATCATAGACAGCCGTTACAGGCGTGTCCATGTCTTTCAGCTCGTATCCGGGAGAAACCTGGACCTCTTCCTGAACCATGATTATCTTAATGCTTCCATCGTTATTCCGGATCGGTTCGCCCTCACTGTATACCCAGTAAGTACGTTCCGGGCTTTCCGTCACCGTAATAGCTGACAGATCTTCCAGATAGACGGTTTCTTTCTTTGACAATTCACCGGATCTTACCTTCGCATAGGTCACAAATCCGTTTGAGTTTTCGGTTGAATCTGCAAACTGATCCTGCGTATATGGTACATACAAATATCCGGCTATTTCCGTTCCATTGATGTCAAAATAAATGTCTTTCTTTATGTAAAGTATCTTTAATACTTCATCATAGATACTTGCCGCTATTGAAGTGCCCACCCGGTAGGAATAGCGGATTACTGCTTTTCCATCTTTTATTTCTTCTATTTTTAAACAGTTAAAAGCAGATAGCCCGGCAGTTTCCATTCCTTCATATAGGCTTTTGGCCTGTTCCTCAAAGGTATGTCCCTCTACCGGAATCAGCATCCACGGTGCACTCTCATCTGGCTCCTTAAAGGAAGCCTTCTTTAATGCGGCGTTGGCATCTTCTGCGATGTCCCCAGTATTTTCCTTATCCTGAAAGGTTGGAATCGTATAACGCAGAGCATTATCAGGCCGGGCTGCGGTATAGTCATACTCCGGTTCAGATACCTTAGTGACGGTAGCTGTATCTCCGTTTGGCAGGGAAATGATATCCCCAGCCTTTGCTGGTACAGATGCACCGTTTATAATGACTTTAGCTCCTTCCGTTTCTGCCAGTGCGTTTTCTTCTCTGATTACATATTCCGTATGCGTTCCGCTTGGATCTTCTACCACCTGGCTTTTCGTTGTATAAAAGGAGGCTCCTTTTGGAATGTTCTGCGCATAAATCTGATACCCGTTTATGGTTCCGCTGCTCTTTACCGTAAAGGTATTAATTCCCTTTACCCGATCTACGCCAATAGTTCCTGCAGATACGTTTCCCTCCGCTGACGGATTCCCGCCGGCCTGAAAAGCGTCCTTATTACTAACAGCTGCATCCTTTCCATAAACGGACAGCTCAAAGCCTTCCGAACGGGTCAGTTCCTTAATGTAATACTGGGTCCCATCTGCATTTACGATCAGGGGCCGTCCGATCCAGCAGTTTCCGTTTAACGCTTCATTATTTTCTATAGGATAGGAATGGCTGCTGTCCCCGGTACCGTCCTTTCCCTGGTTGGAGGAAAGCTTCTCATAACCGGAAGACAATTCATTCCGGCTGTCTGTAAGGGAAATGCTGCTTCCCCTTTCGGTATGCCCCTCAAAGCTTTCAATATCTGACTCTTTTCCAATTGCTGCTCCCATGCCGGTGTAAAGGTTCCCTGGTGCCTGCTCTGCCCAGCCGTTACTTGTCTTTTCGATAGCACCGGTCTGGTAATTGAAGGTATATCCGGGAGCCTGGGTAATGGCTAGGAAACTGGCATCCCCATTCCGATCTGTTGTCGCAATGGAAACCAGATCATCTTTTTGAAACACTACTCCGGAATGTCCGTCTGGATGAGGGATATCCGTTGCCGCAAACAGTCCGTAGACAGCCCCTTCTAAAGTTCCATCTCCCTGGGAATCTCCATAGGCATTGTAGGAATCTTTTTCACCTTTCTTCAAGTCCATATCCTTCTTATTCATATGGATATCTCCCTCAGTCCGATGGTCAAATGCTATGAAGGTCCAGTCTTTCATTGAAGAATCAAGAAGGTCAACACGGCTTGTATCAGTAGATTCCGGAAGAGAAGAAAGGGATGAACCACTCACATCGGACTCATCATCTCCGAAGGATCTAAGGGAAAGAAATGATGCAGCATTATTTGCCATGGTTTGAACCTTAGATGCCAGTAATTTAACACCGGATACCAGACCTTCCAAAAAGCCAGTAAAGGAAATCCCTCCATCCACTCTATCTGCATTAGATCGAGTAGCTGTTTTCTTTATTATAGCTTCAGAAGCTGATGCAACAGGTTCCTTCACAATTACAGGATCAGGATTTGCAATTGTTTCCGGCTGTGCTTCTGTAGTTTCTGGTTCAGCCGCTGTGGTTTCTGGTTCAGCTGCTGTAGTTTCTGGTTCAACTGCTGTGGTCTCCGGTTCAGCTACTGTAGTTTCTGGTTCAGCTGCTGTGGTTTCCGGTTCAGCTACTGTGGTTTCTGGTTCTGTTACTTCCGTAGTTTCTGGCTGAGTCTCTTCTACCAGCTCCGCTTCGGTATTCTTCACGGCTTCCGGCTCAGACTGTCTTTCAACCTCTGCTTCAGTCTCTCCTATTGCTTCTGTCACAGCCTCAAAACCCGCCACGTTATTAGAGGTCCCAAAGCTGACAAACATACCTGCCTGATCTGGCATTCCGGTTTTTGGAACCGGTACTTGTACAGCCTCTTCTGACAGACTGTCCTTTTCCATGTCTGGTCCACCACCACTAAAGCTACCACCTGAATGATCAATCCCATGGGAATTGTAATCTTTATATTCACTTGAAGTTACAGTACGCCACTCCATAGGAATATCATCCGGGTGGCTTCCGTGAAGGGAATAGCCAGGAGCCGGATTTGTTTCCTTTGCGGAATACTCATAGTTTAAGGAAATGAAGTCCTTATAAAACTGATCCCTGTCTGCTTCCAAGGCTTCCCTTTGTGTCGTTCCGGTTGGATCAATGGCATGAAAGAAACCACCTTCTTTTACACGATCCTCACATTCCTTTACTCCTTCCAGCCACTTAGCCCATGCGGTATCGTGAATCTCCTGATTATATTCCTCTACGGCTTCAATTTCATCTTCATTGGTCTGCTCCCCGGTCTCCTCATCATATTCCGGTTCCGGGACTTCCTCATACTCAACGACAGGAGCTGGATGACCGCTGCAATATCCTTTCTGATAGGTATAGCTTCTTGAATCATGATGTGCTACTTCACTATGGATATTCCCTCTGGAATCTACATAATGAAGCACTCCGTTGGAATCCGTGATATGCTCATCAGCATTACATGGATCATTTTCCGGATCAGACCAACGTTCAAACTGGGAACCGGAGGAATTCCCCTGGTTATAAAGGTTAGATTCTGAATCATTCAGCCCTGTATCCCCATCATAGTTTAAGGATATCCGTTCCTCATCATTTCCGCTATCCTCTTCCCATGATGCCCCGGTTAGGGAGCCTAAGTTGGAAGAATAATCTCCTGCTCTTCTTAAATCCAGATTCGTACTATCAAGTTGGGAATCATCAAACTTTTCTAAGATATCCCAATGAGTATCAGCCAGGGGCTTTCCGGTTTCGGAATCAAAAGCATTAAGACCTACGTTATAATTGGCTCCAAAACCCTCTGTATGTTTATAGCGGTTTACTACCGCTGTGCCGGCTGAACCTGAGCCGACACGGACATGAACCTCTAAGTCCTTATCCATTTTGGCGGCAAAGTAGGTCTGTGAAATATCAAAAGCATATCTATTAGGATTCCTCGGATCATTTGCATTTGTATAAAATTTAAATGTAGCAAGTTGTGCAGAGCCTAAGTCTTTTGCTAAGTCTGCCCCTATCTGGCTTTGATTTGGCCAATAAAGAGTAGCTATTCTTTTTCCATCACTGGGTACTTCCCCATTCATAGAAGTAAAAACCAATCCTGCCTCCGTTGGTCCTGTAAAGGTCCAGTCACCGTAAAGATCCTTAGCAGAAAGATGCTGGTAATAGTCTTTTACCGCATCATTTGAATATGGAATTGTAATGGTATAAGTATCTGAAGCATGATCCATCTTTGCAAAATAAACCGTTTCCTCAGAATCTACATCAAATTGCTTAGTAATCGTTGCTGCATCCCATACATTTCCAAACATCCACTCGGCCCAGTTCTTACACCCTCTGGCTGCATATTGGGAATCAATTTGGGTACTGGTAAGCTGATTAAACACGGATCTATCCCCTACAGAGTTGGGATTCATCTGCTTTATAACCGATCTGTAATCAGCACTGTCACGAAATGAATTTAAATCCGCTTCCCATTCACCGGTAAACTCACAATTATTGGCTGCAATCCAGTTGATAATAGCTGCTACAATATATTTTGCAGTTCCAGCATTCGCGTCATTACATGCAGCTATACTATCATTGCGTCCCATATGGGTTGCATAAATGTTCATAAGAAAGTTAAACTTCTTCAGCTTCGGCACTTTTGCATTATCCCCATCTGGGAACTCTTTTGGCATGTCATCCACTGTCCAATACTTTTGAAAAAACGCCTGGCTTCCAAGATATATCCTGGAACTCTCACTATGCATAGCTACGCAGTAAAGAAAAATTTTGTCGAACTCATCATATCCACTCTCAGTTGAACTATTGTTTTTTACCAGATATTGCTTCGCTCCTGCCGGGAAATTTCCTTCTTCAACTGCCGCTCCTAAATGAAAGTCTTTGGTTTCATACATTAGACCAGTGGGAGTATACCCTTTACTATTTGCTTCTCCACCATATGCACTAGGATTCCAAGATACCCAGGCAGACGGTTCAATCGTCTGTGCATAATCTGCAAAAGATACCATATTTTTCGGTATGTATGGGAGAAAAGCCATCGTAGCTAAAATCACAGCCATAAAAGCCGCTGTCTTTCTTTTCAATTCAAGTCTCTGTAACCATTTCTTCATTTTATTTTCCTCTATTTGCAATAAAAAAGACTACCGATTATGTTTTAACCGATAGTCTTAAAAAACTTTTATTCTGTTAGAAAAATAATTTAGAAAAATGGATTTGGTTTATCAAGCTTATGTTCTTCACTCGTCATAGTATCATAAACCAGATACCCTATGGCATAACTTGAATATCCATGCCACGCTGTAAAATCAGTTGTTTCCTTCGTTTTTACCTTTCCATCTATCATTAGCTGGCCAAGTTCATTGACCTGATAGCCATCTGGAGTAATTGTGTTGGTATAAAGATAGCCATATTCATTGAAGCAGTAGGCATATTTTAGTCCATCTTCTGTTCCATCTGGAGCTTGCATTAACCATACCCAATTACTGGAATAACCAGAGCCATATTTATTAGTTCCATACCAATAATTACTTATCCCATTGTTATTTAAAGATCTTAATGTATCTTGATGCCATGACTCTTTCTCTATCTGTTGACCAATTGTGGAATTTAAATATTCTAAATATTTTTGTTCACTACCAAAAGAAGAACTAGTTCCATCTGGATAAATGAGAATACCATTTTCATCAGTTCTTGAACCTCCAGCGAATGTTGTATTTTTCATGAAATTCCCATACATGTCCTTGATATAACCAGTATAAGTGGATTTTTCAATCACACCTCCAGAATTCAAATCAAATTTTTTATTTTCAACTTCATTTGTTGTATATCCAGCCGGAATCCTATCCGGTGTCCAAATAATCTCCGCAAACGCCGGTGTTGCCATTGTTACTGTAAGTACTGTTGATAATATAAATCCTAATAATGTCTTTTTCATACAAGCCCTCCTTATAAAATATCGTAAATTTCGGATTTGACAATCTTATAAATTCGTGTTATTCTAAAGATACAAAGGTAGCCAACTCCACAGAGTGGCTTCCACAAGTTAATGTTTAATTAATAAATAATCACCCATAGCTTTGGTCGGCAGGGTGGTTATTTTTTTGTATCTTTATTTTTGCTATTTGTATATGTAAGGATTGCAACTATAAGCAATGAAACATTGATAATAATCATTAATTCCTCATATGTACTAATAACAACCACCTCCTTTCGGAGATGGAAACCACCCGGCAGATTGACTACCCATTTCATATTGTACCAAGTCGCTAGCGCGACGGCTAGTCCCAGTTAAAAAGTTACCCACTACTTTTTTCGTATTTATAAAAAAATAGTAGCAGTTTTTGCATTTATGTTTTATTGTTGAATCACCACAAGACAACTTAAAACATTTCACAAAGACCGCTACTATGTTTAATTTATCATGCTTTTTTTAATTCAGCAACTACATATCTTACTTTTTTATCCGTCCTCCTCCTTTTTTGTATGTTAAGAACTCTATTCACATTCATCTTAAGGAGGTTCCTTTATGGACTATTTAAACTCTTATCGGGAGATGCTCTCCCTTCGCGGTCTTACCGACCATACCCTGAAATCTTATTCCATTTATGTCAGGGATTATCTTCATTACCTTGATAAATTTCTTCACAAAGTTCCGGAGGACGTTTCATGGGAGGAACTTGGTCATTTCATTTTCTGGCTTCAAAATCAAAAAGAACTTTCTGACAGGACCATAAACCATTGTATTTCCCAGCTTCGTTTTTTTACTCTCTACGTCCTTCATAAGCCATGGGATCCTACCCAGCTCCCTATGCGTAAGTTTGATGCCTATCTTCCTTTCGTTCCATCAAAAGATAAGGCATTTACTTTTATTTCCACTCTCCCAGACTTAAAGCAAGAAGCATTGGTAAAACAGGTTTTTTATTCCGGTAGGGGTTTTCTCAGTGATAAGTTTAAAGGAAAATACCTGGCTGAAATGGAGGTTTATTATCATAGTGGAAAGCTCTCTTTTTCGTCTTCTTGTAAAGAACTACGAAATTCCTACAACTGGTCTGAATTCAAAAACAAGCTTTATAATAAGGACTTTGTCCCTACATCAAAGAAACATTTAATGGATTTGGTAATGCCATTGAATATCTGGGACGTTATACTCATAAAATCGCCATTTCCAACAGCCGGATTCTTTCTGTTACAGAGACAAAAAACACGTTCTCTGCCAGAGGGAAAAAGCCCGGTGAACCGAAACGGGAGATCACCCTTGATAACCAGGAATTCATCCGGCGTTTTCTCATGCACGTACTCCCGCAGAGATTTCAGAAAATCCGTTATTACGGATTTTTAAACAACCGTACTAAATCGAAAAATCTTAAAGTTATTTTTCGCCTGCAGGGCTGCCAGAAGTTCAGGCAGAAATATGCAGACCTTTCCATGACAGAACTGTTAAAAGCGGTTTGGAATTATGATATCCTTATCTGTCCTGTCTGTGGCGGCTGTCAAATGAAACAAGCCGGAAGGACGTATGCAAGACTCTGCTAACTGTCCTGTATCCTTATATTGTTTTTTTCAGGCTTCCCTCTGGAAGTTCTGTGAAACATGCCCTAAAATATCCTCGGTCCTAAAATACGGTCTGTTTTCCGTAAATTTAAGGATGAAAACCACCATTATAGCCACCAGGGGGAAAAGCAATCCCCATACACTTACCGGCTGACCGTCCGCAAATTGGTACAATTGGAAAGAATCACATTCAGAGCAGCTTGAGTTTTCCTCAGGCTGTTCTTTTTGACTGCTCTATATCTGATACTTTCCTAAAGAATTTTATCATATTTTGGTAGTTTTTACAAATTTTTACTCTTACAGTTCGATTCCTTTGTCTCTGCCTGGTGTAAAGCGTTCTTTTAAAATAAGATCCCTGTTTCTTAATTGAAACCCAGCGCCTGAAAGAAGATTTTTATAGAAATTTTCAAGGTATTGGTTTGTTTCTGTAATTCCATTCCTGTAATCCGCAAAGTTTGCTCTCACAAGTGCATTTCTAAAGTACTGGCTGTAATCTTTAAACATGGTATTGTCTACTGAAAATCCCATATTGTTAAGGTAACATTCCATAAATACTGCCGTTGTTCTGGTATTACCCTCCATAAATGGATGTGCCTGCCAGATGGAAGAAGTAAATGTAGCAATTCTCTTAATTACCTTATTCTCAGTAAGACCAGCATAACTTTTACTTTTCTCAGTATCCATATCATACTCAAGCGTATCTTCCAAAGCCGTATAATTTGTATACTTTACCGTTTCTCCATTTAAGACTGGTTCCGGTTTATAAATATTGACCTTCCTAAATTGCCCGGCATGATCGTAAATATCCTTAAAAAGCTCTTTGTGAATTGCTTTTAGCGAAGTAATTTTCGAAGGATAACCCGGACTGTCAAGAATGTGTGCAATTCTGGCAGCTACAAGATCTGCTTCTTTGTTGCGATTCTCAATATCCTCACTAGATTCATTTTCATACCGTTTATACAATAAATCTTCAATTTGGTGATATGACAATTCCCCCTCAATATTTGCTTCTGCCAATTCAGATAAATATTTTGTAGGAGTAAGACCATCTACTCGTTGAAGTCCTATTGCAGCATCCCAATAACTTTTTTTCACGGTCTTGTTGATTGTTTCACCATAGATCTGGTATTCTTCTGACATAATACCACCTGCCTTTCTTTTCACTTTATCGTCAGGATGTTTACTTCCTTTCCGATGTTTTCTGGCTTTCTGTATACTGCTTAATAACCGTTTGCGGCACACTGTTCGCTGTGGACACAAAGTAACTGTTTGTCCAAAGAGAAGGAAGGCGGGTTGTCAGTTCTTTAAACTCTCTGCGTAAAACAGACGATGTATAACCCTTAATACTACGTACCGCTTTATTAATTCCAAATTGTGGGTCTACTTCTATCCGCAAGTACACATGGTCAGGCATAATTTCCATTTCGATTATATCAGCCTTTATATCTGAACATTTTTGTTCGATCAGCTCCTTTAATCGTTCAGAGATTGGTTCCACTAGAACCTTACGCCGATATTTGGGACACCAGACTACATGGTATTTGCATGAGTAAACCACATTATTACTGTTTTTGTACTCCATATATGTATTATATCACGTTTATAAATCTAATACAATATATCTGAATATTTTATTGAGTTTCTTTTGGAGGAAGGTGTTTTATAGAGTTATTTATTTCCTTATAACCTTGTTCCATAATTTCGACACTCAATTCTATACCCTGAATACTGGATTTCGTTTCATCAAGCTTTTGATTCAATTTCTTGATTTCTTTTCTTCTTCTCCTTAATTCATCAAGAAACAATATAACGAAAGCAATACTTATATCAATAATCAGATGCTAAAGTAATTTGTTTTTCATAGCTAATTTCCCTTTCGTAAATTTGAAGTTCTATCGGTTAAACATATTCGGTTGTCAATGTACACTTAGCCGCAAAATATTTATTAGACAGCTCCTATGAATTAAATGGTAATTCCTCGTCGTCTACCCCATACGGGATATTCATAAAGCCATCACCCGTGGCACTGGAAGGTTCTGGTCTGGAATTATCACCTGATGCATTCTTGCTATCTGCAAATTCCTGATCCTCTATAACAACATCTGTTGTATAAACCTTAATGCCGTCTTTATTTGTATAACTTCCAGTTTGAATGCGTCCTGATATTAAGACTCTCATACCCTGTCTGAAATATTTCTCTGCAAATTCCCCCGCTCTGTCAAACGCCACGCAGTTGATAAAATCTGCCATCTGTTCATTTTCCTGAATTTTATGCCATCTTCGATCAACGGCTAAGCTATATCTTGCAATTGCCATGGACCATGGACTTTTCACCCTGGGAATAACGGACTTCGGGATCGCGAGTCAGCCTTCCCATTAAAATCACACGATTCATATCTTCCTCCTATCTCCTCTGCTTTTAGCAGAGGAGATATTCTTTTAATTACTCTTCCTCTTTCCCGTTATATGAAAGAGGTTCTACTCCGTAAGCTAAATATTGTAATGAAAAACTATCCTTTTCCGTTAAAAGAGGTAGTATTCCATTGTCCATAGCACATGGTTCTTCATCTTCAACGGGATCTATGAACGTTTTACCTACACTTGATTCCCTTGTTATAGTGCACTTATAGAGATTCCTGTTTTCCCAGCGAATGGTTCCAACCAAATCCTGTTCCTGTTGGTTCCTCTGGTAAAGATTGATAACGACCTCAACGTCCTTTCGTTCCATTCTGGCCGAAAAATTGGATTCATGACATTCTGCTTCCTGTTGGGTTGCAAACGGTACCTCTACAGGAATTTCAAAGCTAATAAATTTTCCATTCTTCATAAGAGCAGAACATACCATAACAACCTGATATCCTATTTTCATACCGTAACCACCTCAACGTCCTTGTTCCACTGCCCTTTCTCATTTACGGTATAGCCATCAGGAGTAACCGTGTTTGTTAAAAGCTTTCCTCTCGTTCCATCTGATACTGGGTTGAAATAATACCAAGTATTATCTATGTACTGCCAACCCGTAAGCATCTGTCCCTGGGTACCATCGGATGCAGATCTCAAATAGTAGGTATTTCCATCTGCATCTGTCTGCCAGCCAGTTATCATAAATCCATCTTTATCAAATCGAAACCATGACGCTGGCTCCTGGCCGTTTCCTGCATATGGGTTACTGATATATGCCCATTCATCCGAGTAGGTCCAATCTGTAGCAAAAATCCATTTTCCGCTTGCCAACTGTGTCCATGTGCCGGTTACTGCACCTGCAGGAGCTGCCGGCCCTTTGGTATTTCCAGCGGTTGTTACGCCTACGGAGCGTGCACCGCCGCCTCCTCCCCCACTGCTACCACCGGAGGAATAGGTCTGATCTACAACTTTAAAAGTAAGAATCACATGTACCGGATCTGATAAATTTCCATCACTGGATAAGGCATAAATATCAGCTGCAGCTGTTTCTGTATTGGACTGTTTGTTTATTGCTTCTTTGATCCAGCCAGCTGTCACTTCTTTATTTCTGTTTAGGACTACCGGTGCGACTGATCCATTCTTGTTTACGGTTAAAATTCCATTGTCGGATGATTTCCATAAAACTGATTTCTCATTTGTGGAGTAAATGGAGGCAGCAAATATTTTGCTTTCTCCTCCCCTCCAGGTAAGGGTTGGATTGCTTCTTCTTCCCGACTTCGTAAGTACCAGGTCAAACTGTTCCGTTTCCCGGTCTGCTTCGATGCACTCTGCTTGAAAGGTAAGTGTTATGCTGCAGGAGGCTATCTTTTTTCCGTCTGACGTTACAGCGGCTATCTCTGCTGTTTTTTTTCCCTTGTATGGTGCTCCTAAAAGCGCTTCTTTGATCCAGTCTGCTCCATCTACCGGAGTAACAGTCCCGCTCTGATCCACCATTACCGCTCCCGGATCGGAAGAGGTCCATACCACAGTCTCATTGTAAGGCTCATGCTCTGCGGTCCTTTCCAGTACTGGAAGAACAATGGCTGTCAGCTTCTTTGCTTCAAAACCAGTCTTTTTTACCGTTTGGGAATTGATATCCCCAGCCTTCTGATATCCCAGCTTGTAGGAAAGTGCTGTCTGACTTAAGATAATTCCCTCTGGTACAATTCTGGTCTGGTCATTGGTAGTGAAGTCTACCTTTACTTGGCAGACAGCTGATGCCTGATTTCCCAGTTTATCTTTTCCGACCACCGTTATCGTTGCTTCTCTGTTTCCGCTACCCTGTATTTTCTCGTAAATATCATTGTTTCGTATTCCATCATCAGTAGTAATGATATCCTTAATCCACTTGGCATCCTTGATCGCAGAAATGGAAGCTTCCCGGTAAGCCTGCGCATCCTGTGATACGGTAAGGACGGCTGGATCGGAGCTTGTCCAGGTTACTTCATCTTTAGAAAAGTAATCCGGAGTAAAAGTTGCTGTCAGGGACTGGGGAGCTGTTACCGTTATTTTTTCCTCCGGTGCTGTCCGGTCCCCCGTTAAAGTCCTTGTAACGGTATAGGTTAAAGCTGTCTTATCAAGCACTGCCCCTTCTGTTGCTACTAACGTATTATCAATGATCTGAAAGGTGACATTGATCCGGCAGTTATCGGTACAGGGTTTTCCTTCAAAGGAAGTTGAGGGTCTGGTCTGAGCTGTCAGTACTGCAACTCCCCCATTTTGATGCCCTGCGCCGTAAATGGTATTTGGAATCTTATACTGATAACTTTCTTCTGCCTGTTTCTTTTCCGCTTCTTGAATAATATCCGTAAAAAAAGCAGATTCCATATTCAATGAGATACTGGCCGATTTCGCTGTATAGCCATCCGTTTCCTCATCATCGTTTTTCGCAAGACGGATTAACTCCGGATCATCAATGCCCCACTTCACCCGGTTATCGAATACATCATTATTCGCATCAATAAGGGCGGATATATTCACCGGCTGAACCTGGGTTCCCTGCTCTAACGCACCGTTAATATGCCGGGCAATCAGCTTTCCTTCCTTATTCCGGATCTCCATGGTCTTCGATGGATTCTTCCGGTTTCCGGTTCTTGTCTGGCTCACTTGAAAGGTATAGGTTTCCGGATTTACATTGATGGAAACTGCCACCTTTTTGTATACAGCGGAAACACTTATATCCTCATCCGGCATGGTAAAGTTATACGAATGGCTGCCGTCTGAGTAGGTGGTGCTCCTTTTCTTTCCCTTTGCATTGGTGTAAGTAGGGCTTCCCTCCATCTGGAATTTTTCTGTGTCTGTATTGTTCGGAGAAGTGGTTATACTGACCACGCTCCCAGCTCCAATGGCTCCCCGTTTCTCCTTATCAATGGTTTTTGAATACTGAGAATTACCTCTTACTTCCATGGAGGCAATATCATAAAAGTTCTGGCCATTGGCAATGGTATCGATCTGATCTACGGTAAGCAAATACCCTCTTACCGGATGTCCCAGGGAATTGGGGGCAAAATGATCTAAGGTATAATCCCCAGTTTCCTCATCCATGACAGTTAAGATTCCATTTTCCAATTCTTCGTAAAAGTATTGATCGGAACTGGATTTTTTCGCACCGCCCTGTACCAGAGTGTAATAAAGATCTCCGGAATGCCAGTAGCCTATATGTGCATCATAGGTATAATCATTATCGTCAATGATCTCTGATCCGCATACATTGGCACTAATCTTGCTTTCAGTATCTGCAAATAAATAGGCTACATCATCAACGAAATTAAAGTTTGTTGCTGCTCCCTGTCTGGTTCCAATAAAGGTTCCTTCCCTTGCCATGGACCCCAGCTGAGAGTTACCAATGGTTCCCTCAAAGCGTGCTACCTTTAACTTACCGGCTGCATATCTTCCGGTAATACCACCAATGGCTGCGGAATGATAACCGCCGATGGTCCCACTAACATGGGTGTTAAGAATATCTGTTGCATTCTGATATCCCACGATCCCACCGATATAACCCGTACCCTGGATTCTTGCGGTAGTCCCATCACCAGTAGAAACTTCACAATCCACGATAGAAGAATCCGATGCGATCCCCGCAATTCCACCGGCATAAATCACATCCGCTCCGTCAGCGGCATCAATCATAACTTTTTCGCACGCTGCATTCTCAATCACGCTTCCGGATAGTTCTCCTGCAATTCCTCCGGAAATTCCGGTGGAACTGATATAGGCATTTTTAACAGTTACATCTTTTATAATGGAATCTGCTGCATAACCAGTCACAACACCTGTCCGATCATTGCCCTTGATCTCACTGCTGTCCGGGACAATGGTCATGTTTTCAATCACTGCATCCTTTACAGAACCAAAAAGTCCAACGTTGTTATAACCAGAAAAGGAAGCAAGTTTTATGTTTTTAATAGTATATCCGTTTCCGTTGAAGTTCCCAGAAAACGGATAGGGAACCTCTCCGGAGTTTTCCGTAGAATCCCGGTAAAATCCAATGGGTATCCAGTTGACTCCCTGCAGGTCAATATTACTGCCAAGGGCAAAGTAACACCCCGAATAATCTCCTGTGTAATCAGCACCTTCCGCATCAGGCACAGTCATACCCATAGCTGATAGTTCGGATAGTCCCATCAGCTGTGCTTTCGTTTTAATCAGATATGGCTTTTCCTCTGTTCCTTCTCCCTGACCTCCGCTTAAAAATTCAAAGCTTGTCTTACCGGACCAGGAATCCCAGATATCTCCCAGAGAACTGGACGAAGGGGACGAAGAGAGAAGGGAAGCTGTTAACGCTTTTTTTATATCCGTAAAAGTAGGCTCCACTGCTTCAGACGGCGTAGCACTATCTACCGGATCTGTTACTGGCATTTCAATCGTTTCCGGATCTACAGTGGGAATCTTTTCCGGTTCCACTTCTGGCAGATCTTCTTCCTTAACAATTTCTTCACCCTCTATTTCTGTATCGAGGCTTGCTTCAGAAGGTGTGGCCACTGAACTATAACTTTTTGTTTCTGTCCCCGTTTCCGCATATACCGCCCAAGGCGGTACCGCGGTGACTGTCAGGGTGGCACACATAACGTATGCCACCCCTCTCACAAATTTTTTTCTCATTACTCCTCCTCGTTATTTTTCCAAACTCCATTTTCATCTACCAGATAGCCGTCTGGAGTCCTCTCATTTTGATACATTGATCCATAAGGCTTACCAGGCTTTGTTTTATCGTATTTCCAGCCATTCGGATTACTTCCACTAGGATTACTTCCAAAATAAGTTTGTGACTCATTCTGTTTTGTGAAGTAATACCATTTATGATCAATGAGTTGCCAGCCGGTCAGCATCTTAGTCGTAGCAGGATCAAAGAAATATCTCTTATCATCCATTGGTTCATAATTCCAACCACTCAACGCTGCACCAAACCTGTCTCCCGGTTCTTTGTTAAGCTTATACCAGGTCTTTTCGCCTTCCAGATACCAGTCGTAATTTAACTTTCCTTTTTCATCAACATGGTACCAGTCCTTGCCATCGCCAACCCATTCATCCTTTGCGGTCGTTCCATCCGGCTTTGTGTAGGTAACTTCAAGAGGATCATTTGGATTTACGGTAAATGTTCCTCCGGTATCAGGTACCTCTGGCTTTGCCGTGCTGTCAATAATCGGTGTAGGAGGAACGGTTATTATCTCCTCTTCCTCCCGATCCTCTAATTCTGAATGTGTAGATTCTGGGTTCGTAGGTTCCGGATCAACATTCCCACTATCAATTTTTTTATCATCAGAAGTACCAATCTCCCCATCCGGGCCGCTCCACCAGTGATCCGGATTCGTCCAACTTCCATCGGCTCCCGGTGTGATGTATGTTCCGTCACCGTTGTCTATATAGGTTTCGGTCCCTCCAGGGATTATGTGAATCTGGCGATCATCTTCAGTTCCTATAATTCCATCCGGGCCATACCACCAGAGTTCATCGTCTGCTGTGTTCCACCTACCATCTGCTCCGGGTCTTCTGTATGTACCATTTCCATTATTAATCCAGCTGATAGACCAGTGACCATAATAAGTCTGATTCCCCAGTGCTGCCAAGGTAGTCTCCCTAATTCGGGTTCCACCTTCAGGCTCCGTATACCAGCCCAGGAATGCATACCCTGTTTCATATAATATTGGAAAATCCCCAATTGGAAGGGCATATGTTACAGTCTTATCTTTCGGATCACTTATTAATTCTGAATTACTCTTGAAGTGAATTGTATACTGGTTTGCGATCCATTTGGCCTTATATTCCACATTTCCAGCCTCTACCCAGCTTTCGGAGGTTATTTTCTCTCTACTTTCATTAAACCAGCCGGCAAAGGTATAGCCAGGTTTCTCTAGTAACGGAAGCGTTCCCAGCTGCATGAAATAATCTCGGTCTGTTTCTACTACATTCTGTTTTCCATCTGCATCCGTATAAACAAAGCGGATTTTGTATGAATTGGCTTTCCATTTTGCATGATAGGTAAATACATCCGCTCCGGAATCTGGCCGAAAGATTGTATGAGGATTGATTTTGTTATTATCTGCATCATACCAGCCGTTAAAGGTATAACCCTTTTCTTCAGGAATTGGTAAACTGCCAAATTCCTGACCATATTTTTGTTTTATTGTAAAGGGTTGTACCGAATCTCCATTCGGCTGCTCCACCGTTGAAACAAAACAGACCTCATAAGTTACAGGCTCCCAGTTACCGAAATACACTGCATCCCTTGGTTCTACCATGGTATGCTCCGTAATCCTTGTACCTGTTCCATTCTTTCCTGTCCACCAGCCCAGGAACGTCCAACCATAAATTTTCGGTGAGGGAAGGCTTCCAAGTTCCGTATCAAAGGTTAGTTTTTCTTTTATTACTTCTCCCGGCCACTGTTCCTGATCAGCAACAAAGATCACATTGTAAGTATTTGGAGTCCAATGAGCAAAGTCGGTCACATTGGCCGCTGGCATCTGATTTCCACTGTAAGAATAGATGTTTCCTCCTGATTTACTGGTGCACCACCCATCAAAATAATATCCAGGTCGTATTGCCTCATCTCTTCCATCTCTTAGTGCCTGATCAAATGATTGGTTAAAAGAAATCACTATTTCTTTCTTAGCATTTCCCTCCAGGGTTCCGCCATTTCCATTCAAAGTCAACAAATATCCATTAATGGAATATTGGGCGGTTAAAATAGTATCATCCTGAATGTCAGTATATGATTGATCCCAGCCTGTAAAAGTATATCCGGTCCGGGTTGGATCTGTCGGTGGTGTGGCAGCCTCTCCAATAGCTACCTTCTGAGTTTTTAAAATATTCCCATTCCAATCTTTGTAAACAATATGCTTATGAGTCTTAATCCAGTGTGCGTAATATATTACATCATGATCAGGCATGAAATTTTCCGTTACGTCATCCAAGCGACCGTGACCATCTGGCTGCTCGTACCATCCGTCAAATACATAATCCTGCATGGAAGGTATGTTTTCGCTTTGTCCGTATATTATGGAATTTATGCCGCTCCCTACCTCCACCTGAAGCGATATACTGCCTGATCCGCCATAGTTTGCAAATGATCCCCCGTTGGTATCCAGCGTTAATGTGCGTTCCTCCTTTTCCTTATGATAACTTGGTTTAAATACGGTATCCCTTAATACTTGAGTCAAAGTGGAATTACCGCCACTTGCATCCACCCATCCATTAAATGCGTACCCTGATTTATCAGGTGCTACTGGCGGGTTGCTTATTGCACGACCTGGAACCACCTGACCCTTTCTGATGGTATTGCCTGATTCATCCTGGAATTCCACCTGAAAATTTTGCGTTTTTGGTACAAAATATGCGTAATATTTATCTCCCACCTTGTTAAATTCATAATTGGCGTCTAATTTCTGCCCCATGCCGTTTGGTTTGGAAAAATACCCCACAAGCCTTCGTGAATCATAGTATTTTGTGCTTGAATTCGAAGCACTATATCCTTCATAAAAATATGTTAGTGCATTTGGTAAGCCTAAATCACTTGATCCTGTTTTTCTAAACTTCAGGTCGCTAAATTTATCGCCAAAATTCTGAGCTACAGATATACTTTCCACCATTTCTACATTTTCTGCCATTGTGGTGGAATATTGGAAAAATTGATAATCATGCCATCTAAATCCAAATCCACCATAATAATCCTTAAGTCCATTTATCAATATTAATGATGGCTTATCACCAGGAATCCATACACCTTGATAAATCCTATCACTACTTGAATTATGAGGACCCATAAAGGATCTAGCTTCCACCTCGGTACCACCAGGTATTAAGGGAAATCCCGGAATAGTGTTATACTTTGAAATGGGGGAGCTGTCACTTCCAACACTAAAATATTGGGTGAATGAATTCGTACTTCTAAAAATCTGTGGTACTTGCCCTAAATATTCCTTGTCAGCACTGATACTTCCATAAAATGGATTTTTTAGTTCAATATCTTTTGCCCATCCTAAAAATATGTCTCCATCATTCTTAAGCACTGGAAATTGAACATTTTCTAAATTCGCATCTGAATTCCATAGATTCATGGCGTCATAGTCATTATTGTTTGCTGGCCATTCACCAGCATAAATCACCTTTTCGTCATAAAATTCTTCCAATGAATTTGCCTGATTTAGGTTATATCTTCTGAACTTTATAGGAATCAATGATTCAGCTTCCACATTCAACGCCATTTTTGCCATTATATTTTGATACGAAGTGCTTCCTCTCATCATCACATGCCCGTTACTATCAGACTCTAACCATTTAGGATCGTCCTTTGAACGAACATTTTGTGCAAACCCATAAAAAAAATATAGGTCATAGCTTTTTTGCTGATATGATTCCTTTTCCGATAAATCATAATCGTCAGCCTTATGTTCAACTTGCTTTTCTGTTACTATTACATGCCATATGCCATACTTTGTTTCATCCCAATTCTCGAATTGTAATAACTTCTTCCTCTGTATGTTGCAATATTGCTGCTCGGAAAGTTCCTTCCAATTTTCTTCATTGGGCTTCACACTAGTCCATATGTACGGGGCTAGATCATAAAATTCCTCATCCTGATTAATAATTGTTTGTGTTTCAACAGATCCCGTCTGATCCGCTTCATACCATGAGGGGAATTCAACTCCCCCCTGCATATAGCCATAATCCCGGTATTGCATCATTCCATACCGGTCCTCAAACCTCCAAAACCTTTTTCCAGAAGCTGATACCTGGGAGTAATATTCCGGAATTTCTTCCGGTTCTGCTCTCACAAATTTTTTTATAGCTTCAGAAGGTGTTGATTTTCCCCCTGGACTCTCTGCCTCAGAGGGTGTAGCTTTATCCCCCGGACTTTCTGCCTCTGACGGGGTGGCCGTCTCCGCCACATTTTCCTCTGCTTGTGACGGAGACGCAAGCGCTCCTACTGCTTCTTCCATTTTTGATTTTGTCATTGCAGTAGCCGCTAAGGATGGCGGCGCATACCCTACTGTAGTTACTGCGATAATAACAGCAAGACAAAGGGATATAATTCTTTTTGCATTACCTCTCATGTTCCTTTCTCTCCTAATTTTTTCCATAATCATTTATCCATTGTATTTGTTCCTGATCCTCCTGATCTTTGTCCCCGGAACTTACAATTGTCAAAGAGGATAGTGTGATAAAAATAAAAACTACAATTGATGCAAAAATAAATCCAAATAATATATAAAACAGAATATTCATGATTTTGTCACCTCTTTGCTCGTACCGGTTGCCACTGCAAAGGCTTGTTTATGATGTATTGTCTCTTTTTCAAAGCTGCCAAAATGCCTTGTAGAAATTTTAAATATACTCGTTATAATCATTAACCCCAGTTTTATAATCATAAAAAAACAAAATATCCTAAACGTTATATAGATTGAAAAGCAACTCTTTACACTTTGAGAAAATGTTCCTTTTTGAAATTCAGCTCCCATAAACTCTATTGGAACTTCTCCCACTATGCTTTTCAAAATTCCATAAAATAAATCAATTATGCCAGGAAATGTCTCCCCTAACAGTTTCACAATTTTTTTCATCACTCTACCTCTTTATCCCTGCGGAATCGTCATGACAGGTCTAATTCCGATACTTGTCTCTGACACATTAACTGGCTGTATGTTCCCGTCTGTGAGACTGACTGTATAAATCCCTTCGCCATACCTAAAATCATTCGGTCCACCATCTTGCGGAGTCCTTAGATAATATCCTTTGGAATAAGCGGAGATCTGGGATTTAGGATTATTAATATCACTGCCATTAAACTTCCACAAATAATCCCTGTACCTTAACCCCTCCTCCACTGACAGAATAAAGATTTTATCATTCATAGACTGATATAAACGGCCATATCCCGTTAGTCCGCTTTCATTTAGTTGGTCATACATTCCCCTTCTGGTTGAGCCTAAGAAGGCCTTCGTTATGCCAACGCAGGTATCAGAGAGAAAAATCGAATCAACTGCATTTTTTTGAAGCCATTCTCGTACATTAGAATATTTATAGTTATTGCTGTCTCCAAAGTTCAACTTTTTGGAAGCTCCGATAATGTCGGAGCGTATTACACTATCACAAAGAAACAGTGCCGTTTTCTGGCTGTTCCCCATTGTATCTTCATAATCCTCATCAATGCAGCGGAATAAATAAATACGCTTACCAATGATTCCGGCCTGGATATCTCCAAGGCTGTAATGAACCGCTTCCGGCGCTCTATTAACCAATTTAAAACAGATATCGCAGATTCCGTCATAATCTATGTCTGTATGTCCTTTCGCAGGTAGAATCACATTTTCCTCCTTACCGCACCTTCTGCACCTTATAATTTCATAACCATTTTCCGTACAGGTTGGTTCTACCCGTTGAATTCTTTCATGATCATGACTGCATGTGCTTTCCTCATAGGTCTTTTCAAACCCTACTCTCATAACCGTGTATGTATCTCCATCAACGACCAATTCTGTCATGATCAGCTGTGACAGATTCTTAATGTTATTTATTTTTTGACTAATAATTAAAATTGCAGGAGTATGATTCTTTGCAATTAAATACAGCTCCATGCGTCCAGAGCTATCTGCCATTGAAGCGAGGTTTAAAAGCCGTTCATTGCTCTCTCCCAAACTTTTTGTAATCAGCTGTTGATCTGTAGGCTCACTCCCTGTAATAGCAAAATCTGCTTTTCTCGCTGTATCCAGCCATTGACTCAGTTTATCTTTTGTCTCCTGATCCGGATCATCTTCCTCTGGCAGTTTCTCACCCTTTTCAAACTCCACATAATATTTCTGGGTCCCAGTACCGCTTATAACCATACTCCAGGGACTGGATACCCGGGAATGATAATAATACTTGTCTTTCCCCAGAAACGTTTCCGGGAAGTCAATTGTAAGTTCCGTCTCTTCCTCACTCTGTCCACTCTGAGATTTAAAAATCTCATTGCTGTGATTATCCGCTTCCACAAAGTACAGCTTCCAGGAAACCTTTTTTGCTTTGTAAGGAGAAGCCGGTTCCTTTTGTGACTCATCTGGTTTTCCACTTTTGGGGCTTGCACTGTTTTTTGTACCTGACCTGCTGTGTCCTTCTTTAATCCAGGCCCCACAGCTTGGCATCGGAATACTTGCAAATACTAATAACAAACTAAATAAAGCAATAAACTTTCTGTTTTTCATTCATACCACCAACCTGATTTATTTAAAAAAATGTAAATAAGCTGCCACTTAAAGATGTCCCCCTCTCTTAATAATTAAGAAATCTCCTTCTTTTAATAATCTGTTTATAAATAATTGGGAAAAATAGATATAGTTAGAACCGTTACCATTATTGGAAATTTACCGAAAGATAATATGAACTTAAGAAATTTTATATGGGAATATGGAATTAAAACAAAAACGCAGCAAGCAAGACCCGCATTAAGGTTAAGTCATAGCGTTAGTTGAGAAATTTTAAAAAAGGAAAATTAAGAAAATGCATTGATGAATGCACCTGTCAAAAACGGTCATAAACATTCCGTTATTTAAAATATGTTTGTGGAATAAAAGAAATAAAACAGGGATAACCAGAATATAAAAAGAAAGCAATATCAGATAAAAATAATGTGCTGAGTTCCATTATACCAGAACTTTCATAAATATTAAATACCCTAAATAAAAGTTTTTCAACTTTTTTGGGGGAGGCTAAAAATATAATTAACCAAATCTTACAAATATATAAGAAGGACAGAGATCACAGAACTATTTCTTTTCACACCGTCATATACTATTACAAAATGCAATTAAGGAATACTTATGAATGTTAGCACAGGAATGAAAGCTCCTGATTTTACTGCGATGACTACATTCGGACCTATAAAATTATCCGACTACAAAGGACACTGGGTTATACTATTTTCTCATCCCGGTGATTTCGCATTGCGTACAGTTGGAAAATATGTTTCGATATGAAAAAGATCTAAAAAATGTTCTAGAAATGGTGCTTTAAGCATATCATCCATTTTATGGTATTACAATACTTATTTTAGTTTTTTTCTAAATTTTGTGTAAATATAGCAGCTTTATAAGATCTACTTATTTTAAGTATTGCTCTATGGATGGAAAAATAACTCAAGATAGTTTATACAGTCTTTATACGTTTTATTGCTCAGGAGAAATATTCTGGGCTCGATTAATACTTTTAACTTTCTTGTTTTGTATCTCTTGGTCAGCGAAATCCTTTGCCACGGATCTTACCAATTCTCCTTTGTCTTTGTCAAGACTTTTGATATTCTTATAATAATCTCTCAATTCTTTAACTGAGTTAAGTTTTTGGAACGCATGGTTAATATCTTTCATTCCTTGAATGAGCAGTTTTGTGGGGCGAAAACCCGCTGATTTAATATTATCTACTATGAAGGCTTCCTCTCCCAGTACCATAGAGTCTTTCATTATCTTGTTCAAGTACTGGTAATCGGCATACATTCCATCAGAGGCTTTTACTAATGCATTCCTTACAAAAGAAGCATTCTCTCTGAAGAGTTGTTTATCAAGTGGGAAATCATTTCTCCCCGCAAAGTGAGAAGCAAAAGTCATAGTTGTTCTTGTGTTTCCTTCTCTAAAAGGATGCACCTGCCATAACGCTGCAATGTTTTTTGAAAACATCATAGATCGATCTTCTAAACTAAGTGATCTCCAATTAATGCCATTCATTTCATCTATGATATTTACAGCATGTCCTTCTATATTATCAGGATGTGAATATCTTATTGTATCTCCACCTAATACAGCCTCAGCCTTATAAATTTGAACTGTTCTTGTTTGACCAGCAAATGGATACACGTCTTCGAATATGTGACGATGAAGAACTTTCACATAATCAAAATCTAACTCTTGTCCCTGATTCAACTTGTCTATACTAAGAAATTTAATAAATGTAATATCAGCCTCCGCCGCCTGTAGCCGAGCAGCATCTTTTATGTTTAACTTATTTATTAAAACGGGAACATCATCATACAAATATGGATCTCTCATGTTACCTCTCCCTACTGTTGATATCTCTCGATAGCTGCCCTCAGCATATCTTCTTCAGATATATTACCTTCGATAAACTGATCTGCTAACTGTTTTGTATGTCTTGTTGGTTCAGGAGCATCTAAAGTAGATAAAGCTAGAGCGTCATTAACAATTTTCTCACGTTCTTCCCTGGTCGTGGTAGGGATAAAATACTCTTTGCTCAATATATTCCTCCTCTTCTCAAAATCGGCCGCCGGTATATTATCAATAAAATCACCAGGTGCACAATCTAGGGTATCACAAATCTTTTCCATGTTGATTACAGAGACCTCTTTAATAGTGTTATTTAGAATTGCAGACATGGTAGCCTCTCTTATTCCGGCCTTACGTGCCAGTTCCGTCTGAGTCATACCTCTTTTATCTAATAAGCTTTTTAAATTAAATACGATCAATATAAGCCCTCCTTTCTTCTCATTATATTATACCACTTCTAACGTAATATTTCAATGAAATTTTACGTTTAGAGTAAACTTGATTTCAAAATTTCTTTCTCATATAAAATAATCATATTTACTAATTCCTTACACTCCTAGTTAATTTACTTGCCAAATTCCAATTACTTTTCTCAGCACTTAAAGATACGTTTAAACTTTAAGTGCGATTTTTCTGTCCTTTCTCTTAATCATTTATCCAATATTTCTATTATTTCAACTCACAAAGTCGCCATTGAATTTAAACACTATGTTTCGCATTATACTATAATATTTCTACTTCTTCTGCAAGTAGCAATTCGCCTAAGCTATGTGGAATAAATCTTACTCTCTTTGAAACTAGTATTTTTTTCTTTTTATCATCTTCGATAATATTTGTATTTGAAAAAGTATACTCCGTTCCATCATCTCCATTTACGAAATAATAATCTTTTTTTGAATTGATGAATGTAACTTCGCCTTCAATTTTTCCTGGTATAACAGCCTGCTGTATAAGCGTATCTGTAATTCTAGTAACTTTTTTTATTAAATTTCCATTTTTATTACTTCTTAACTTGTCCAAACGCTCTGTCCCCTCTATATAATGTGTTGGTATATCTTTATATACACAATATGCATAATCAAACTCATATGTGCTTCCTTTTCTACCTGCACCGTTCTCTATAACATTTATTATGTTATATTCTGATGATCTATTAATATATTTTGCAAGATTTACTGTCTTATTTGGAAACATAAAGCGGTATGTACTTCTACTTCTACAAACCTTAATTATACTAGATAGCCATTCATTTTCACTATATGTAAATAAACTTTCACAATCTCTCGCCTGCTTTTTTATTGCTTCAAATACATCATCCGTTGTAATTTTTTCTTTTCCAGAATTTCTCCTATATGCACAGTCCATTGTTAAATCAATAAGATGCACTAATCTTCTCATATTTCCATTGGATGCAAATAGTAATTGTTCTATCGGTCTCATTTCATCATTTGATATTTCAAACAAGTCCTCTGCTTTTGCTATTTCATGAGAAGCATTTTGTAAATACCTATCGATTAGAGTAATAATCCTGTTTAAATATGATTCATATCCACTGTAAATATCACTTTCCAACTGCACATTATCACCATATCTTGTTTCCATTAACACATCGCATATACTATATGGATATATTGCTACTTTTGTTCTTACAAATTGTAGAGTTCTCAATTGATTCATAAGGATTTCGAAATATGATATTTCATTTTCATTTTCTCTAAAAAAATCTTTGTTTAATGAACTGACTTCATCAAATAAGATAATTAATTTTCCAGAGAAAGGCTTTAAAATTTGTTCATATGTGTTATTAATATCATCAAATTGCGGCGTTCCTATTTTTTTCAGTTCAAGTTGTTGTTTATTTCGTTCACTTTTACAAAGATTGAAAAATTTATATGCTGCTTTACCCTCAGTCTCTATTTCTTTTTGTATTATTTCAATATATTCTGCTGCTGACATTAAGTTTATTTTCTTTTTAATTTCGCTTAATTTCTTTTGACTTGGTAATTGCATTCCGATATTCTGACAACCTTTATGTATTTCTGCCATTTTTTCAGCTGATATAAGATTGTCACATATTTCTACCATTCCTATATTTATTTTAAATAATATTTTTTCATAAATCTCTTTACTATTTAATATATTTTGGCAATCACTGAGATTAATATAAATCGGAAGAATAATATTATTATTTTCCATTAAATCAGACACTAACGTATGTATATAAAAGGCATAATTGGCTCTTAAATACATAGTCTTTCCCGATCCCATTTTGCCTTTAACGATTGTATTTTCATAGTCAAATGGCCTATTTAACCCATCTGTAGGATCAACAAATAAATCTAAAATTTCTTCTATCCCATACTCATCCGCATTTCTTGTTCTAAAAGGCCTGGCTAAATATATTTCTTCCAACTTTATTGTATTATTCATTCATATTTTCTCCTTATTTAAACTTGCATTCTTTTTCTAATGTATCACCAATTTTTTAGTATATGTTCCATTTAAATTCCAGTTAATGTCAATTTAATATAATGCAATTTCTAAATAACTTTATTTTTTATAATGAAAATTATTCACCCATTTTTTAAATTAACGATATGTTGCTGAAAATGCATATAACTTTCGTTTAAAATCTTCTTTCCAAGTCGTAAAGCTTCTGATATCTTGTTCAATTTCTATTTTAGATGGCAGTTGAGAGATTGTTGATGTTCCTCCATCATGTTCTGTTATAGAGTATCTACTAAATAGATTCAAAAGAAAATCAATATCTGCTCTTTCAGTAACTATATAACTTGATAAATTTCCCTTTTTTAAATGTATATTTTTATTAAATCGCTCATAAGTTTTATTTGATAAAATTTCTTCAACAGAACGTTCCAGTAACATCCGAAACCTTTTTCGCGCAGAATCGAGCTTTATTTCTCTTCCATGCGCATCATTTAATTCAAGTGAATCATATTCCCTTAGGATTCTCTTAATTGAATCAATCCTTTCCTGCACGTTTTTAACTAAATATGGAATTTCATCGGTAACAATACCACTTATTTCATTGTATTTATCAATACAGATAACATTACAATCTGTTAATATAAATGTATTATGCGTATCTATAAGCAAACGCAAAAATGATAAATCGTGAGTAAAAACTACTATCTGTCGATTTTCAGATAATTGGACGATTTTCTGTGCAATTAAATCTCTATAATTTGTATCTAAAGATGTAACAGGGTCGTCAAATATTATAGTATTTAAACGGTTATCAATTGTACATTCTGCCAAAAAATTTGATAAGGCAATAATTTTTTGCTCTCCTTCACTCATAATAGAATTTATTGGATCATTAATGCTGTAAAAGCCGCACCTTTGATATGTACTCCCTTGACTTGTCTTTGTTTTTGAAATCCGAACTTTACTTGCTAGATCTCTATTAAAAGAGCTCAAATGTGATATAAATTCTTGGTGTTGTAAATTTACCGCTTGAGTATCCATTAACTCGCCAATCTTTCGCGATATTGTATTTGTCGCTAATTGCATCTGACAATTTTTTATCCATTGTTTGTATTTATACTCATTGAAATATTGTAGAATTATCACCTTATTATTAAACAAAAACTCTTTAACAGTAAGTTCATTTAGCTCAGCAATTAAAGCATTTCTATCTTGCACTAGCAGATTATTCATATTAATTTCTGAATCAATACTTGGAAGTATACTCATTATACGTGGTGTTAGAGTTAGTAGATTAATGTCAAGATTACCACCGCTTTTTAAAAATGAAATAATTAAATTTTTAAATATATCTACAGAACTTGCAAATAAACCATAGTCTTCACGTAATTCAGGTAAAAATTGTTCTAATTCAGTAAAATACTCATATGAAGGTACAACTATAGAATTGTATATATTTATTTTATTTTGAATTGTTTCATTTATTGAACTTAATTGTGTTGATACGTCATTAAGAACATAGTCATTAAATGAAGCCATTCTTTTTTTTGCGCTTTCATCAAGTTCTTGTTGACACAATACACATTTCTCTAAAGAAATTGATGAAGGAAAATTATTACCATCCGTGAGCTTTGATTTTTCTGCATATTTTTTTGCAGCTTCCCATAATGTTCTCCAGGGGTCTGTTCCAAATCCATTTAAAGTGTTTACACTGTTGAGTTCATTTATAGCAATTATATTAGCCTGCTCTATAATTTCAAATTGATTTCGATTTATTCTTAGTTCTTTTATATTTTGCTCGTTAAATAATACTTCTATAAGTGATAGTTGTTGTATGTAGTTGATTATCCGTTTTCGCTTGGCTATTAAATTTGTTATATTTTGCTGAGGATTTTGTGATGCTAATAAATTAGTTAGTTGTTGTTTTCTCTCCACATCTGTATTAAAAAATTGAATTCGTGACTCAACATCAGCAAGTTGTAAAGTCTCAATACTCTTATACCATTGAGCAGAATTCGTTTGATGCATATTTTGTAGCATAACAGGTTTTTGAGTATTAAATTGTGAAATAGACAACTCTAATGTTTGCGAAATTCTTCCTAATATTGAAATCAATTTTTCTAAGACATCAATTCCAATAGGTTTATATTCAGTTGGATTTTCATTGTTAATATATGTTTCACCACAATCGTTATCGAAAACATAAATAGAATTGAGGAGCGTATTTTTTTGACTATTTTCATTCCAAGTAAACGAATTATTTATACCATTAATTTCAAGAACGAAATTAACTTGTTGGGGAGTTCTAGATAATCTAAAAACATTTTTCTTTAATATAACACTTGGATTTCTACTCCAACAAAGTTTTCTAAAAATACGCGAATAACTTGATTTACCAGAGCCATTATTTCCATAGATAACAGTCAAACCTGTCTTTGAAAATTGTAAGCTAGCTTGTTCATGTAAAGCACAAATATTTATTGGATTACTTAAACTAATTAATCTTGGATAATCTCCATTTACTGAAACTGTTGTAGGAATATGAGTTCTGTTTATAGGAAGTGCATTAATAGTAATAGAAGTATCTCCACATTCTTTTTTCACTAATAGAACAAGTTCATCAATATCATTTTGTGTAAGCTCTGTCGATGTAATAATTCTTCTTAAAGCATCTTGAATAAATATTTGTTTACCCTGTGCCCAATCTAAAATTTCTTCATAAACTGCCATTATATAAATTCCTTTCGTTAGTTATATATCTATTATACTATCTTACTGCAGTCGTAGTCGTTTTATATTCTCCCGCTCTTTTTCTGAAACATAACATAAAAATAATAAAGACTAAATTTCTAATAGAATTTCTTTCTAAATCAGGATCCCTTTTGATGATTTTTCTATGCCTGTATTCAACAAAGGTAGATCTAGCACTTTAATATCCGCCTAGATCACATTAATAATACGATTCCATTCTTTAATTTCAGTATAATTCTCCCAAAGCGGTCTAAACTTCAGTTCACACTTCTTTATATATTACCGCTTTTTTTTAAAAACCAATATATTTTGATAATATTTTTAAAATATTTTTTCAACTTTTCAAAACATCTAAATTTATTGAATTATTTATATGTTTAAATCTATCAAAAGGTGTATTTTATTAAAAATCATAATAACACTAAATATACTTTTTCCATTTCATAAGAAATTTTAAAATTGGATCATTAATGCATGGCCGATAGAACTTTGGGAATATTTTATTTGCCTCGTCATCGCGTAACAATGGTCTTTGTGAATACCACTCGTCCCAGTCACTTACATAATTGCTCCTAGAATTACGCATATTTAAGTAATCTTCATAGCGCTCTCTTTGAATGCATACTTGATCCCTTGATAATTTTATTAACCCTAATGGGTGTTCGTTTTTTACCCAAATTTCATATTCACCCCCGTGCATAGGTGAATATCTGCAAGTATCTTCTGGATAAGCTAAAACCTTATAATGAATTACAACATCTTCTATTGGTATGTTGCGTACAATAGTAATACTGGCACCATAATGAAACGGTTGCCCATCCCCTGCATATGATGTAATTGTGTTTGTTTTTAATATAATCTCCTCTCTACCATTTTCAATCTGATCAATAATTTGATCAATCTCAAATGGTCTCAATGCACGAACTATTTTTATAAAATTACTTTTTAATTCGCGTTCCAAGTATTGTTGTGTTTTTACATACATTAATTTTAACTCTTCTTCCGCTTCTATCAAATCTCTTTCAGTTAATAAAGAAAAAGCTCTTTCGATATCGTAACTATTACCATTTTGTTGCATAAAGCCATCTTCATATCCATAAAGTCTATGTATATTAAACATTTTAGAAAAACAAAATGTTAGAAATGCTCTTCCGATACATGCATAGTCACTATTAATATACCCTGTACATTTATCAAGCTTTCTTTCTGGATCACAATAAGATCCCCCAAACAATGCTTCGTGATTTATTTTGTTTTGTATAATAAATTTATCTTCATTGCCTCTCATAATGTTACTCCTTTTGTTATCTTAATTACATCGAAATATTAGCTTTCCAAAATTTTTAACTAAAGCTATTTGCCGATCTGGACCGGCAGGCTCTGCGGAGTTTCAGTTTACTGACTATTTCTCCCAGAGATTCGGGGATATTTACAAAGCTACCTTTATAAATGCAAGGCGCAAAATCCCCTAAACTGCTGTCTTATATTAAGACTTCCAAATCCTCGGTTTTCCCTTTGGTTTTTTTATTCTTTTTTCAATCTTTAATAATCTATTTTGAAGAATCCTTAACGATCTGGTTTCTACTTGTGAAGTTCTCAATTATGTTGTAAAAATTTTATTATTATTCATTGATTCAATTTCTAGTTCTTTTTTATAACGGTAATATGTTGTATCCGATATATTTAATTCCTTCATTAACTTTGATGCTGATATCTCACTTATTAAAACTCTATCATATTGATTTCTAAACTCTTCAATAGATAGGGATCTTGGCCTTCCGTATTTTTGCCAATCCCCTCTTAATTTCATAGTCTCAATACCTTCTCTTTGCCGCTTTTGCCGCTTTTCCATTTCTGCTTGCGCATATGCCGCATACATTTCAACCAGCATATTATTAATAGTTTCCATCAACATTGTAGCTAATTGATCTGTGAAAGTAGAAAAATCCATTAATGTTGTAGGAATCTCTAAAATCATAACTCTGATATTATTATCTTTATAAAACTGTAACTCCTGCAATATTGCTTTTTTATTTCTACCCAATCGATCACATTCTGTTATAATGAGGGTATCACCTGATCTTAATACATCTTCTTTTAATACTGTATATCGAGGACGATTAAAGTCTTTTCCTGATATTTTGTCAACATATATCTTTTGTAGATGTATACTTCTTGTATACGCAAAGTCATGGAGTTCTTTCAACCCCCTATCCAAATGTTGTTCTTGTGTACTTACTCTATGATATCCATAATACAAATTAATCACCTCATATTACAAGTATATTACAAACACCCCGAAATGTAAATTTATAATTGGGGTGTTTTAAATATATTGCTTTATACTTTTCGGGGTTATTTTTTAAGGGTTTTATAATCCACTTTAAATGTATACATTTAGGGTGGATAGAATTATTTAAAGTGCTACAAATAGGCATTTCAAAATCAAAAAAGTCGTTTTTTAATCCATCACTCTCCATTTACCCCTTTTCAATAATATTACACAAAATTTCCTCTGTTAAAGGAGTATCCAAGCCTATAACTATTGGATCGTACATAGAAGTATCATAAGATAAAAATTCACTTTTTTTCCCCTTAAACAGAAGTAAAAATTTCTTTTCCTTATTTTCTACTTGTAGAATTCCTCCAATACTATCATCTTCTGGTGGTATCCAGAATTTTACATTTTTGTTTTTTTCACAAAAATCGTAAAGAGAATCGAAAGCTTCCTTTTCATTTAGATTCCTACAATATATGCCTACTTTAGAAGTCTGGAATAAATGTACTCGTCCCAGAACCCTATATGAACTTCCATTTCTGCTTTTCTTTTTATATTGAAATCCGGCAAGCATAGTGTTCATTGGGTTCTATACCTGGATAGGCTACAAAATCTTTTACAACTTTTTTCAATGTATCAGGATAAATTAAATTACTATATACTTCTCCGTCTGGTCCTCAATTCTGAATATAGCACTTAGTAAGCCCTTTTTCAGTTTTCTTTGCTATTCTGGCAAATGGAGCATAAAGAAACCTTACTCCGTCAGCTTCAAGTGATAAATCTCCAATGTTCTTTTTCATTTTACTTACTTTAATATTTTTCATTCTATGAAAAACATATTTGGAGAAAAGCTCCCTAGAATTAATACTTTTATTATTAAGAATTTTTTCAGAAAATGTATCAACATTAATACTTCGGATCAATAAAGGCAAACCACTTCTTCGTTTACCTCTAAATCATCTTCATTTGATGATTTAGAGGTAGCCTGATCCATTTCTGTTTCTTCGTTTAATTCAAATTTTTTAGGATTAAAAGTGAGATAGGTGAGAACTTGTCCACTTTCTTCATCAATAACATAAGCCGTTTGTCTTTCTTGTTCACCTGAAGAAGTTTTATAACGACAACAAGATTTTTTATGCTCATAATTATTATGTTCTGGATAAATTTTTAAATCTTCTGAAATTCTGTAAAATAGCTTTTGATCACTTCTGCAGCCGCACCACATAAATTCCTTTTTATCATTAAACTGTTTTTTTATTATTTCTCTATGCTCTCTGTCTAAATATCCAGGATATACATCTTTATTGCTAATTAACACAAATTTTGTATTATACATTTTCTGCCTCCCTATGTTCAGATTTTATATACAGTAATATCCATTCTCTTAATTAATTTGTTTCCTATGTTTCTATATTTCCTGTAAGATTTTAATAGACACCTACCCAGATGGATAGGTGTCTTGTTACTTCTTCCATACCAGTTTGATATAGTCATTATATGTAATAACAGCTTCAATGTAAGAGAACGCCACTGCCCTCTTATCGTCTTTGTTTAGCTCCGAAAATATAATCTTTTGCGGAGTTACTAACTCCTGGATCACTTTAGCCTTTTGATCCATCAACTTATTCTTTTTTTCAGTAAGCTCTTTCAGTTCTTTATTAACGTATTCCATCGTCAATGCACTGACCGTTTTTGTTTTAAGCACTTGCAACAAATTAGTTATGGCTTCATCTATCCTGATAAGCTCAAGTTCAATTTCATTTGTACCATGGACTGTTTCCATCGGCGTCGGCTTGCACCTATCAAAAAGAGCTTCCAGTTCTTTTTCTACAGATTGTTCAATATCATCAATCTTCATTTCAAGCGCCAGATCACAATCAAAATACTCTTTTCCCCTGCACCGCATGTTACGGATTGTCTCACCGTCCGTCTTACGTTTATATCTTCTAACCATGACCGCTCGCCCGCAAACACCGCATTTTAACAATCCAGTCAGCCAGCTGGTACGCGGTCCATCATTAGAAACCACTTGCTGGTTGGTATCAAGCTTTTGTTGGCATTTTAACCACAATTCTGAATCTATAAAGCCAGGCCAGTTACCAATAGCAAATGTAGTTTCCTGTGGTTTTAAAGTATCCCTATTCGTAGCTCCCTGTTTACCAATCAACATGCCACCTTGTTTACCGTCAAATTCTTCTAATGGATTTAGAATGCTTACACCCAGCTTTTTAAAATAAGTATAAACGGCGTGGTCACATTTTACACTAACTGGGTTTCTGAGTATACGAGCAATAGCGGTAGAGGACCAGTTTTTGCTATTGGGGCCAGGACATTTCTTATGCGTAAGTATACGCCGTATATCACCAAGGCTTGTTGTTGGATAGGAATACATTTTCATGATTTCTTCCAGCACATTTATTGATTCGCCTACCTTCAAAGAGGATACCTTTTTATTATCCTGTACAATTATAGCATTACTATATCCATATGGGGCTGGACCGCCAGGCCAACGGCCTAACTCAATTCTGTCGTAGTAATTATCATATACTCTTTTTGATATCTGTTCTCTCTCCAGTTGCGCAAACACAGCCATAATAAAAATCATTGCTTTTCCGATCGGGGTTGATGTATCAAAATTCTCTGTAACAGAAACAAATTCCACCCCAAACTTATTCATATATTCCCAGATATTAGCAAAATCGAGAAGAGACCTGGTAAATCGGTCCAGTTTATAAACCAATACTCTGCTTATAACTCCATTTTTTATATCACCTAAAAGTCTGTTAAATTCTGGTCTGTGTATGACATCCTTTCCTGATATTCCTCTATCAATATATATTCCTGGTTCACCAACTGCAACGCTCCTGGCAAAATTCAATTGCGTTTCGATTGATAAACTGTCTTTTTTTTCAATTGATTGCCTCGCATAAATAGCATCCATATCTTTTTCAATTAATTCCCTTTCTTTTTAAAATCAATGTTCTTCCCGTTGTCAGAAATGGCACTGTTTTTTTTACTTCCTTTCTCTTTATTATAGAAAATCAATTGAAGTTCTGTATATACAGCTTGTAGTCTTTTTTCTCTTTCAAGGGCATCTTTATAGTCCGGGTACACATTTTCTACTCTCATAAAATACAATTTCACTCCATTAAGTACTTTATTTTGTTTCAATATATGATTTGTATCGTTAATTCTTGTGTCAAGACAAGTTGTATCTGAGCATTTCTGCAATTTTGTTTAAAAAAACAACGATATGAGGGTTATGACAATAAGATCTCAGCTCCTCGATTCCCTGTAGATAAACAGTTTGCAGTCCATACCTGGGTTCCGGATAGCAGAGTGCTGTAATAGCAATAAACATAAGTACTGCAATCGCAATCAAAAGAGCAGCTATTATAATACCTCTCAAAGTATAAATTAAGAATTTCAAATTGCTGGATTTTTCCACAACAACAACATTCTTATTTTTGATTTTATGCTTTTTCTTTAAATATCTTTGATCCTTTTCATAAGCAAGATCTTCCTTGACCTTTTTCACTAATACATTATTAAATTTCGCCATATGTATACTCCTATAGTTTTAAGAATGTTCGATATATCTGATTAGCCGTAGCAGAATAGGAATACGCATCCGGGACATAATCAGCAAAAAAGGTAAGGTCCCCTTTTTCCTCCATCATTTCCTTTATAGCCTCTCTATCACCATTTGGTACAAAGTTAAAGATATACCCCGTAGCCGCATATGTCTGATTTAACAGCACATTGTACACGGAATTTATTTCTCCTGGCTTAATTCCCGCGCAGAAGATCCGGAAATTCTGCTCCAGAAAAGATATTTTTTCAAAGACTGGGTCGGCAATAGATCCGTAATCCTTAACTAGGTATTCATATTCCAGCTTACTAACCTCTGCAATATTTTCCTGTTTAAACATATCAATTCCATCAAAAGTAACACGTTTCGTTTTCCTGTCTTCCTTTATGTTATTGTATAATTCTTTTACACCATCGATATATCCATGGCGATTCATTTCTATATAACAGGATCGATACCCCATTAAGCTTAAATATTTTATAATCTGCATTGCCTGAGTCGTAGTTCCAATGCGCCCCAGGCAGCCAGCAACCGCAATCGTCTGGCTCTCTTTTTTAAATTTCCTCATCCTCTTCCTCCTCAATTTCAGGTGATTTATTTTTCTTACGTTTCATACTCTTTTTAGCAAGAATCAACAATATAATTGCAATTAGTAATAAAAATAGTAGTATTGCTAATGTTATTGGATTCGATAACAGCCATTTTAGGAAATCCCAGAACCCCTTTCGTCCATCCCGCTCATAAGTAGCTGTTGCTTCTTTCTTATAAATAATCTTCTCTGTCTGATTTTCAGCTTTTTCATCAATATAAGTTCCGTGATAGACATTGGCCCCTATGGAAGGAAAGGTCACATCCCCTCCATAGACTCCATTAATATCTTTTACAAGCTTACGTCCGGAAGCGATTGCATTCCGGGTCATCTCTCCTGCCTTTAATTCAGGTTCTCCATCCCATTCTATTTTTGTTATCTCATAATACTGTGAAGGTAAATTAAGATAATTTAAAAACTCATTTGCATGATCTATTAATGGAGAATTATTAGATATCTCGGTCTCACCCAGCATATAGGAATCTGAATCGTAACCAGTCACGGTTATTGGAAAAGAAAAATTATAGTCCCAGTAAGTGCTGCTCTCTTTATAATCAACCGCTGGGAGCTTTACTTGTATTTCCTGTTTTAAATCTTCATTTATTACCTTAACCACTACGATCTCCGGAAGCGAATCTATATATTCTACACCTTTGTAAATTATGGGGGCTTCTGAATATTTTGAAGTTTCTTCCGTTACTATTTTTGTTAGTTTACTGGTTATTAAACGATACTTTTTCCCTTCCTTCGTTATCTCCTCTTTCGGAGCATATACTTCTGGATCTCCAACAAAGGGATCAGAGTCATATATAATAATGTCACCTGGATAGACTTCTTCTACATTATCTATTTTGACAGATTTTAGCCGATAGATAATACCCTCCTTTTCATAAGTATCTTTAAACTGAGATCTTCCATCCTCCTCTTTTATATAAGTCCTATACTCTTTTTTTATTTCAATGGACGTTTCTTTTGCATGTGCTAATCCAGCGCACCCCAGAACAAGGGGTGCAACAAGGATCATAGCAGCAAAACCTTTCTTAAGTTTATTTTTCATCTTTCTTATCTCTTCTCCTCCTTACGATGACAATTCCAGTCACAATACCAGCAAGTCCGATACATAAAACAAATCTACCACCCAGGCCTCCATCACCTGTCTTAGGTAATCTGCTCAACCAGCCCCAGAATCCTTTTCCTTTATGACTTGTAATTCCAAGACCATATAAGTTAGATTGATATTGTGCAGTTATAATGCCTTTTTTCTTTCCGCGCTCCGGACTGTTAAACATTGTTAGTTCTCCTGTTACGGTTCCATCGTCCCTTACGTAAATAGTCAAATAGGAATCAGTCTTTCTATACCCTTCCGGAGCTTTCATTTCATGAACAGTATATTGTCCAGAACGGATCGGATGGAATGAAATAATGCCATTTTTATCTGTCATCCCTTTGAATACCGGCTCTCCAGCTTCATTTCTGATCTCTAGCTCAGCTCCAGCTAATCTTTCCCTTGTTTCAGTATCTGCCTTTTGGATTATCACTTCCGGAGAAAGGTAATTAACAACTGATACTGTACTGTTTTCTGATACCTCTCCATTTTTTATGTTAAAAGAGTAAGTATTATCTGTTGTAAGGTAGCCAGGAGCTGCCTTTGTCTCTTTGTATGTATAGGTCCCGTTTTCTGGCATATCGAATTTTGCGTATCCATCCTCCCCAGTATTCACAGTCAGGTATAAACTTCCGTTAGGGCGGTAAATAGAAAATTCCACTCCTTTAATTCCCTGCCCTGTTGCTGCATCTGTTTTGTAGAGATACATTTTATCTGAGCCTGGGTTTTGTTGCTTGAGATCTGTCATATTAACCTCAAATAGTCCGGGGCCTTTGGGTACAGTAAATGCTATATCAGAGGAAAGGAGGTATCCAGCTGGAGCATTTACCTCATGAAGATAATAAGTTCTTTCTGCCACTAATTTTGCTGTGATATCTATCGGTTCATCTGTTGATACAAAATCTGGTACAACTACGTTTTTTTGCTGATCCAATATCTGTAAAGTAGCTCCGCTTAAAATATGACCTGATGAATCCATTTTTCTTATACGGATTCTTGTTTCATCATTTCTCATTTCTAACTGATCTACTCTTCCATCCTTGCTGACAGTAAAGGTAATATCTTCTGCATAGGCATAGCCATCTACCGGTTTTTCTTCAATTAAGTGATATGTTTCTCCAGCAATTAGTTTTCCGATGATTTCATGGGGCTGCTCTCCGGACATCCACTCTTCTAACAGATTCCCTTCATGATCTATTACACTCAGACGATTTCCGGGAAGTTCTTCGCTGCCCGTGATTGCCTTTTTAGAGAGTATTACATGAGTCGGATCATCAATCATTACCACCTTATCTTTATCACCATTTAAGCTAATGGAGAAAGGGATATCTTCCGCATAGGCATAGCCATCTGCCGGTCTTACTTCATGGAGCCAGTAGTTTTTTCCAGCAATTAACTGTCCTTTTAATACTTTAAACTCATTTCCTGTTGTAAAGATTAAATCTTCCCCGGTTGTGATGCCATTTCCATCACGAACCGCTTTTGCAGCTGTTTTATCCTCATTTAAGATCTGAAGCGTACTTCCAGATAGAGAATGCGCTGCCTCAGAAGGAGTACTCTCCGTCAGAAACTTGGCCAGTTTTTGAATTTCAACTTCCGTTTTTCGATCCTTCATAGTAACGGTTATGGTTTCTGCTTCTTCTGGCACAGTAAATGTCACACTTTCGCTATAGGCATAACCGGCAGGAGGCTCCTCCTCCGAAAGTTCATAGGTTTTTCCGGCAATTAAAAGTCCTGAAAAAATAACTGGTTGTCCTGTTGGTGTAAACTCTTTGATCAATGTGCCAGTATCCTTTTCCCTGATACTAAACCGCCCTCCACTTAGAAGCTCTCCTGATTCTGCATCCGTTTTTAAAATGCTCACTTCTGTCTTCTGATCCTCCATGATAATGGTCTCAGGAATTCCGCTGTCTTCTGCAGTAAATCTAATATCCTTCTCGTAAGCGTATCCATTTGGGGAACAGATTTCTTTTAAGATATATTCTTTCCCAGGTGTCACAAGTTTTGCTGGGATCTGTACCCGTTCTCCTTCCTTAGTAAATTCATAAATTGTTTTATTTGTCTCTGCATCAATAAGCTGATAGCTGCCTCCGGAAAGCTCCTTGCCAGTATCATGGTCAAGCTTGGAAAAAAACGGCTGCATAGTCCGGTCTTCCATATCAACGTTATCAACCATTCCTGAAGGATTTACTTCAAATCGGTATGCACCGCTTAAAAGGCTGTTCCCATCGCTGTAAGAGGTTGTCTCCATAAGTTTATAGCTTCCTCCGGCTGTCAGGATTTCCCTGATCGATTCATCATTCCGGTTGCTTTCAAACACTTCACTTTGGAAGTTTTTCTGAATTTCTCCGGTCATGATCTTCTCACCCGGTTCATATCCATCTGCTCCCACTTTGGTGATTTCATATCTGGTTCCATAGGGCAGACCGGAAAAGGTAATAAATCCATCTCCGGTAAGAGTGATATCACCCTCTCCTTTGATTCTTCCTGTTTTGGAACCAGCAAACGCCTGATATCCAATTAAGACCGTTCCTGCCTGATCTGTGAATTTCACATGATAGGTAAAGGTATCTGCCTGGCTCTTTCCTGTCCCAGTCAGATTATTTATTATGCTGGCTGATCCGTCCGGGACAATCGGGTTCCAGAGATTCGTAGTTTTTATGACCGCTCCGGCTGTCGTTATAAAGTTTGCTTCGGCTTCCGTTCCGTTTTCTCCGTTAACTATAGCTACCACATCCACGGTTCCACTGTCATGGGCAGTTACATTGGTAAGATTCCAGGTTACATTTCCGTTTAATTCCACTCCATATGCGGTGGAGCGTAAATAATCAAGTCCCCCTTGGAGAACCGCTTTTACTTTTATATCTGCCGGGTAACTGTATGGATTGTTATAGGAAATTGTGTATTTCAAGACGCTTCCTACCTTAACTGCACTGTGACCTGTCCCAACGATGCTTGTCACTTCGACAATTGGACTTTCTTTCGTAACCGGGTTGGTTATGTTGTAATCGTGGGTATCATCACTGACGATCCAGTCTGCCAGCACATTTCCCTCAGAGTCGGTCAGTTCCTGCCTGGTCTCTAAATAAGTTCTGGAAGGCAGCGAGTAGTTTCCCTGTTCATCAAGATAGATCCGTCTAGTTTCTTTCCCAGATTTTTCTGTCTGGCCATCTGAATACCTGGTATACTCGGTAATCTCATATAAATGTCCGTCCATGATCCCGTCATTAGCAGTCAGAGAAAGGCTGCTTCCTGTTCCCATTAAGGCTGGAAGCTCTGTCCCGGTATCTAAATCCTTTAAGATAAGGTAGGTTTTTACTGGAACTTTTCCGATTATGGTAAGTGATTCTATGGTGCCATTCTCACTTGCCAGTTTTAAAACACTGAAATCATTGGATACGTTTAGGATTCCTGTTCCTGAATGATTTACAGTAAAAATCACCGGCGCTGAAAGAACGTATCCAGCTGGAGCTTTTAACTCTTCCATGATATAAACCTGTCCTGCAGACAGCTTCTTTGTCAGGGTGAAACCGTTGGGACCCGAAACGGTTATTGCTATGGCTTCTCCGTCCTTTTCATATTCTCCGTTTACAGCTACTGCATGGTAAACAGCAATCTCAGCTCCTTCCACCGCCATACCAGTGCCAAAATTGGTTTTTCTAAAATTAATGTTGGTTGGACTATTCTCAATTTCACAGGAATAAAGTAGTTCATTTCCGTTCCCTTTCCCATCAAATTGGAATTTTTTCACTCCCTCGGAAATCTGGTAAAAATCCGGTGGGGAAATTTCTTCTACCGTATAGGAGTATGGTTTTATGGTCCCATCTGTCCGGACCTCGCCCACCGAAAGGCCGGTGAGTTGTGACTCCCCATCTGATCCGGTAGTCATGTACCAGGTTTCTCCTGTCTCTTTGTTTGTTACTTTAAACCTTGCATGTTCCAGCCAGTCTCCGGTATCGGAAGCTTTCTTTTTTATCTCCAGTTTCCCAGTAGCCGGAATGTTGACCACTTTATAAAATGGGACTTTTTCAGCGCCTACCGTAAACTTTACCGGATCTGCTTTCTGCATATAGGGTGGTGCCTCTTTCTCCACGATGTAATAGGTACCGTAGGCAGTCTTATCGATTCGGTGAGGTTTTAAATCTCCAACAGAAAAGCCTTCGGGCATGTTCCCATTAAACTTATCTTCTTCTGTGTAGATTCCGTCTGATCCAGAAGTCCATGATTCAACTAAATGAGATTCATCTTCTAAAAGATTCCCGTCTGCATCTGCCCGATATAAGGCAAGTATGGCTCCGGTAACTGCATATTCGTTGGTACCATCATTTACTACCTTTAAGACATTGATATACTTCTCTTCATTTTCAAGGCTGAATCTTTGCACATCTCCGATTTCAGTAAGGACAATTGCTTTCGGATCGGCTGCTTCATACCCATAGGGAACCGTTTCTTCCACCAGAACGTAAGTGCCTATTTTATTACCCTCTTTTTCTGTATCAAGAGGTAAATAATCGATCCGGTGCATTCCCTCTAGCGTATCATAACTTTTGATTCCTCCATTCTCTTTGTAATTAAACTGGTATTCGAAGTTCAGCGGCAGCTGACCGTCTGTATCAAGGGAGCCGTTTGTGACATTCCGGTAAATGGTGATCCGTATTGTTTTTCCTGTGTCTGTGGTCCAGGTTTCTGTGATTCCTTCCCCGTTTCCAGACTGAATCATTCTGGTAAGGGAAGCAGTTCGTTCCCCTTCTTTGGTCTGCCAGGTGATGGAAGTCAATTCCTTTCCGCTTTCTTTGTAGGCAGCTTCAAAATCCGTAATAAAACTGGACTGGTTTTCCGATAGTCTGAAAAATGATTTTAATCGATCAATGATACTAGTGCTGATTTCCGTTTTTTCTGTATATTCCGTTAAATCATCAGTAGTCCATTCTTCAATCTTTTTTGCCGGGTCATACATTGGTTTTCCGTTTTCAAATAAAATATTTCCTTCACTGTCAGATTTGGCTTTAAATAAAGCAAGTCCTGCAGCGTGATCATTGGGAAGGGATACTTTATTCCCCTTGCTGTCAATGTAATATTTATAGACTTCCAGTTTAGTGTGATCATTCTTTATATTGACGGTCTGGACCTCTCCAGTTTCCTTTATCTCAACTTCCATGGAAGTACGGACATAACCGCTTGCGGCCTCTGCTTCTTCAAGTATGTAATCTCCTGCCGGGATTCCTTCAAAGTATTTGGGAGTTCCGTCCGTGATCCAGTCGACAATCACTGTCATCGGAGCATTATCTGCGCTATTTTCCACCGTCCACTTAGCTGGTGTATTTTCTGCTTTTATCAGATAATACCCCTTGGGATAATTCTCACTGTCGGTGGTATAGACTCTTTTTCCCTTGTAAAGTGCTAAATACGCACCGGATACCTGACTGTAACTATAGGCTCCTTTCGGCTCTGTGACGGTTAGTCCATTCTGGTAATCGCTGATTACGTTAATCTTTAACTGATCCGCTGCATCTGTTTTTACAATCTCAACTTTGATTTTTTTATCTTCCATACTGGTCTTGTTGACCTCTCTGAATTCATTTACAGTAACGCCTTCCGGGAGTCCCTTTACATAACCTGATGGAGCCGTTACCTCTTCCATAATGTAGGTCCCTGGAATCACTCTCTTTAGCATATCTGCCTGGCCTACTGTCATATCTTTCTTAAATGGATCGTTAGGATACTTCTCTCCGGTAATCCAGGTGTTTTCCATCACCCAGGACTCTCCCTGGCGGTGATAAAGTTTCTTATCATCTGTGATATTCTCTTCTTCTCCAATATCCTTCATACCAGTCTGATTGTTTATGCTGTAGGAAGAATTGTTATAAGCAAAAAGAAGATCATCATATTTGTAGCGGACGAAGTCACCGTCTATATCATAAATGGGTTCTCCTTTTTTATAGGTTTCACCTGACTTCTGATAATACTCCGGAAGTCCATGACCATTTAAAACTGGATTCATGCTTTTTACCAGGCTGCTTCCGTTGTGGGTCCCTGTAATGTATTCCTGATCCGTATCGGCGTTGATAGCAGCAACTCTCCAGGTTTTTATTTTCTCCCTGGCAATCACTGCGCCGCTTTCCGTCTGAGAGATCTTTACCGGCCATACCAGAAGTTTTTCCCCTTCTTTAGCAAAAGCCATGCCGGTGGTAGGATTTACATATGAATCTCGGTTTCCATCACTGTCCAAGTGATACATAGTGGTCCCAGAGCTTAAGTTGAAAATTTTATCGACAGGGTTATATTTCACTGCCAATAAATCCCCTCCTGTAAGTTCAAAGATTGGCTGGCCAGATTTTAAAACATAAATTGATTCCTGATTCTTCACCTGAACTCTATTCCCGTCTTTATCATAGCCATAAATTTTTCCGTCCGTTCCGGTCTCTGTTACCTTAAGCCCTCCAAGGGAGTAAAACAGGATATCGGTATCCCCTCTTTCTATAGTCTCATAGGTCCAGGTTCCATTCCCGGTCTCTCCTGCAAGGCTTCCCTCTGTATCTTCCTTTCTTAAAAACTCCACGGTATTGCCAGCGTAACCCTTTAATACATTTACGGTCTGAACATTATTATTCCGGTCTCTCTTCACTTCCACGCCGTTGTATCCATAATCTCCGCTGTCTCCGCTCTCTGTTATGGTTATGGCATCGTATAGGACCATTTTTGCGCCAGATACGTAACGGTTCTGATCATCATCGGTATCCAGTGTTCTCTCTATGAGACCGTAGCCGGCAAAAACACCATCGACATAAATCAGATTTACATCGTCCCCAGCATCCTTTCTGGACTGAAGGTATTCCATAGTTCCTTTGTACCAGGCATATCCTAAGTAAGTTCCGTTTTTATAAGCAAATTCTAAATTTTCATTTCCATACTTCTGCTTTAATTCCAGTTCTGTCCCTTCAAGCCTGGTATCCGTTTTATAGGTTACGGTATGAACCGAATCCTTAATTTTAGACACTTCAAGGCGTACTGGAGTATTTCCTATATAGATTCTGGCGGTATCTTCTACCTTAGTTCCAGCCTGATTCTTGTCCGCATAAATGGCTGCAGCTACCCGGCTGTCCCGGTTTCCGTCAAGATAATAGGTTGTCTGGTCGGAATAGATTTCAATGGCTACCGGTTTGGTTCTTACATAGCCAGCCGGAGGTTTGATCTCACACAGGACATAGGTCCCTGCCCCAAGGGGCTGCGGTGTTACTAAATAGCCTGTATTCTGATCTTGATAAGAAGTACTTGTTAAATCTCTTTCCTTCGCCTGTGTTCCATCCCTGGTGGTCGTAATAGCCTCAAACTGCCCGGTTCTTCTTCCTTCCTGATCGGCAAGGATTACCTGCTCCTCCTCTTTACAGATCGGAGTTCCTGCTGGTACAGTTCCGGTCCATGTCTCTCCGGACTGAATAATGTTACTGGCATCCATGGCTTTTAAAAATTCCTTTGAGCCTTCGATATTGGTATCAGCTTCATAAAACTTTACCAGGCCGTCCGTATTTTCTCCATCCTCTCTGGATGCTGCATAAAGGGCAAATAAGGCTCCATCATGAAGGATATTTTCTCCTGTTTCGGAATCCACCTTTTCAATCCGTAACCTGCTTGTGTAAAAGGTGTTCCGGTACTTTCGATAAGCATAGCCCTTATAGCTCGATGTTCCATCCAGATTCTGTACGGTATCTTCCGTTTCATCAGCTGGCTCTGCGACACTCCACGGTACCAGCATGGACGCGTATTTCCCGTCATAAGCTGTCTGCATTCCTTCCATAACCGTCACATTGTCCCGGTAGACCTCTCCATCTCCGGAAGGGAAGGAAACATTGTCATAGGTCTGTTTATCTTCAGATGCAGACCCGTAACGGTAGATTTTTTCTATTCCGTCTGTCTCATAAGTGGTTCCGTTTGCAGTATGCTTTCCGGAATTTCCATTGTCGGCCAGATAGTGGCTGTTTGGATTTCCACCGGCGCCTTCCGGATCAACCAACGTGTTGTAGTAATCCTTTACTGGATCATTTCCTCCCTGGGTAATGGTAAAGTGTCCTCGTCCTGATGGATCACCGGCAGATGAGCCGGAAAGCTTGTTAAGGTCTAAACCGTACTGATAAATTTCATAATCCCCCAGGTAATTGTGCGCCCGGATTACATACTTTCTTAAATCATCTCCGCCTTCTCCCGGCCACTCCTCGTTAAAGCGGATATGGTATTTGGAGGAAAGCTGTGAGACGTTATCCGCTGCGTTATAATGATAATAGTTGCTTAATACCTCCGGGGTCTGATCTGATCCGGATTTACCACCCTCAGAGCCTGCCCCGCTCCATCGGGCATAGACCGATGGAAGTTCGATTTCCTTGGGCGCATCGGTTTTATAATGCTTATTAAAAAGGTCCCCTAAGTCTTTGTTAAAGGGCTGCTGTTCTACAGCCAAATAGGTTCCGTATGGAAGATATTCTGAGATACCATAACAATAACCCGCTCCGGTATCTTCTAAATCTGCACTAAGCGTTGTATTGTCTTTATCTTTTCCTCCGTCTGTTTCACTGTCCCAGCTGATCGAGTAGATTTCATCTAAATCATAAGTAAAAAACGGTTTTAAGTAGTTTTCTGCCTTCTTAATTGCTTCGGAAAGGGCTTTATCATAAATCTCATCGGAATATGATTCATTACCTGAAGCACTTTCTTTCTCCCCAGCAGGATTATCTTTGACCAGCTTTGCTACTTCATCGTCTAGATACCAGGTTATGGCAAACTGGCGGACATGATCAGACTGAAGGGCGTTATCTTTTGCGGTATCTGAGGTATTGATCTTATTTTCAATATCCGCATTGTTATGTAAGGCTGGATAGTCTTTTTCCCCTCCGTTTATTCCAAATAGGAGTTTTTTTATAATTGCAAATGGTTTAAAGGAGCTGCTATTATTATCTGTCCGGTCCCACTGGTCCTCATTGGCCACTTTTATTGCATCAAAGAATTTTTTATAATTGTCGCAGTTGACCTCCCGTTCATTTCCAGCCTTGTCTTTGACTTTTTGCTTCGTTTTCTCCAAAATCGTCGTATAGCCTGGGTTCTGATTTAGATTAATCAAGCCACTGGTATAGTTATAAAGTTCCGTATTGGCGATTGCTGCCTTGTTTGAATCCTTACTTAGAGAATTGGTCTGGTAATCTACCCTGGTGTAAAGCTTTTGGGCTTTTTCAGGGAAAGCTGCCCGGTAGGTATTGATATCCACAGTGTTACCATTTCGATTCTGCCATGTTACGGTTCCATCCTCTGCTCGGTAGAGCCGTTCTAAGTTGGACTTTAAATAGGCTTTGAACCGAAAGTTCTTTAAATATCCTGCGTCATTTTCTTTACCTCCTGCGTTTTCCGTAAACTTATCCTCATGTCCAGTTTCTGCATAGGTATTATCTTTATAAGTTCCATCATTATTAGTAGAAATATCCTTTGTAATCTTGATCTTCTGCATAATGGGACGCTCTTCTACAGAAATTTTCCTTTGGCGTGTCCCTCCATCTGAATATAACTGGTTTTTATCATAATGCAGCGTAACCGTTTCAATGTAGGTCCCTGCCCCGGCCATATTAGGAGATACGGAGATAGTTCCGTAATACCCAGCGTATTCCTCCGGTGTGGTATTTGTCCCTTCCACAAAATCATCTGTATAGGAAATCTTGTAATCAGTAGAAGTGGTTTCATTTTCCCCTCCCACCTCTATGGTATAACCTTTCCCGTCATAAACAGCCGTTACAGGGGTATCCACATCTTTCAGCTCATACCCAGGAGAAACCTGGACCTCTTCCTGAACCATGATTGTCTTAATGCTTCCATCGTTATTCCGGATCGGTTCGCCCTCACTGTATACCCAGTAAGTACGCTCCGGGCTTTCCGTCACCGTAATGGCTGACAAATCTTCCGGATAGATGGCTTTTGTCTTTGACAATTCACCGGATCTTACCTTCGCATAGGTCACAAATCCGTTTGAGTTTTCGGTTGAATCTGCAAACTGATCCGGCGTATATGGTACATACACATATCCAGGTAATTCCGTTCCATTGATATCAAAATCAATGTCTTTCTTTATATAAAGGATTTTTAATACTTCATCATAGATGCTTGCCGATATTGAAGTACCTACCCGATAAGAATAGCGGATAACTGCTTTTCCATCTTTTATTTCTTCTATTTTCAAACAGTTAAAAGTAGAAAGCCCGGCAGTCTCCATGCCTTCATATAGGCTTATGGCCTGTTCCTCAAAGGTATCTCCCTCTACCGGAATCATCATCCACGGTGCACTCTCATCCGGCTCCTTAAACGAAGCTTTCTTTAATGCTGCGTTGGCGTCCTCTGCGATGTCCCCGGTATTTTCCTTATCCTGGAAGGTTGGAATCGTATAACGCAGAGCATTATCAGGCCTGGCTGCGATATAGTCATACTCCGGTTCGGATACCTTAGTGACGGTAGCTGTATCCCCGTTTGGCAGGGAAATGATATCCCCGGCCTTTGCTGGTACAGATTCACCGTTTATAATGACTCTAGCTCCTTCCGTTTGTGCCAGAGCGTTTTCCTTTTTGGTCACATATTCCGTATGAGTTCCGCTTGGATCTTCTACCACCTGGCTTTTCGTTGTATAAAAGGAGGCACCTTTTGGAATGTTCTGCGCATAAATCTGATACCCGTTTATGGTTCCGCTGCTCTTTACCGTAAAGGTATTAATTCCCTTTACCCGATCTACGCCAATAGTTCCTACAGATACGGTCCCCTCTGCGGAAGGATTTCCGCCAGCTTGAAAAGCATCCCTATTACTAATAGCTGCATCCTTTCCATAGACAGACAGCTCATAACCTTCTGAACGGGTCAGTTCTTTCACGTAATACTGAGTTCCATCTGCATTTACAATCAAAGGTCTTCCGATCCAGCAGTTTCCGTTTAAGGTTTCATTATTTTCTATCGGATAGGAATGGCTGCTGTCCCCGGTACCGTCCTTTCCCTGGTTGGAGGAAAGTTTCTCATAACCGGAAGACGTTTCATTCCGGCTGTCTGTAAGGGAAATGCTGCTTCCCCTTTCAGTATGTCCCTCAAAGCTTTCGGTATCTGACTCTTTTCCTATTGCTGCTCCCATGCCAGTGTAAAGATTTCCCGGTGCCTGGTCTGCCCAGCCGTTACTTGTCTTTTCGATAGCACCGTTCTGGTAATTGAAGGTATATCCGGGAGCCTGGGTAATGGCTAGGAAACTGGCATCACCATTCCGGTCTGTTGTCGCAACAGAAACCAGATCATCTTTTTGAAACACTACTCCAGAATGTCCGTCTGGATGAGGGATATCCGTTGCCGCAAATAGTCCGTAGACAGCGCCCTCTAAAGTTCCGTCCCCCTGGGAATCTCCATAGGCATTGTAAGAATCATTTTCTCCGTTCTTTAAATCCATATCTTTCTTATTCATATGGATATCTCCTTCAGTCCGGTGATCAAATGCAATGAAGGTCCAGTCTTTTATTGAAGAATCAAGAAGGTCAACACGGCTTGTATCAGTAGATTCCGGAAGAGAAGAAAGGGATGAACCACTCACATCGGACTCATCATCTCCGAAGGATTTAAAATAAAAGAATGATGTCGCTTTATTTGCCAGCGTTTGAACCTTAGAAGCCAGAAATTTAACACCAGATACCAGACCTTCCAAAAAGCCGGTAAAGGTAATTCCTCCATTCACACTATCTGCATTGGAGCGAGTAGCTGTTTTCTTTATTATTGCTTCAGAAGCGGAAGCAACAGGTTCCTTCACAATTAAATCAGGATTTACAATTGTTTCCGGCTGTGCTGCTGTGG